>NCDY01000002.1 GCA_002280405.1 Rhodobacterales bacterium 32-66-9 | reverse complement strand
AACTGCCTGACAACGCTGGATTTCGGGCGCGGCGCGTTGGTCAGGAGGACGACCTTGCCCCCGGTCGCGCGAAACCCCAGCAGGGCCGCAACGGCAGTCGGGAACGCCGTCTTGCCATTGTGCAGGCAGCCCCAGAGGTCGCAGAAGACGGCATCGTATCGGCCGGCAAGGTTCGCGAGGGATCGGATGATTTCGGTCATTCGGGGGCCCTTTCGCCGCTGACCGGCAGTCTGTTTTCGGTAGTCATCGCGTATTCCATACATTCATGCGCATGTATGCATGGGCGATAGTGCAATATCAGAGCTTCAACGCCGGAATGATCTGTTTCTTTCGGCTCATTATGCCGGGGAGAACGACCGTGTCGCCGGTCACCTTGGCCCCGAAGGACGCTTCGGCCAGTTGCCTGACAAGGTCGTTCGGGACCAGAAGCGTCGCCTCTTCCTTCAGGATGTCGACGACGAAGAGGAGGACCTGATCGGCGCCGTCCTCTTTTGCCACGCCCGCCATCGACTGCATCAGGCTGGCCTTGCGGTCGAGGACGATCTTCGGTGCGGTGGTTTCCAGAACCGAGACGCGGAGTTCCTTGCCCGCGACGGTATACTCCTTGGAGTCCATGCGCAGAAGTTCGGCGTCGGAGAAGGCGGAAACGTCGGACTTGGCTTCGAACATCCTGGTCGCAAGCTCGGGGATCGAGACGCCAATGTCCCTGGCCAGCTTTTCGGCGACGGCCTTGTCGTGGTCGGTCGTGGTGGGCGAGCGGAATTCCAGCGTGTCCGACAGGATGCAGGACAGCATCGCGCCCTTGATCTCATGCGGGAGGCCCGCCACGTCGTCGCCCATGATGTCGTGCATCACGGTGGCGGTGCAGGCCAGAGGGCGCATGACCACGTTGATCGGGGCGCGGGTCTTCAGGCCGCCGACCAGCATGTGATGGTCGATGATCGCCATGATGTTGGCATCGTTGATCGACGGAGGCAGCTCGGCGGGGTTGTTGGTGTCGACGATGACCACGTTCTGACCGGCGTCCACGTCCGCGATGATCGCGGGCTTGTGGAAACCCCAGTGTTTCAGGACAAAGGCGGCTTCGGTGTTCGGTTCGCCCAGAAGGCGCGGCTCGGCCTGGCCACCGCGGCGGTTGGTCAGATACCAGGCCCAGACGATGGCGGACATGGTGGCATCGGTGTCGGGGGACTTGTGGCCGAAGACGAGCGTGGTCATGGGAGTGCCCTTTGCGCGGGGTGGGTGTTTGCGGCGGCTTATATGCGGCGGCGCGGGCAGTGTCACGGGGCGGTGATTCAGGTCGGGGTCGCGGCGACGACCATCGCCAGCCCGGGGCGGCGGTCGGTCACCACTGCCGAGGCGCCTTGGGCAGACCTGGCCACTGCGCGGGGTCGTGACCGTAGATCAGGACGGCATCGGGCGGGGCGAGCGACAGAAGGCGCGTCGCCGAAGCCTGGGCGGCGGCGGGATCATCGGCATCTGCAAAGCCTTCGGCGGGTTCCGCCGCGCGGTTGATCGCATCGGCCGCAAGGACCATGCTGCGCCCGTCGGGCAGGGCTGCGATGGCCGAAAGGTGGCCGGGCGTATGGCCGGGGGTCGGGATCAGGGTCAGGCCGTCGCAGACCGGGGTGTCGGCGTCGATCAGGTTATAGCGCGCCTCGGGCCAGGGGATCGGACGGGCGTCGCCGAAATAGAGGGGTGCCGGCGCGGCCCGTTCGCGCGAGGTCAGGACGATCGGCACATGGGCGAACAGCGGCAGCGAACCGACATGGTCGATATGACCGTGGCTGAGGACGACAAGGTCGATGTCCGCCGCGCAAAGGCCGAGAAGGCCAAGAGCGCCGACGGCGGTCTGGTCCGCGCGGAAGGCAAGAAGGCGGCCAAAGCGCGGCAGGCCGTCCCGGCCGGGACGGTCGGGGTCCGTCAGATAGTCGGGCGGGAAGCCGGTGTCGAACAGGATGCGCTGACCCCGGTCGGTTTCGAAGAGGAAGCCGGGGATGCCGATGACACGCTCGCCACCACGGACCTCGAACAGCCCGAGATCAAGGACGTAAAGCCGGGCGATCTTGCCGGGAAGGATCACGGCGGCAGGTCCTGCGAGGCGACAGCTTCGGCCTGAGAAAGGCCGGTGCCTTCCGACAGGACGGAGCGGGACAGGAAGCCGAAGATGGAGCCGGTCATTGATGCGCCTGCGGGATGGAGAGTTGCGCCGTGTATAGGGCGCGGTGTCCGGCTTGTCACCGGCCCCGATCCCGGTTCTTGGTGGTCGCGTGATTGACGCGGAAAACCGGAGTCCACTTTTCCTCATCACGCTCGAGCCGAAGCTCGGCCACCAGCGTGATCGCGGGCCTGGCCAGAGAAGCTGCCGGGTCAGCGACCTGCTGGTTTGGTGTCCTGGAAGATATGCCATACGACCGCCCCGACGACGATGGCCCCGCCGACCATGGTCAGAAGCCCGGGCGCGACGCCAAAGGCCAGCCAGACCCAGAACGGTGCCAGCGGCGTTTCCAGCGCGCCGATCAGGGCGGTCTGGATCGCGGGCAGATGCCTTGCACCGATCATGAACAACCAGATGGCAAGGGCCGAGTTGACCACGCCGAACGCGGCCAGCATCGGCAGGTCGGCATAGGGGATCGAAAAGCCGGTCAGAAAGGGAACGGCGGCCAGAGTGGTGAAGGACACCGAAAGCACCGAGGCCGGCAGGCTTGGAATGCCGGGATTGCTTTTCGAGATCACGATGAGCCCGGAATAGGCGATCACCGAGACCACGGCCAGAGCATCCCCGTAAAGCGTCCCTTCCCGGCCGAGACCAACCATGGTCACGGCACCGACCACGGCGACGCCGCTTGCGATGACGGCCGATCGGCCCGGACGCTCGTGCAGGAAAAGCCAGCCGATGGCCGCCGCGAAGAACGGCGCCGTGGCGAAGATGACGGCGACATGGGTGACCGAGGTTTCGCGCAGCGCCATGATGGTGGTCAGACCCGCGAGCCCGCCGCAGGTGCCGAAGGCCCAGCCCATCCGGCCAAGTCGGCCAAAGCCGGAAAGCCCAAGAAGCCCCTCGCGAAGAACCAAGACCAAGAGCAGGCTCAACGCCCCGAAGATACCGCGCCAGACCAGAACGGTCGGCGTATCGGCCGAGACGCTGAGGGTGAAGAACCCGAAGGTGCTCCAGGCGACAGTGGCACCGGTGACGCAGCCAATGCCAAAGACCTGTCTTGAGACGGGGACGGTCTGCATCGCGCAGCTCCTTGATCCCCGGTGGAAGACGGTAGCCGCCGCATGGAAACCGGACAAGGCAAAATGCGGCGACAGAGCACCTGACCGGGAGCGGTTCAGGGCAGCGCCAGCGGCTGAAGGTCGAAGCCTTCGGCCTTGAGGAGGTTGAGGACGCCCTCTTCGCCCGAAAGATGCAAGGCACCGAAAGCGGCGAAGGCGGGCCCTTCGGACGCGGCCTGGGTCAGGACCGGAAGCCAGGCCCGGTTGCGTGCCTTCATCAGCACCTCCTCCATCTTGCCGAACTCGGCATCCACCTGGGCCCGCGTGTAGCCGGGCAGATCGTAGTTTGCAAAGCGCATGAATTCCCACATGGCCCGGCTTTCACCGGCGAAATACCTGTTGGCAAGGGTTGCGGCGTGGTCTTCGGCGCGGTCCTCGATCGCCAGCGTCGATTTCATCATCGCCATGATCTCGTCTTCGGACATGCTGTCGAAGATGCGGAAGATCGTCTCGAAGGGTTCGAGAGCCCGGATCGGCCTGCCCTGGGCGAGCGCCTCGTCGATGACCAGCCCGTCCAGGCCCTTCGGGTCGGTCATCTGGGCCATCGCGCACGGCGGCACGGCCAGCACGGCCAGGACATACCACGGCCGGAACTTGGCGGCCATGAAACCAGGGATACCGCGCTGGGACATGGCCGTGGCCAGCTGGTCCCAGACGTCGCGCGGCAGCTGTTCGTAAAGCGTCGGGCCGGAGGTGATGAGCATCCTGGACGGATCGCGGGCGATCAGATCCGTCAGCGCCTGCTTTTCCTTGGGTCCGGCCTCGACCAGCACGGTCCTTGCCGTCGCGATCGTCGGCGCGAGTGCGGCCATGATCGGTGCAAGGCGCGGGTCTTCCATATGGTAGGTCCCGGCGATGGTGATGACCTGGTCGCCGCGTGTGGCGCGCCAGAAATTGCCTTTGGCAAAGGGAACCTCTGCCACGGCAGCCGCAATCGCGGCCTTGCGGTCCGGCGCCATGTCATCGAAGAGATCGCGCCCCGTGCATTGCGCAGCAGCCGGCAGGGCGGCAGCCGCGACAACGGCGACAGCAAGACAGGCGGCAAGAAATCGGTTCATCAAGGGCCTTCCGCTGGGTCAGACGACAGGCCCGCATCGTGGCAGCGCGATGACAAAACGCAATGTGAAAAAGCGGACCGAAAAGCCTGGGCTCGGGTGTTGACATGGCGGCGGGGATTGCCTACCTGAACAGTGTTATCACTCGATCCTGTCGAGTGCTAATCAAGATCAAACCTGGAAACTCAAGGGAGTACCCCAGATGGCTTTCAAACCATTGCATGACCGCGTCCTGGTCAAGCGTATCGCTTCTGACGAAAAGACCAAAGGCGGGCTGATCATCCCCGACACCGCCAAGGAAAAGCCCGCCGAGGGCGAGATCGTGTCCGTGGGCGAAGGTGCCCGCAAGGATTCGGGCGAGCTGATCGCGCCGTCGGTCAAGGCGGGCGACCGGATCCTGTTCGGCAAGTGGTCGGGCACCGAAGTGACCCTGAACGGCGAAGAGCTGCTGATCATGAAGGAAAGCGACATCCTCGGCATCATCGCCTGAGGGGCGGTGGGGTCGAACCCCACCCTACGCTTTTCCTGACATCAACCCATTCAAGGAGCTATCATAATGGCTGCTAAAGACGTCAAATTCGACACCGACGCCCGTGACCGGATGCTGCGTGGCGTGAACATCCTGGCCGACGCGGTCAAGGTCACCCTGGGCCCCAAAGGCCGCAACGTGGTCATCGACAAGAGCTTCGGCGCCCCGCGCATCACCAAGGACGGCGTCACCGTCGCCAAGGAGATCGAGCTGGCTGACAAGTTCGAGAACATGGGTGCCCAGATGGTGAAGGAAGTCGCTTCCCGCACCAACGACGAGGCCGGCGACGGCACGACCACCGCCACCGTGCTGGCCCAGGCCATCATCAAGGAGGGCATGAAGTCGGTTGCGGCCGGCCTGAACCCGATGGACCTCAAGCGCGGGATCGACCTCGCGACCGCCAGGGTCGTCGAGCAGATCAAGGCGATGGCCCGTCCGGTGAAGGACAGCGCCGAAGTCGCGCAGGTCGGCACCATCTCGGCCAACGGCGAAGCCGAGATCGGCCGCCAGATCGCGGAAGCGATGCAGAAGGTTGGCAACGAGGGTGTCATCACCGTCGAGGAGAACAAGGGTCTGGAGACGGAAACCACCGTCGTCGAGGGCATGCAGTTCGACCGCGGCTACCTGTCGCCCTACTTCGTCACCAACGCCGACAAGATGGTCGCCGAGCTGGAAGACGCCTACATCCTCTTGCACGAGAAGAAGCTGTCGTCGCTGCAGCCGATGGTGCCGCTCTTGGAAGCGGTGATCCAGTCGCAGCGCCCGCTGATCATCGTGGCGGAAGACGTCGAGGGCGAGGCGCTGGCCACGCTGGTCGTCAACAAGCTGCGCGGCGGTCTGAAGATCGCGGCCGTCAAGGCCCCGGGCTTCGGCGACCGGCGCAAGGCGATGCTGCAGGACATCGCGATCCTGACCGGCGGTCAGGTGATCTCGGATGACCTCGGCATGAAGCTCGAGAATGTCGGTCTCGACATGCTGGGCCGGGCGAAGAAGGTCATCATCAAGAAGGATGACACGACCATCATCGACGGCGCCGGCGTCAAGGCCGAGATCGAGGCGCGTGTCGGCCAGATCCGCGCGCAGATCGAGGAAACGACCAGCGACTACGACAAGGAAAAACTGCAGGAACGTGTGGCCAAGCTGGCGGGCGGCGTTGCCGTCATCCGCGTCGGCGGCATGACCGAGGTCGAGGTCAAGGAGCGCAAGGACCGCGTCGACGACGCGCTGAACGCGACCCGTGCGGCCGTGCAGGAAGGTGTCATCGTCGGCGGCGGTGTCGCGCTGGTGCAGGCAGCGATGGGGCTGGAAGGCCTCAAGGGTGCCAACAGCGACCAGGACGCGGGCATCGCCATCGTCCGCCGCGCACTGGAGGCTCCGCTGCGCCAGATCGCCGAGAACGCCGGTGTCGACGGGGCTGTCGTCGCGGGCAAGATCCGCGAGTCGAAGGACAAGACCTTCGGCTTCAACGCGCAGACCGAAGAATATGGCGACATGTTCAAGTTCGGCGTGATCGACCCGGCCAAGGTCGTGCGCACGGCGCTTGAGGATGCCGCTTCGGTCGCCTCGCTGCTGATCACCACCGAAGCGATGATCGCTGACCGGCCGGAGCCCAAGGGCGCCCCGGCTGGCGGCGGCATGGGCGGCGGCGGCATGGGCGGGATGGATTTCTGATCCACCGCTGCAGCACTTCGGGAAAGGGCGCCTTCGGGCGCCCTTTTTCATGGGCGCGAGATGGGCCGCGTTGCCCGGCCTGCCGGGAGGCGCCATGCCGCCAATCCTGCGCCCCTGTTCCTCTTGACCGCCCTGACCATGCCGGCCTTTGCGGCCAATTCGGCCCTGAACCGCTGGGCGGTACGGGCGGAGCATGTCGATGCGCTGCAGTTTGCCATGATCCGGCTGGTGGCCGGTGCGGCGATGCTGGCCGGGTCTGGCGCTGGTGCTGGTGCTGGTGCTGGTGCCGGGCGGGGTGGCCGTGGCGAGCCTGCCCTACAGGGTCTTGCCCAGCCGATGGGTGGTGTGACCGGTCCGCGGATCATGACGCGAAAGCCCGGCATCGGTGAAGCCCTCGCGTTCCCAGAAGGCGCGGCCACGAAAGTTGACATCAAGCACGGCCAGGAACAGCCGCGCGGCGTGGCGTCTGCGGGCCAGGGTTTCGACATGGGCGAGGAAGGCCTTGCCGTGGCCTGCGCCTTGCGCCCAGGGGCCGAGGAGCATCAGTCCGAGATAGGCGTCGTTGCGTTCAGGAAAGCCGAAGGACAGCTCGGCCACCCCCGAAAGCCGCTGGTTGACGAAAAGGCCCAGCCGGTCGCTTTGCGCGGGGTCGCAATTCGGCGGCGCGTCGGTGAAGAAGTCGGAGGCCTTCGCGGCCGGGTCGCAGCGGCCCTCGGCCATCAGCCAGTAGTCCGGCGCCTCGCGGTAGAACTGTGCGACGAGGGCGGCCTCGGCGGGGAAAAGCTCACGGATCCGCACGGGTTATCCTGAGGACTTGCAGATCGAGGCTGCCGGAGGGGCGCGTCCATGTCACCACGTCGCCGGGCTGCGCCCCCAGCAGCGCACGGGCAAGCGGAGAGTTCGGGGCGATGCGCTGCCGCGTGGCGTCTGCCTCATCCTCGCCGGTGATTTCGTAGGTCGTCTCCGTCCCGTTCGCGTCGGCCACTGTGACCCGAAGGCCGAAGGCGGCCTCGGTCAGATCATGCGCGGCGGGATCGATGACGACGGCGGCTTTCAGGCGCGCCTCGAGCCAGCGCAGATCCCGCTCGGCGGCGGCTTCGGGCAGCTTGTCGAGCCGGTCGGCACGGGCTTTCAACGTGGCGAGGTCAGCCCGACGCCCGGCGATCCGGGCTTGCAGGTCGGCAAGGCCGTGGGGCGTGACAAGGTTCGGCCCGGCGGGGACGGGAAGTTGCGGCAGGTCCGGGCGGTCGTTCCCTGCGTCCTCGTTCACGAAGGCGCGGCTCATTTCAGGATCGCTTCCAGCGGATCGTAATGCGCGGTCTGACGGCCCCAGGCAACATCGGGCAGGCTGTCGGGCTTGTAGCGAATCCTGGCGAGGTCGGCGCGGGAAAAGAACTGCCGGTCGGTGACGACGCCTTCGGGGTCTTCCCATGTGTCATCGAGATCAGCAGCAGCAGCGAGCGTGCAGCGGAAGAAGAGGTCGATCTGGTGAAAGCCTGTCTTGGGATCGTGGAATTCGTTCACGAGGGCGGGAGGGCCGATGGCGATGGCGAGACCGGTTTCCTCCATCACCTCGCGGGCGAGGTTTTCGGGCAGCGACTGCCCGGCCTCGCAGCCGCCGCCGGGGGCGCACCAGAGGTCGAGCCGGGCCCCGGGATAGGCGTTGACCAGAAGAAGCCGATCCTGGTGCAGGATCAGCGCCCGGACGGCGATGCGGGGTTGCAGCTTGGCCATGGGTCGCAGGGTTGCGCGGGCGGGGCGCTTTGTCCAGAGTGCGCCGGGCAAGGCGGTTCCGGAGGCGATGATGGCCTATGGCGATGTGGCGAAACGGGTGTCGCGCTGGTGCGGTCGGCCGGGGACATTCGTCCTGGCGCTGAGCGTGATCGCGATCTGGATCGTGACCGGGCCGATCTTCGGCTTTTCCGACACCTGGCAGCTGGTGATCAACACCGGCACCACGATCGTGACCTTCCTGATGGTCTTCCTGATCCAGAACACCCAGAACCGCGACACGGCGGCGATCCAGCTGAAGCTGGACGAACTGATCCGGGCCACCAAGGGTGCGCACAACGCGTTGCTGGACCTGGAGGAGCTGGACGAGGCGATGCTGGAGGACTTCCGCACGCGCTATGAGCGGCTGGCGCGCGCGGCGCGCGCGCAGAAGGCTCAGGGGCTGCCGGACACCGATGTGCCCGAGGCGTGACGCAAGGTAAGTGCGAGCCGCCCTTTGCAAGCGGCGTCAGAGGGGCGATGATCCGCCGATGACCCGCTTGCGCCTGCCCTTTTCCGCCCCGTCCGACGCTGCCTCTGGCGCGGGTGGGGCAGAGCGGGTGATCCTGGTCCACGGGCTTGCCCGGTCCTCACGGTCCCTGGCTGCGATGGGTTTGGCGCTGCGGGCGGCTGGCTACCGGGTCAGCCATGCGGCCTATCCGTCCACCCGCGCCGCGCCTGACCTGCTGGTCGGGCAGGTGGCGGCCGTGCATGCGGCCCCGTTTTCTGGGCTCACGCATTTCGTGACCCATTCGATGGGCGGCATCCTGGTGCGCGACTTTCTGGCGCGGGGGCATCCGCCGGACCTCGGCCGGGTGGTGATGCTGGCGCCGCCAAATCACGGCTCGGAACTGGTGGATGTTCTGGGCAACCGGAAGGGGTTCGAACTGGTGAACGGCCCGGCGGGACTGACCCTGGGCACCGGACCGGAGAGCTGGCCGAACCGCTTGCCTGCGGCGGATTACCCGCTTGGGATCATCGCCGGGACGCGGTCGGTCAGCCCCTGGTTCAGCCAGCTGCTGCCGGGGCCGGACGATGGCAAGGTGACCGTCGCCTCGACCCGGCTGGCCGGGATGTCGGATCATCTGGTGCTTCCGGTCAGTCACACCTGGATGATGGTCAACCCGACGGTGATCCGGCAGGTGCTGCACTTTCTGAAACTGGGAAGGTTCGACCACGGCTGACGCAAGGGTCTGATCGGTCAGGCACCGCGTTCGCGGCGCAGGATGCGGTTCACATGGCCCATCTTGCGGCCCGGACGCGGTGCACCCTTGCCGTAGAGGTGGACCGCGGTGTCGCGGGACCTGAGCAGGTCTGGCAGCCGCAGCACATCATCGCCGATCAGATTTTCCATCACCACATCGGCATGGCGGTGGCCGTCGCCGAGGGGCAGTCCCGCCACGGCGCGGATGTGCTGTTCGAACTGGTCGACGGCGCAGCCTGCCTGCGTCCAATGCCCCGAGTTGTGGACGCGCGGGGCGATCTCGTTGACCAGAAGGCCCGTCGCCGTGACGAAAAGCTCTACCCCCATGACGCCGACGTAATCGAGTGCGTTGAGGATGCGCGCGGCGATCAGGATGGCGTCCGAGCGCTGCGCGGGCGACAGGTGCGCGGGCACGGTTGTGCTGCGCAGGATGCCGTCGCGGTGGACATTCTCGCCGGGGTCGTAGCAGGCGACCGACCCGTCAAGGCTGCGGGCGGCGATGACACTGACCTCACGCTCGAAGGCGATGAAACCTTCCAGCACGCAGGGGGAGTCGTTCATCGCGGCCCATGCGGCGGCAAGGTCGGTGTCGCGGTCCAGCCTGAGCTGGCCCTTGCCGTCGTAGCCGAGGCGCGTGGTCTTGAGGATCGCGGGCAGGCCCAGTCGTCCGGCAGCGGCGCGAAGGGCGGCTTCGGAGCCCACCGCTGCCCAGGGGGCGGTTTGCAGGCCAAGGTCATTGAGAAACGACTTCTCGTCGATCCGATCCTGGCTGATGGCCAGCGCGCGGCGGTTCGGGCGGATCGGCTTGAGGCTTTCCAGCAGGTCCAGCGCCGAGGCGGGCACGTTCTCGAATTCGTAGGTGATGACGTCGACGCTTGCCGCGAAGGCGCGCAAGGCGGCCTCGTCAGTATAGGCTGCCGTGGTCACCTGGCGGGCCACATCGCCCGCCGGGGCCGCGCCGGGCTCGTAGATGTGGCAGGGGTAGCCGAGCCGACTGGCGGCGACGGAAAGCATCCGACCGAGTTGCCCGCCACCAAGGATGCCGATGGTCGCGCCCTGCGGCAGGTCAGTCATCCGAAGGCTCCTCGGGGATCGAGGCCGACAGCGCCGCGCGCCAGGCGTCCAGACGCGCGGCAATGGCAGGGTCGGAGACGGCCAGGATCGCCGCCGCCATCAGGCCCGCATTCGCCGCCCCGCCGATGGCCATGGTGGCGACCGGGTAGCCCTTGGGCATCTGAAGGATCGAGTAAAGCGAGTCGACCCCCGCCAGCGCCCTGGTCTGCACCGGCACGCCGATGACCGGCAGCCGGGTCTTTGAGGCGATCATGCCAGGCAGATGAGCCGCGCCGCCTGCGCCCGCGATGATCACCTTCAGGCCCCGCGCCACTGCGGACTTGCCGTAGTCCCAGAGCCGGTCCGGGGTACGATGGGCGCTGACGATCTTCGCTTCGCAGGGAATGCCAAGCTCTTCCAATATTTCGGTCGCAGCCTTCATTGTGGGCCAGTCGCTTTGCGACCCCATGATGATTCCGACTTGGACGGACATCCGCGCCTCCATGGCTGATGGGGCGCGCTTACCTTGGCTTGGGCGGGGGGGCAAGCGTCAGGCGATGATATCGGGGATCAGCATATCCTCGATCTTCACGATCTGATCCTTCAGCGCCAGCTTCTGCTTTTTCAGGCGGCGCAGGGTCAGCACGTCGGGGCGGCCGGTTTCTTCCAGCGCATGAATGGCCGCGTCGAGGTCGCGGTGTTCGCGACGCAGGACTTCAAGACGGATGCCGAGCATTTCGTCGTGGCTGAGTTCGGTGGGCGCGTTCATGGGTCTGGCGAATCGGTTCCTGCCTCTCGCCAAGGATATAGGAAAGCGTCGCCGCTGCGGGAAGGTTTCTGCGCGAATTCTGCTTGAAAGCCCCGCATTCGCCGTTTCCCCGGCCCTTGCGGGGCGTGGCGGGCGGCCCCATATTCACCCCATGCGGTGCCCAAGCATGGGGCCGCCGACCGAACCGTCGCTTATGCCAAGGACTGTCCGATGACGAAACTGAGCTTTGGGGCCCACCCGTATCTTCTGGGGTTCGAGCAGCTTGAACGGCTGGTTGAGCGCACGGCGAAATCCGGGGCCGAGGGATATCCTCCTTTCAACATCGAGGCGGTGGCGGAGAACGCCTACCGTATCACGCTGGCGGTGGCCGGTTTCCGCGAGGATGACCTGTCGATCACCATCGAGGACCGGCAGCTTGTCGTCCGTGGCCGTCAGGCCGATGACGTCGGCGAACGGGTTTTCCTGCACCGGGGCATCGCAGCCCGCGCCTTCCAGCGCAGTTTCGTGCTGGCCGACGGCGTCGAGGTTGCGGGAGCCACGATGGAGCATGGGCTCTTGCACGTCGACCTGCGTCGGCATGTGCCGGAGACCGTGGTTCAGACGATCCGGATCGGTCGCAACGATGCCAGCCAGAAGGAAGGGGGCAAGACATGAACACGCCATTCAACGGGTTGCCGCAGGGGGCTGACCGGATCGTCTATGTCCGTGAGGTCGCGGTGACCGACCTGCCGGACGAGGTGCGCGAACAGATGGACGGGCTGGAGGTGATCTGGTCGGTCCATGGCGCGGACGGACGCCAGCTGGCGCTGGTCGCGGACCGCAAGCTGGCCTTCCATCTGGCACGCGAGCATGACTTCACGCCCTTGAGCGTGCATTGACGCCGGTTTGACCGAAGATGCCGAAAGGCCCCGGCGCATGGCCGGGGCTGCATCTCAGGCCCGGATCAAACCCATCTGCTCCAGCTTCAGCAGAACCTGGTGCGCGCAGTGGTCGACATCGACATTTTCAGTGTCCACCACCAGTTCGGCGTTCGTCGGGGCTTCGTAAGGGTCCGAGATCCCGGTGAATTCCTTGATCTTTCCCTCACGCGCCAGCTTGTAGAGACCCTTGCGGTCGCGCCGTTCGCATTCCTCGATGCGGGTTGCCACATGCACCTCGACAAAGGCGCCGAAGGCCTCGATCATTTCGCGCACCGCGCGGCGGGTGGCGGTGTAGGGCGCGATGGGCGCGCAGATCGCGATGCCGCCGTTCTTGGTGATCTCGCTGGCGACATAGCCGATGCGCTTGATGTTCAGGTCGCGGTGTTCCTTGCTGAACCCAAGCTCGGACGACAGGTGCTTGCGCACCACGTCGCCGTCCAGCAGCGTCACCGGACGGCCGCCCATTTCCATCAGCTTGACCATCAGCGCATTGGCGATGGTGGATTTGCCGCTGCCGGAAAGGCCGGTGAAGAAGACGGTGAAGCCCTGCTTGGACCGCGCGGGGCTGGTCTTGCGCAGTTCGGCGACCACCTGCGGAAAGCTGAACCATTCGGGGATATCCAGCCCCTCACGCAACCGGCGGCGCAGTTCGGTGCCCGAGATGTCAAGGACGGTCGATCCTTCCGGCACTTCGTTCGCGGGATAGTATTGCGCCTTTTCCTGCACATAGACCATGTGCTTGAAGTCGACCATCTGGATGCCGATTTCAGCGGCGTGCTGGGCGAACAGTTCCTGCGCGGCATAAGGGTCGTAGAAATCCTTGCCCGCGCTGT
The DNA here is from genome assembly GCA_002280405.1 of Rhodobacterales bacterium 32-66-9. Lineage (GTDB taxonomy): Bacteria > Pseudomonadota > Alphaproteobacteria > Rhodobacterales > Rhodobacteraceae > Tabrizicola. Next base: position 25,922 of record NCDY01000002.1, on the reverse strand, counting down.
TCTTGCCCGGACCGGCATGGTCGCGTCCGACGATCATGTGGGTGCAGCCGTGATTCTTGCGGATGATGCCGTGCCAGACCGCCTCGCGCGGGCCGGCCATGCGCATGGCGAGGTTCAGAAGCGACAGCGCCGTGGTCTGTGCCGGATACTGGTCCAGCACCGCCTCATAGCAGCGCACCCGGGTGAAGTGGTCGACGTCGCCGGGCTTGGTCATGCCGACGACCGGGTGGATCAACAGGTTCGCCTCGGCCTCGCGCGCGGCGCGGAAGGTCAGTTCCTGGTGCGCGCGGTGGAGGGGGTTGCGGGTCTGGAAGGCCACGACCTTGCGCCAACCCAGCTTGCGGAACAGGGCGCGGAGTTCATTCGGCGTGTCGCGGCGGGCCTTGAAGTCATAGTGGACGGGCTGCTGGATGCCGGTCACAGGGCCGCCGAGGTAGACCTTGCCGGCGGTGTTGTGCAGGTAGTTCACCGCCGGATGCGCAAGGTCGTCGGCGCCGAAGACCTTTTCGGCTTCCAGCGCCTTGTTCGGCACCCATTTGTCGGAAATCGACAGGATGGCAAGGATCACGCCTTCCTGATCCCGCAGTGCTACGTCCTGGCCGGGGGCGACCTTTTCGGCAAAGGCTTCCGACACGTCCAGCGTGATCGGGATCGGCCAGAGAGAGCCGTCGGCGAGGCGCATGTTGTCCACGACGCCGTCATAATCGGCCTGGCCCATGAAGCCCTTGAGCGGATGGAATCCGCCGTTCATCAGCAGCTCCAGGTCGCAGACCTGCCGCGCGGTCAGGTCCCAGGAGGGCATGTTGCCCGCCTCGACCTTCAGCTTCTGGGCGGCGGTGGGAGAGACGTAAAGCTCCTGGATCGGGGCGTGGTTCGGCAGGGACATCGGGTTGACCTATCAAGCGCGGGCAGGACCGCCATTTGCGCGGGGTCCGTAGCGCGGTAACGGGGGCGAGTTCAAGCAATGCCAGGCCAAAGCCGGGAGAAAAGGCGGAAATGCCAGCGGAATTGCAGGCACCGGACAGAAGTTCCGCCGCTTGCGGCAAAAGCCGAACGCGATTGAAGGGGCCAAAAACTTTCTGGAAAATCTTTGGACCCCGTCCGCTGGCTGGCGGTCGTCTACGCCAGATAGGCGCGGAAACTGCGCACCACCGCGTCATATACCGCGCGCTTGAAGGGCACGATGCCTTGCACCATCTCGTCGGCGAGGATCCAGCGCCAGGACGAGAATTCCGGATGCTCGGTCGCGATCTGCACATCTGCGTCCGTGCCCTTGAAGCGGAACAGGAACCATTTCTGCTTCTGGCCCCGATACTTGCCGCCCCAGACGCGGCCCAGAAGCTCGGGCGGGAGGTCGTAGGTCACCCAGCCGTGGGTCTTGCCGACGAACTCCACGAGGTCACGCGGGATGCCGGTCTCCTCCCACAGCTCGCGGTAGGCGGCTTCGCGCGGCTTTTCGCCATCGTCGATCCCGCCCTGCGGCATCTGCCATGCGGGCGAGGGGCTGTCGATCCGCTGACCCGCGAAGACCAGACCGCGGGCGTCGATCAGGACGACGCCCACGCAGGGCCGGTAAGGCAGGCTGTCAGCGTCGACCATCGCTCAGGGCGCTGCGGGGGCGATGGCGGTCAGGCCCTTGATGATGTCCACGGCATAGGCCAGCTGGTAATCCTCGTCGCGGAGCTTTGCCGATTCCTCGGCCCGGGCGAGTTCTTCCTCGTAGAGCCGCTTTTCCTCGTCCGTCATCGAGTCATTGCGGATCGCGCCGCGCAGATCGGCTTCGGACCGTTCGGGAACGGCTGCGGGTTTCTTTTCCTGGGGCGCGTTCGGGTCTGCCGGCGGCGTGACCGGCTGTTGCACCACGATATCGGGCGAGATGCCAAGCGCCTGGATCGACCGGCCTGAGGGCGTGTAGTAGCGCGCCGTCGTCAGCCGCATCGCGCCGTCGCCACGCAGCGGGATCAGCGTCTGCACCGAGCCCTTGCCGAAGCTCTTGGTGCCGACGACAATGGCCCGGCGGAGATCCTGCAGGGCACCCGCGACGATCTCGGAGGCGGAAGCCGAGCCGCCGTTGATCAGAACGACGATCGGCTTGCCATTGGCAAGGTCGCCCGGAGTGGCGTTGTAACGCTCACCGCTGTCCGCGGCGCGACCGCGGGTCGAGACGATCTCGCCCTTGTCGAGGAAGGCGTCCGACACGGAAATCGCCTCGTTCAAGAGGCCGCCGGGGTTGTTGCGCAGGTCGATGACGACGCCGTCCAGGTTTTCCATCCCGCCCAGATCGTCGATCCCCTTCTTCAGCGCGTCCTTCAGGCCGCTGGTGGTCTGATCGTTGAAGGTGGTGATCCGCAGGACCATGGTCTTGCCGACGACGCGACCGCGCACGGCGGTCAGCTTGATCGTGTCGCGGATGATCGAGACGTCGAACGGCTCTGCCGTGCCTTCCCGGACGACGGTGACGACGATCTCGGACCCGATCGGGCCGCGCATCTTCTGCACGGCCTCGTCGAGCAGAAGGCCGGAGACGGGTTCGCCATCGACCTGGGTGATGAAGTCGCCCGCCTTGATCCCGGCCTTGTCGGCGGGTGTGCCGTCCATGGGCGCGATGACCTTGATGAACCCCTGTTCTTGGGTCACCTCGATCCCCAGCCCGCCGAATTCGCCCCGGGTCTGGACCTGCATGTCCGCGAAGTCCTTGGCGGAGAGATAGCTTGAATGCGGATCGAGCGAGGTGAGCATGCCGTTGATCGCGGCGGTGATCAGTTTGTCGGTCGGAACCTCTTCGACATACTGGGCGCGGACGCGTTCGAAGATGTCGCCGAAGAGGTCGAGCTGTTCGTAGACCGAGCTGTCCTTTACCGCTTCCTGCGCAACCAGCGGTCCCGCGATCTGGGTGGTTGCCACGACCCCGGCGACGGTTCCGGCCAGAGCGGCCATCACATGTTTCTTCATGCTCGTCAGTCTCCTGTGCGGGCGAGGCTGGTGAACCACGGCATCGGGTCCACGGGCAGCGCGCCCTGTCTGAGTTCCATATAAAGCGTTTCCGTATCCCGCCCGCCAGAGCCATCTGGTGCAAGGGTCACGAATTCCGCGGACACGGTGGCGGGTCCTCCCATCAGGCCAAGCGGCGCGCCGGCGGCCACCACTTCTCCCACTTCGCCATACAGGGTTTCCATGCCGCCAAGCACCAGAAGATAGCCGTCGCCGGGTTCAAGGATCATCACATTTCCGTAGTCCAGCAGCGGCCCGCGAAACCGGATCGTGGCGGGCCAGGGCGCGGTGACGAGGGCGCGGGGTTGGGTGGCAAGCGAAAGGCCCGGACGACGGACCCCGGCGGCATCGGCCTCGCCAGGCAGGCGAAGGACCGTGCCAAGCACCGGAAGCGGCAGACGCCCCTTTTCGCCCGCAAAGCTGATGCCGGCGTCGGCGGCGAGGGACAGGCCGGCGGCAAAGGCATCCAGCGTGTCGGCGCTGTCCAGCAGGCTTTTCAGCACGTCGGGATCCTCGGTGAAGCGCGTCGGCAAGTCCGTCCGGTCGGAGATCGCCTTGGATAGCGCGGTCCGGGCTTCCTGGGCCGTCGCGAGGCCCCGTTCAAGCACCGCGCCCGCCGAAAGCTGCAGCTTGCGCAGATCCGCCAGTTCCTGCAGTTCGGCCTTCAGCGCCAGGGCTTCGGACTGCAGGGCCGGGGTCACGTCCGCAAGGATCATCCCGGACCGCGCCGTTGCGACTGCACCGTCCGGATGCAGCAGGAGCAGCGGGCCGGGATTTGCCTCCATCATGGCCAGCACGCCCAGAAGCCGCCCGATCCCGTCCCGCTTGGCCTCGAACGCACGGGTCAGGGACGCCTCGCGCAGGGCCGCCTGGCGCAGCGCGCCGCGCAGCGCCGCGAGGCCGGTCTCGTAGGCGCGGATGGTCTGGGTCAGGGCGGCGACGCGGTCGCGCGCTTCGGTCGCGGCACCCAGTGCCGTCACGGCCCGCTGCAGGTCGGACGCGGCCTTCGTGGCCTGCTCGGCAACGGTTTCGGCCCGGATCGGCAGAGCGAGCAGCAGCAGAAATGCGGCGGCGCGGATCATGCGATGAGGGTCTGGCCGGTCATCTCGGGCGGCTGGGGCAATCCCATCAACTGCAGAAGCGTCGGGGCGAGATCGGCCAGACGGCCGGTGCGCAGGGATGCACCGGGGGGGCCGCCGACCAGGATCACCGGAACGGGATTGGTCGTATGCGCGGTGTGCGGGCCCCCGGTGACGGGGTCGACCATCACATCGCAGTTGCCATGGTCTGCGGTGACAATCATCGCCCCGCCCCTGGCCGTCAGGGCAGCGACCGCGCGGGTCAGGCCGCGGTCCACTGCCTCGCAGGCCTTGATCGCCGCCGGAAGACTGCCGGTGTGGCCCACCATGTCGGGGTTGGCGTAGTTCACCACGATCAGATCATAGCCCTTTTCTATGGCCGCAACGAAATGGTCGGAGACCTGATCCGCGCTCATCTCGGGTTGCAGGTCGTAGGTCGCGACCTTGGGCGAAGGCGGCATCGCGCGGTCCTCGCCCGGGTACGGGGCCTCGCGTCCCCCGTTCAGGAAGAAGGTGACGTGGGGGTATTTCTCGGTTTCGGCGAGGCGGAACTGGGTCTTGCCGTGCGAGGCGACCCATTCGCCAAGGGTGTTCCTGATGTCCTTCTTCGGGAAAACGGCGGTCATGAAGGCATTGTGGGCGGTGGAGTAATCCACCATCCCCAGCATGGCGGCAAGCTGGGGCCGGGTGTCCCGGTCGAACGCCGTGAAGCCCGGGTCGCCGATGGCCGAGAGGATCTCTCGCGCGCGGTCGGCGCGGAAGTTCAGGAAGAAGAGGCCGTCGCCGTCGTGCATGCCCTGGTAGCCGCCGATCACGGTCGCCGGCAGGAATTCATCGGTGACGCCAAAGCCGTACTGGTCGCGTACGACCTGCGCGGCGCTGCGCCCGGCGTTGTGCTCTCCAAGGCCCTGGACGATCGCGGCATAGGCCTGCTGCACGCGTTCCCACCGGTTGTCGCGGTCCATCGCGAAGTAGCGACCGGTCACGGTGACGATCCCCGCACCCGGTGGCAGGGCGGCCTGCAGCGCGGCCACCTGATCCGCGCCGGACCGGGGCGGGACATCGCGGCCGTCGGTGATGACGTGGATCAGGACGGGAATGCCCTCGGCCGCGATGATCCGGGCGGCTTCGGCCATATGCGCCTGATGCGCGTGGACGCCGCCGGGAGACACCAGCCCCGCCAGATGCGCCGCACCGCCCGATGCCTTCAGCGCGGCGATGAAATCCCGCAGTGCGGGTTCACGCGCAAAACTGCCGTCCTCGATGGCGAGGTCGATCTGGCCGAGGTCCATCGCCACCACGCGCCCGGCACCGATATTGGTGTGGCCAACCTCGGAGTTGCCCATCTGCCCGGTCGGCAGTCCGACATCGGGGCCGAAGGTGGTCAGCGTGGCGTGGGGGCGGGTGGCCCAGAGCTGGTTGAAGGTCGGCACCTGCGCCTGGGCGGGGGCCGAGGTTTCCGGGTTCGGGCCGATGCCCCAGCCGTCGAGAATGCACAGGACGACGGGTTTCGGGACGGGCATCGGCAGGCTCCTTCTTCGGTTGCCGGGGTTTTACGCCTTGGCCGGTGCCGGGGCAACCGTCACGCCAGCCGCGCCGCCGCCTTCTCGCGCAGGCGCTGGCGCCAGAGCGTGAAGATCCCCGCCGCGACCACGATGCCGGCGCCGATGGCGACATTGGTCCTGAGGGTCTCGCCAAAGACGAAAAGCCCGATGGCCGAAGCCCAGACGAGTTGCAGATAGGCGAAAGGCTGGATCGCCGATGCCTCGGCCACGGCGTAGGACTTGATGAGAAGCCAATGGCTGAGCGCAGCCGTGCAGCACAAGAGCGCCATCCAGCCCCAGTCCGCCGGGGTCAACCAGGTCCACTGCATCAGGCCGAAGGGTGTCATGACCACGGCGCCGACGACACCTGTCCAGAAGAAACTGACGCTTGCACTGTCCTTTCGCGCCACAAAGCGGGTCAGAAGGCCGTAGACGGCGAACATGGTGGCCGCCAAGAGCGGCACCAGCGCCCAGGGCGAGAAGACGGCATAGCCCGGCTGCAGGATGACGAGGACGCCCGCGAAGCCCACCATGATCGCCGACCAGCGCCGCCAGCCGACCTTTTCGCCCAGGATCGGGCCGGAGAGGGCGGCGACCAGCAGAGGGTAAGAGGTGAAGACGGCATGCGCCTCGATCAGGCCAAGCCTGACGAAGGCAACCAGCATCACGGCGATTTCCGCGACCAGGATCACCCCGCGCGCCAGCTGCACCCAGGGGTAGTGCGACCGGACCGCCGCGCGGAGTCCTCCCGGAGACCGGGCAACCATGGCCATCACGAAGAGGGCGAAGAACCAGAACCGCACCATCACCACCATCGTGACCGGATAGTTCGCCCCGAGATGACGCGAGATCCCGTCCTGCACGGCAAAGACCAATGTCGTGGCGATCATCAGCCAGATGCCAAGCCGGGTGTTCTGCGGCGCGTTCATGGCGCTTGTGGCAGCGACCTCAGGGCTGATGCCGGGGGCGGGAGTCTTCGCTATGGTCATGACGGAGGCTGGCTATCACTTGCGCGGGTGCTGCGAAAGGCGGTCTTTGCAGGCCGGACGAGGCCGCGTGCAGGCGTGCCCGGCGATCCCGGGCCGCGGCGCGGTTCAGCTTTGCTGCAGCCTTGTCAAGAGCCGGACCTGATCCGGCAGGCAGACCGAGCGCAGGTCATGGCGGGCCCGCGCCAGTTCGCGGGCGGCCTTTCGCATGGCGTCGTGGGCCGCTGGCCGGGCCAGAGCATCGGTCAAGGTTGCGGACCAGCCCGCCACGTCGAAGAAGTCGACCAGTCGGCCGTTCACCCCGTCGGTGATCACCTCGGCCACCGGAGGGGTGTTCGAGCCGACCACAAGCGCCCCGGCGGCGAGGGCCTCGACCATCGACCAGGACAGAACGAAGGGATAGGTCAGATAGGCGTGGACGCGGGCCACATGGATCAGATCGACCAGCCGGTCATAGGGCATCCGCCCGGTGAAATGGACACGCGCGAGGTCGAGCCGGTCCCTCACCTCGTTCAGGATCACGTCTTTCCAGGTGCCGCCCGCGTTCGGGGCCTGACCATAGCTGACCTCGTCGCCGCCGACGATCACCACCTGAGCCTCCGGTCGGGCCGCCAGCACGGCGGGCAGGGCGCGCAGGAAGATGTGGTAGCCGCGATAGGGTTCCAGATTGCGGTTGATGAAGGTCAAGACCTCGTCCCCTGGGCGCAGGACCAGCCCGGTGGGCAAGATGAATTGCGCGGCAGGGTTCGGGGCCAGCCGGTCGCAATCGACGCCGTCGAAGATCACTTCAAGTTGACGCCGCAAGGCGGGGGGGTGGGTGCTGGCCTGCCAATGCGTCGGGGTCACGCCGCGATCGGCATGGGCCAGGGCCTGAGCCAAGTAGGCGGCACGGGACTGGGCGATCATCACCTGATCGAAGCCGGCGACCTGAAACTCCGCATCAAAGCCGGTGTCGGCCCCGTGGCCGCGATAGTAGAATTCGGCATAGACCAGAAGTTTGGCCTCGGGCCAGACTTCCTTCAGAAACAGCGTCTCGCCCCAGCCGGAGTGGCCGTAGATCACGTCGGGCACATAGCCCTCGGCGCGCAGTTTCTGGCAGAAACGGGCCAGAGTGACACCCCGGTCGCTCATCACCGTGAAGTTGCGGCCCAGGCGGGCAATCTTTGGCTCGACCGGCTGCGGCTTGTGGGTATAGCGCAGCGTGCGGATGTCCGAAGTCTTGTCGTTGGTCGCATCCGTGATCGCCCGCACATCATGCCCGCGCCGCTGCATCTCGGGCGCGAGATACAGGAACTGGCCCGGGAAATTCTGGTGGACGAAGAGCAGCTTCAACTCAGGCTCCGAAGGCGGCGGCCATCAGAGCTTTGGTATAGGGGGTTTGCGGATTGGTAAACACGGCCTCGCAGTCGCCGGATTCCACCACGTCGCCGTTCTGCATCACCATGACCTTGTGCGCCATGGCGCGGATCACGCGCAGGTCGTGGCTGATGAAGATGTAGGCCAGGCCCCATTTCCTTTGCAGGTCGCGCAGAAGGTCGGCGATCTGGACCTGGACGGTCATGTCGAGCGCCGAGGTCGGTTCGTCCAGCACCACCAGTTTCGGGCGCAGGATCATCGCGCGGGCGATTGCGATACGCTGGCGCTGGCCGCCGGAGAACTCGTGCGGGTAGCGCTGCATGGTGGCGGGGTCGAGGCCGACCTCCTGCATGATCCCTGCGACCATCTCGGTCCGGTTGTGGCCGGGATCGACACCATGGACGCCCAAGCCTTCGGCGATGATCTCCTCGACCGTCATCCGGGGCGAGAGGCTGCCGTAGGGGTCCTGGAACACCACCTGCATCTCGCGGCGCAGGCTGCGGAGTTCGGCGCGGCTGTGACTTTGCAGGTCGCGGCCAAGGAACGTCACCGTCCCGGTTGATCCGATCAGCCGCAGGATCGCCAGCGCAAGCGTCGTCTTGCCCGATCCGCTTTCGCCGACGATGCCCAAAGTCTCGCCCGCGCGCACCGACAGCGTCGCGTCGTTGACCGCCTTCACATGGCCCACGGTCTTGCGCAGCAGGCCCTTGTGGATCGGAAACCAGATGCGCAGGGCATCGGTGCGCAGCACCTCGGCGGAACCTTCGGGCACCGGCGGCGGCCCGCCCTTCTGTTCGGCGGCAATAAGTCTTTGCGTGTAGGGGTGCTGCGGGTCGGCGAAAATCTCGGCCGTCAGCCCCTGTTCGACGATTTCGCCGCCCTGCATCACGCAGACCCGGTCGGCGATCCGGCGCACGATGCCAAGGTCGTGGGTGATGAAGAGAAGGCTGAGACCCTCGGTGCGCTTCAGTCCGGCCAGAAGGTCCAGGATCTGCGCCTGGATGGTCACGTCCAGCGCGGTGGTGGGTTCGTCGGCGACCAGAAGCTCCGGCCCGTTTGCCAGCGCCATCGCGATCATCACCCGCTGGCGCTGCCCGCCCGAAAGCTGGTGCGGATAGGCGCCGAGCCGGCTTTCCGCCTCGCGGATGCCGACCTTGCCCAAAAGCTCCATGATCCGGGCGCGCGCGGCGTCGCCCGTCAGGCCCTGGTGCAACGCGAGGCTTTCGGCCAGCTGCTTTTCGATGGTGTGCAGGGGGTTCAGCGAGGTCATCGGCTCCTGGAAGATGAAGCTGATGTCGTTGCCCCTGACACGGCGCAACGCGCGTTCGGAAGCCCCGATCATCTGGGTGCCGCTGTAGGTGACCGACCCCGTCACCGCCGCTGTGTCCGCCAACAGGCCCACGGTCGAAAGCGCGGTCACCGATTTGCCCGAGCCGCTTTCGCCGACAAGGGCGACGGTCTCGCCCTTGTCCACGGTGAAAGAGACGCCCTTCACCGCTTCGATCAGCCGCCCGTCCTGCCGGAAGGTCACGCGCAGGTTCTTGACCTCGAGGACGCTCATCTGCCCCGCCTCATCTGAACGTCTTCCTGGGGTCGAAGGCATCGCGCACGCCCTCGAAGATGAACACCAGAAGCGACAGCATGATCGCGAAGGTGAAGAAGGCGATGAAGGCCAGATGGGGGGCCTGCAGGTTCTGCTGCGCCTGCCGGGTCAGTTGCCCGAGCGAGGGCAGGTCGGCGGGCAGACCGAAGCCCAGATAATCAAGGCTTGCCAGCGTGCCGATCGCCCCGGTGACAGCGAAGGGCAGCAGGGTCAACGTGGCGACCATGGCGTTCGGCAGAAGGTGGCGGAACATGATCTGCCAGTCGGCCACCCCCAGCGCCCTGGCCGCACGGACATATTCGAAGTTGCGCGCCCGCAGGAACTCTGCCCGGACAACGCCGACAAGGCCGGTCCAGCCGAAAAGCACCATCAGCCCGACCAGAAGCCAGAAGCTTTTCGCCCAGACCGCGGTCACGATGATGATCACGTAAAGCGTGGGGATCGAGGACCAGAGCTCGATGAGGCGCTGGAAGAGCAGGTCGGTCAGCCCGCCGAAATAGCCCTGCACCGCCCCGGCGGCGATGCCGATGACCGACGTGAACAGCGTCACGATCAGCGCGAAGGTGATCGAGAGGCGAAAGCCGTAGATCACCCGAGCCAAGACATCGCGGCTGGTGTCGTCGGTGCCGAGCCAGTTCATCGCGGACGGCGGCCCCGGGGCGACACCGCCGGTGTCGACGATGGTGTTGAAGCTGTAGGGAATCAGCGGCCACAGCATCCAGCCCGCCTGCACCGGCTGCCCGGCGGCAGTTCCCGAAGCCTCGACTTCGGCCCTGATGCCGGTCGGATCATCCCAGCAGTCCAGCGAACCACCGGACACGATCAGGCACTGGACCTCGGGCGTGGTGTAGTCCGCCTCGGTCCGCAGATCGCCGCCGAAGGCCACCTCGGGGTAGAACTTGAACACCGGGGTGTAGTAGCCGCCCTGATACTGCACAAGGATTGGCCGGTCGTTGGCGATCAGCTCGGCGAACATCGAGATGCCGTAGAGGACCAGGAATATCCATAGCGACCAGAAGGCCCGCCGGTTCGCCTTGAAGTTCCGCCAGCGCCGCCGGTTCAGGGCCGAAACGGTCCACTTTTCGGCCATCACCCGCGCCTTTCAAAGTCGATGCGGGGATCGACGAAGACATACATCAGGTCCGACAGGATGCCGACGACCAGCCCGATCAGCCCGAAGGCGAAGAGCGTGCCGAAGATGACCGGGTAGTCGCGTTCCACCGCCGACCGGAAGCCAAGCTGGCCAAGGCCGTCCAGCGAGAAGATCACCTCGATCAAAAGGCTGGAGCCGAAGAACACTGCAAGAAACAGGCCGGGAAAGCCCGCGATCACGATCAGCATCGCGTTGCGGAAGACGTGGCCATAGAGGACGCGTCCCTCTGACAGGCCCTTGGCGCGGGCAGTCAGGACATACTGCTTCTTGATCTCGTCCAGAAAGCTGTTCTTGGTCAGCAGCGTGAGCACCGCAAAGGACGAGATCAGCTGCGCCGTCACCGGCAGGGTGATGTGCCACAGGTAATCGACGGTCTTGCCCCAGAGGCTCAGTTCCGCCCAGTTGTCGCTGGTCAGACCGCGCAGGGGGAACCACTGGAAATAGGACCCGCCCGCGAAGACGACCATCAGCAGGATCGCGAACAGGAACCCCGGGATCGCGTAGGCCGCGATGATGACGCCGGAGGTCCAGGTGTCAAATCCCGACCCGTCGTGCACCGCCTTGCGGATGCCGAGCGGGATCGAGATGAGGTAAGCGATCAGCGTCGACCAGAGGCCGAGGGTGATCGACACCGGCATCTTCTCGATCACGAGTTCGACGACCGAGATCGAGCGGAAGTAGCTTTGGCCGAAGTCGAAGGTCAGATAGTTGCCCATCATGATGAAAAAGCGTTCGACCGCCGGGATCGCCTCTTTCCGGCATTCGGGCGCGGCGACGCTGGGCGTGCCGGTGAATCCATCGTCGCAGACGATGCGGGCAAAGCCGAACTGCACTTCCAGCCTGGCGATGAATTCGGGCGGCAGGCCGCGCGCGCCGACGTAACCGCCAGTGCCTTCCTCTTGCACCCCGCCACCTTCCGAGCCGCCGAGGTTCTGGATGGAGTCACCCTCGCCCTCCAGCCGGGCGATGACCTGCTGCACCGGCCCGCCGGGGACGAACTGGGTCAGCGCGAAGTTGATCACCATCACGCCGAACAGCGTGGGGATCACCAGCAGCAACCTGCGGAGGATATAGGCGCCCAAGATCCCTGCCCGTCTTTCGTTACTTCAACACGCCCTTGGCTTTCAGCGCGTCGGCTTTTTCGGCGTTGTACCACCAGATCGACAGTTCGCCCAGAGCATAGGGAGGCAGGGTCTGGGGGCGTTCATACATGTTGTAATAGGCGACCCAGTTGTCCTTCTTGTAGTAGCGCGGGACGATCACGAACTGCGACCGCAGCACGCGGTCCAGGGCCTTGACCGTGGTGTAAAGCTCCTCGCGGCTGTTCGCGGCTTCGACCAGGTCCAGAATCCTGTCCACGGCCGGGTCGGCATAGCCCATCCGGTTGCGGCTGGAATTGTCCTTGGCGACCGAGGCCCAGGCCTGTTTCAAGACGCCCCCGGGTTCCAGCCCGCCGTTGACCACGGTCGTCGGCAGCGCGTCGAAGTCGAAGTTCGGCGGGCTGGCGCGTTCCTGCAGCTGCGGATCGTCGATGATCTCGAAGCTGGCATCCACCCCAAGCGCAAGCAGGTTCTCGACATAGGCGTTCATCACCGGCAGAAGATCAGTGCGGGAATGGACCATTGCCATCCGCAGGGTCTCACCTCTGGCGTTGCGGCGTTTGCCGTCGTCGCCGACGGTCCATCCGGCCTCGTCCAGAAGGGCCGAAGCGGCGCGCAGGTTCTTGCGGTCAAGCGCGCGATCTTCGGATGACACCGAGGCCATCCTGACCTCATCGGTCAGGATGCTTGCCGGCAACAGCCCCTCGTCGACCAGCGGTTGCAGGACAGCGACCTCGCCCGGCGTCGGCGTCCCGGTCGCGGCCATCTCGGAGTTCTCCCAGATCGAGTTGATCCGTGCCAGGAGCCCGTAGAACAGCGCCTTGTTCGACCATTCGAAGTTGAAGACCAGCCCGAGCGCCTCACGCACGCGGGGATCCTGGAACTGGGCGCGGCGGAGGTTGAAGATGATCGCCTGGCCGCCCGCGATGTTGCCCGAAGGGATCACGTCCTTGACCACGTCCCCTGCCGCAATGGACGGAAAGTCATACCCGGTTGCCCAACGCTTCGGATCGCTTTCGTTGCGGAAGGTGTAGACGCCCGCCTTGAACGCCTCCATCGCGGCGTTGTCGTCGCCGAAATACTCGATCCGGATGCGGTCGAAGTTGTTCTGGCCCACGTTCAGGGGGTGCTTCTCGCCCCAGTAGTCCGGATTGCGCTTGTAGATGATCTGCTGACCGGGCTTGAAGCTTTCCAGCACATAGGGCCCGGTGCCAAGGAAGGGCTCCAGGCTGGATTTTTCCAGATCGCGGTTGTTCGCCTCGTAATCCGCCTTGGAAAAAATGATCGTCCCGCCCGCCTGCGCGGGCATGTCGCGGAACGGGGTGCCGGGGGTAAAGGTGAACTTGATGCGGTAGGGATCCAGCACCTCGACCGACTGGAACTTGGCGTTCGCCACGCTGCGGTATTCCGGGATGCCCTTGTCGCGGAACAGCTCGTAGCTGAACAGGACATCCTCGGCCGTCATCGGGCTGCCGTCCGAAAAGGTCACGTCGCGGCGCAGGTTGAAGATCACCCAGGAGCGGTCTTCGGGATACTCCATCGTCTCGCACAGAAGGCAGTAGGCGGCGCTGATGTCGTCCAGCGTGCCGGACAGGATGGATTCGTAGAAGATCGACGACAGCGCCGCCGCGTTGCCGGCGATCGCGTAAGGATTGAACGAATCGAACGACCCCGGCGCCCATTGGCTGATTTCGCCGCCCTTGGGAGCATCAGGATTCACATAGGGCAGGTTCTTGAAATCGGCGGGAAGCGGCAGGTCGCCGAAAGTGGAGATGCCGTAGGACTTGATGACGGTTTCCGCCCGGACCGGCAGGGCAAGCGCCGCGAGCGCGAGGATCAGCGAGCCGGTCGCGAAAAGGGGGACAAAGCCCGTTCGCACCGCTTTCGTTTCCGCTGCCACCCGCCTGTCTGTCCGCATTCGTCAGCCTCCACCGCGTTCCGCCTGCGACATTCATTTATGCTAACGCAGGCTTTGTCGAGCCATCAAGCCGCGATTGCCCGACGCGATTGCGTGAGCACAAAACAAAAGCCGCCCGGCGGGGGCGGCTTTGTTGGCACGGCTTCGGGCCGATCAGGGATTGGAGGCCAGATAGGCGATCACATTGGCCCGATCTTCCGGCTTCGGCAGACCGGCAAAGGCCATTTTGGTCCCCGGGATGGCCTTCTTCGGGTTTTCGAGGAACGCAAACAGGGCTTCCGGCGTCCAGGGTTCCGCCGACTTCGCCGCCATCGCCTCGGAATAGGTGTAGTCCGCCACAGAGCCGTGGTTGCGCCCGACCACGCCATTCAGATACGGGCCGACACCATTGCTGCCGGTCAGCTTGTGGCACGAGGCGCATTTGTTGAACACCGCCTTGCCGGCCGCCGGATCACCCGCTGCCAGCAGGGCGGCGACATCCACCACTGCTGCCGTGCTTTCGGCCGGCGCTGCGGCCTCGCCGGTGTCGATCGTGTAGGCTTGGGCAACCTTGCCCTCTGCACCCGTGGTGTGGTTCGAGCCGCCGACAGTGTAGAGCGTATCGCCCGCCCAGCTCACCAGCAGCAGGACCAGAAGCGAGCCGCAGACCGCGCCCACCGTCTTGGTCGTCGTCATCGTGTCGAACATGGGTCTCACCTATCCCGGGGTCTTGTCTGGGCGCTATCTATCCGCTTCCCCCGTTCGGTTTCAAGGTGTAGACGCGCGACCAATCGCCCCGCAGGGCAGGTTTTCGACAGGGAAAGGCACCAGATGGCCGGTCGCATCGCGTTTCAGGGAGAGCTTGGCGCCTATTCGCATCAGGCATGCCAGCAATCCCGCCCGGAATTCGAAGCGGTTCCAAGCACCACTTTCGAGGAAGTCGTCGACAAGGTCGCGCGGGGAGAGGTCGATCTGGGGATGCTGGCCGTCGAGAACTCGACCTATGGCCGGGTCGCGGACGTGCATTCCCTGCTGCCGCGCGCCGGCCTGCACATCGTCGACGAGGCCTTCGTCCGCGTGCATGTGAACCTTCTGGGCGTGAAGGGCGCGCGGCTGGAAGACGTCAGGGAAGCCCATGGCCACGTTGTAATCCTGCCGCAATGCGCGGGATTCCTGAAGGCGCGGGGCATCCTGGGCAAGGTCAGTTCCGACAACGCGCGCGCGGCACGCGAGGTGGCCGCCGGCAACGACCGGACCAAGGCCGCGCTGGCCAGCGAGCTTGCTGCCGGGATCTACGGTCTGGACGTGCTGGCCCGGCACATCGAGGATCAGGCGAACAACACCACCCGGTTCCTGGTGATGTCGCGCACGCCCGACCTCACGCGACGCGGCCGGGGCAAGATGATCACCACCTTCACCTTCCGGGTCCGCAACATTCCGGCCGCGCTCTACAAGGCGATGGGCGGCTTTGCCACCAACGGCGTCAACATGACCAAGTTGGAAAGCTACATGGTCGGCGGCACCTTTACCGCGACCGAGTTCTATGCCGACATCGAAGGCCACCCCGAGGATTCCAACGTCGCTTTGGCGCTGGAGGAGTTGCGCTATTTCACCTCGGAGCATCGCATCCTCGGCGTCTATCCGGCGGACCGGGAGCGCGGCTAGGCCAGGCTTTGCCTGCGGTCGTAGCGGTCCTTGATCCGCGCGCCCAACTGGCCCAGCCGGGTCTCGAACCTGGCTTGAACCCGGCCCTTGGCCAGCCGCATCGTGTTGATGAACAGCCGCGCCGCCAGCGTCTTCGGCTTGACCTCCAGGTCCACCCGCAACCGGCTGCGGCGCGCAGACAGGGCCATCACTTCCAGCCGGGTCGTCCCCTCGACCGAGGGGCTGTCGATCCCGAGCCCGATCCGCTGATCCTGGGTCAACTCTTCGACGCGGATCTGCACCTTGCGCGCCTTGCCGCGAAAATGGCCGCGAATGCGCCATTCCGCCCCGACCCCCATGGCGGGCGCATCCGCCGGACGCTGGATCTCGACCCCGTTGCGGACCGCTTCGCGTTCCCATGCGGGATGGTCGATCAGCGTCGCGAAGACAGCGGCCGCAGGGACTTCAAGGTCGGTCTTGGCCGTCAGTTTCATCTGCGCTCCGCGGGGTGAAGGTCCGGTCGGGTCATCGGCATATCAGGATGTTCGGGTCAATCAAGGCGGTCCGCAAGCCAGTTGCGCAGAATGAAATTCGCGATGGCGCCTTTCCGGCCAGGGCGGATCGTCGGGTGCCGCCCGGCAAAGGATTGCACCAGCTCTTCCCGCGTGACCCACAGGGCCGAGTCCAGCTCTTCGGGGTCCAGCCGGATCTCGCGCGTCAGGGCCTCGGTCCGCGCGGCGATCATCAGCGAGGCCGGGAAAGGCCAGGGCTGGCTGGCCAGATAGCTGACCGCACCGCAGGTCACGCCGGTCTCTTCCATCACCTCGCGCCGGACGGCGGCTTCGATGGTCTCGCCAGGTTCGGCGAAACCGGCCAGCAGCGAAAACATGCCCTCGGGCCAGCCTGGGCTGCGACCCAGAAGCACGGAATTGCCTTGCGTCACCAGCATGATCACCACCGGGTCCGTGCGCGGGAAATGCTGTGCGCCGCAAGCCGGACACAGCCGCTGCCAGCCGCCCTGTGCCAGGACCGACCTTGCCCCGCAGGCCGAGCAGAATCCATGGGTCCGGTGCCAATGCAGCAAAGCCTTGCCGGTGACGACAAGTTCCGCCTCGCGCGCGTCAAGGCGGGTCATCACCCCGCGCAGTTCAGTGAACCCTTCGCCCCCCGGCAGCGCGGGATGGTGCCGGACAGTCTGGTCGAAGAACCCGGCCTCGGGCGCGTCCGCCCCCGCTTCGGGCGACCAGTCCGACAGGTCGGCGGCAAAGCGCGGAGTTCCTTCGTCCAGCCCCAGAAAGACCGGGGGTCCCGCCAGCGCCAGCACCGGATGGTTGGCGGCAACCCAGGCAAGGCGGTCCTGGTTGAACAGAGGCTTGCCACGCCAGATCGGCAGCACTGTCCCCGCGCGCAGCGCCTGGTCCAGCCCGGTCGCATCGCGTCGCAAGGTCGCATGCCGGTCAAGGCCCGATCCCCCGAAGGTCACTGTTTCCGCGATGCGCATGGCCGACCGTCGTTTTCATCACTGTTTTGGCTTCGATCGAGCCTCTGCCGCTTTCCCGCCGGTTTCAATCGGCAACACGCCGCAATCGCACAACCTCCGCGTGAATAACGACAATTTGCCACAACATTGACACAACCCCACCGATAGAACGCTCGCGTCAGGGGTGTGAATTGTGGTTCGAGTTTGCCTGGTGAGTAGGTTCGCAACGGGTCACTGGAAGTGTGATGTATCACGTTCCGACTGCAGCAGTCGTCAGTTCGCCGGATGCCGCCCCCCTGGAAGGTGGTGCCGGCGAGACCGGAAGCGCGCCGCGCGCCGCCACGTTGCATGGCCCGTTGGCGGCTCTGCGGCTGATCGCCACCAGCGATCTCCATGCCAGCCTGATGCCTTACGACTATTGCGCGAACCGGCCGAACCTGAACCTCGGACTGGGCGCGGTGTCGCAGCAGATCGCCGAGGCGCGGGGCGAGGCGCAGAATTGCCTGCTCTTTGACAATGGCGACTTCCTGCAAGGCAGCCCGATTGCCGACTATGCCGCCAATGCCCGGCGCAGGCGCGCGCATCCGGTGATCACCGCTTTCAACACCCTGGGCTACGACGCCATCACGCTGGGGAACCATGAGTTCGACTATGGTCTGCGCTTTCTGTCACAGGTCCTGACCGACGCGCAGTTTCCGGTCGTTTCAGCCAATGTCGCGACCCGGCTTGGCAAAAGCCCGGCCCGGGACGAGACGCTGGTGCCCCCGTTCACCATCCTGCGCCGCCAGATCATCGACCGGGCGGGCCGGGCGCACCTGATCCGCGTGGGCGTGATCGGTTTTGCCCCACCGCAGATCGAGGAATGGGATCGCGATACCCCCGACGGCCGCGTGCAAACCCGCGATATTCTGGCAGCCGCCCGGGCCTGGCTGCCTCGCCTGCGCGCCCGGGGGGCCGACATCATCGTGGCGCTGGCGCATACCGGGATCGGGGCGCTGGACCCCGATACCGGGACCGAGAACGCGGCCACCGCCCTGGCCGCCCTGCCTGAGGTTGACGCAGTGATTGCCGGTCACAGCCACCAGGTCTTTCCCGGTCCCGACTTCCCCGCCTCGGCCGCGGTCGATCCGGTGGCCGGACGGCTTGCGGGAAAACCGGCGGTGATGCCGGGCCATTCCGCAAGCCATGTCGGGATCATCGACCTGGACCTCGAACGCTGCCGCTCCGGTTCCCGGCGCTGGCGGGTGGTGGGGGCTTCGACCCGGATCGGCCGACGCAGCACCGGCCCGGCCTCTGCAACCCCGGCCCTGCATCAGGCGCTGGCCCCCGATCATCGAGCGGCACTGGCCTGGTCGCGGCGGCGGCTGGGCACGACACCGACAGCCCTGCATACCCAGTTCGCGACGATTGCCCCTTGCGCCGCCCTTGACCTGATCGCCGAGGCGAAAGCGATGCATGTCCGTGCGGCCCTGGCCGGCACCGGCTGGGAAGGCCTGCCGCTTCTTTCCGCTGCGGCGCCCTTCCGTGCGGGCGGGCGAGGCGGGCCGCTGAATTATACCGACATTCCCGCCGGCCCGTTGCGCATGCGCAACCTGTCGGACCTCTATCCTTTCCCGAACACCATCGTCACCCTGCTGCTGACCGGGTCCGAGCTTGCGACCTGGCTGGAACGCGCGGCGACGGTGTTCTGCCAGATTGCGCCGGGTTCGACCGACACGCCGCTGCTGGCACCCGAGGTTCCGGCCTTCCTGTTCGAGACGATCCCGCAGCTGTCCTATGCCATAGACCTCAGTCAGCCCGCCCGTTTTGACGCCCAAGGCCGCCTTGTGAACGCCGAGACCCGGCGGATCGTCGGCCTTTGTCACGGCGACCGCCCGGTGCGGGCCGAAGACGAGTATCTTCTGGTCACCAACAGCCACCGCGCCGGGCGCGCGCGCCTGCAGGATCCCGAAGCCGACCTGCCGGTGGTCTTCACCGACGGCGCGCGCGTGCAGGCGGTGATCGCAGCCCATGTCCAGCGCAATGGGCCGGTCGCCGCGTCGCCACGCCGCAACTGGCATTTCCTGCCGATGCCCGGGACCACCGTCAGCTTCGCCGCCGGGGACGGGGCCGCGGCGCATCTGGATGACGTCGCGGACTTTCGACCGATCCGGCTTGCCAGGGACGGTGCAGGCTTTACCCACTACCGGCTGCATCTTTGATCGGTTATGGCTCTGCCCGGAGGCCCCGATGTACGACGCCATTCTCTTCGATCTCGACGGCACGCTGATCGACACCGAAAGCATTGCCCTGACCACCGGCATGGCCGCCTTCGCCGCGCATGGCCATCAGGTCGATGCGGCCTTCATGCATGCTCTGGTCGGCAAGGACGAACCGACTGCCTCGCGCATCATCTGCGCCGCCTTGCCCGGGGCCGACCTGACGGCGATCAACCGGCACTGGCGCAAGGGGTTCAATGAGGGCGTGGAGGCCGGACTGGACCTGAAGCCCGGCGCGCGCGACCTGCTTCCCGCGCTCTCACATCCGCTGGCGATCGTCACCTCGACCGGGCGCGAGGGCGCGCACCGCAAGCTCGGGATCGCCGGGATTGCGCGGGCCTTCGCCCATGTCGTCACGCTGGATGACGTGCGCGCGCCGAAACCCGATCCCGAACCCTACCTTCTGGCGGCCAGCCTGTTCCGGGTCAGCCCCGCGCGCTGCCTGGTGTTCGAGGACAGCGAGACCGGTGCCGAGGCCGCCCATCGCGCCGGTTGCGTGGTGGTGCAGGTTCCGGACGTCGTGCCAAGCGAAGGCCGCTGGGCACATCACCTGGCCCCCGACCTGCTGACCGGGGCGCGGATGGCGGGGCTGCTGTAGAGCTTCCCCGGCTAGGCCTTGCGGGCGTGCTGCTCGCACAGGCAGGAGATCGGCTCGCCATGGTTGCGCTCGATCTCGGCATCGGGGGCCAGGCGGTCCATCGCGCGGGCCAGGTCGATGTCCAGCCGGGTCAGTCCCTTGGCCGAATGCGTGGTCAGGGTCACGTCCACCACGTTGTAGCGGTTGGTCCAGTCCGGGTGGTGATTGGCCTTTTCGGCCAGAAGAGCGGCGCGGGACATGAAGCCCCAGGCATCAAGGAAACTGCCGAACTTCCACACCTTGCGGATCGCGTCCCTGCCGGGCACGGCGGCCCAGCCGGTCTCGGCCAGGGGGGTAAGCTGCGACATACGATCGGCTTCGGGCAAGAGCTGGGTCATGGGGGCCTCATCGGGCTAAGGGGACGCGTGGCAGTCAGGGCCGGATCAGCCTGACCGGGCGGCACGACGGCACGGGCAGACTACTCTTGCCCGTCGACCTTGCGGAAGGGGCCATAGCCGGTCAGCACCTCGATCTCCTGGCCCACTGCGCGGCGTTCCGCCTGCAGGTAGCGGTCCACCGCCGTGCGGAACGACTGCTCGGCGATCCAGTGCAGCGAATGCGTCTCGACCGGCAGGTAGCCGCGCGCCAACTTGTGTTCGCCCTGCGCCCCGGCTTCGACCCGCTGCAGACCCCGGGTGATGGCCCAGTCGATAGCCTGGTAGTAGCACAGCTCGAAATGCAGGCAGGGATGATCCTCGGTGCAGCCCCAGTAGCGGCCATAGAGCGTGTCGCGCCCGATGAAGTTCAGCGCGCCCGCAACTGGCCGCGATGCGTTGAAGGCCAGAACCAGCAGGATGTCGTCCCGCATCGTCTCGTGAAAACGGGTGAAGGCCTTCCGCGTCAGGTAGGGCGTTCCCCATTTCCGCGCTCCGGTGTCCTGATAGAAGGCCCAGAAGGCATCCCAATGCACGGGCTCGATCGCATCGCCGGTCAGCGCGCGGATGGTCAGCCCCGACGCGCGGGCCGTGTCGCGTTCCTTGCGGATCATCTTGCGCTTGCGACTGGAAAGGTCGTTCAGGAACTCGTCAAAGCTGGCATAGCCCCGGTTCTCCCAATGAAACTGCTGGGTGATCCGGTGCAGCGTGCCGTCGATGCCTGCCAGAGCCGCCGCTTCCCCTGCTGTGCAGAAGGTCGCGTGCAGGGACGACAGGCGATTGCCGGAGGTGATGCCGATGGCCGCTCGCCACAACCTCTCGCACTGGTCGGCAGAACCCAGAAACCGCCGCCCGGTGGCGGGAGTGAAGGGGACCGCAATCTGCAACTTCGGGTAGTAGCGCCCGCCCGCGCGCTCCAGAGCATCCGCCCAGCCGTGGTCGAAGATGTATTCGCCCTGGCTGTGCGTCTTGACATAAAGCGGCGTCGCGGCGATCAGCTTTCCATCCTGACGCACTGCGAGGGGCCGTGCCTGCCAGCCGGTGCCGGCTCCCGTCGAGCCCGAGGTTTCCAGCGCCGACAGGAACCGATGGGTGGTGAAGGGATCGACGGGCCGACCTGTCGCCTGCTCTGGCGCGGCCAGCGCGTCCCAGTCGGGTGCAGCGATGCCGTCGAATCCGTCCAGAAGCTGCGGCCCGGTCATCACCCCATGCCCCTACGCTGGAAAGGGCGCGGCGTAGCCCTCGAATGTGATGTTGTGGGCGACCTTGCGCGCCATCGCCTCGTCCTTGGCGCTGCGGACGGTCCAGCACAGGATGATGGCCCCTTGTGCCCTCAGCTCGGCCACCCGGGGGCGCCCGAGGTCGCTGACCTGATGCGAGATGAAGCTTGACCCGGTTCGGTCGTAATCCGGAATCGCGCGCAGACGGGCGCAGACATCGGCGGGAATCGGGGCGTTCAGAACGGGATCGTAGGCTTCGGTCGTCAGGCCGCGCGGCACGTTCGGCGCCAGTCGGGCCATGTGCGCGACGCAATGCGGGTTGAACGCCATGACCGCGACCGGCCCATCGTAGCCGGCCAGGGCTTCGGCAACCGCCTTTTCCAGGACCCCGTCGGTATCCTCCATCGTGTTCCAGTTCTCCTTGATCTCGACCAGCAGGGGCACCCGGCCGGCAACCAGCGCAAGCACCTCCTTCAGGGTCGGGATCCGGTCACTGCCGCCACGCAGAACCGTTCGGCCGAGCTCGCTGGCGGTAAAGCTGCGGAAATCGCCGGACAGATCGGTCAGGCGGTCCATGTCGTCGTCATGGAACACGATCGGCACGTCATCGGCGCTGCGCTGCACATCTAGCTCGATGCCATATCCCGCGGCTATCGCCGCGCGGAAGGCCGAGGGCGAATTCTCGATCACTCCCTTGCTGTGGTCGTGATAGCCCCTATGGGCCAGGGGCAGGCGCAGAAAGGCCGTCGGCAGGGGGATTCGGGTCATTTCGGACAGGTCACTTCAGGGCGAAGATCGCTTCGATTTCGACGGCCACCCCGAGCGGCAAGGAGGCGGCGGAAACGGCGGAGCGGGCGTGGCGGCCGGCTTCGCCGAGAACCGCGACCAGGAAATCCGAGGCCCCGTTGATCACCTTGGGCTGGTCGATGAAATCGGGGGTCGAATTGACGAAGCCGACCAGTTTCACCGCCCGGTCAAGACGGTCCCAGTCGCCCCCGGTGGCCTTCCTTAGCTGGGCGAGGAGCGAGATCGCGCAGCGTTTCGCGGCCTCGGCGCCCTGTTCGAAGCTGAGGTCCTCACCCAGGCGACCCTTGATCAGGCCCGCCTCGTTCTGGCTGATCTGGCCGGAGATGTGGACCAGCGACCCGACCTGGACGAAGGGAACGTAGTTCGCAGCCGGGGCGGGGGCGTCGGGGAGGGTGACGCCGAGGTCGGCGAGGCGCCGCTCGATGGGATGCATGGGGTCCTCCGGGAATGGGTCGGAGGGCAAAGGTAGCCTGAGGGCGGGGACAGGGCAAGACCGGCGCGCCACGCGTGGACCGGATAGCAAAATGATCGATTTCAACAGCTTGACTTTGGACGTTTACTGTTTGGTAACGCTTGCGCACCGGTCGGCCTTCAGAGTGAGCGCGTGCCGCGCGCGGCTTTTGTTGTGTTCTCGGCCTTCGCCTCCGCCCTGGAAGTTGGGGGTTTCACACCCCCAAACCCCCGCGGAGTATTTGCGAAATGGGCAAGGCGGCGAGGTCGGGTTGGCCTGATTGACCGAATCGCCAAACCGGACCAGACTTTTCGCTGATCTCGGCCGCCAGCATTTTGGGACGGGATCGTGTTTTTCACGGGCGGGCCGCATTTTTCGGCCAGTGGCACCCTGGTCCGACGGGCCGGTCCCGCCGCCATCTTGACAGGACGAGATCATGAAGAAACTAGAACCAGAAATGCCGGAAGCGTTCATCGAGGACTTCACCGCCCGCGCTGCGGTCCTTGCGGACGTGTACCGGGCGCTCAGCAAGCCCGAGATCGCCACCCAGGTTCTTGCCGGCCTGGTGAAGCGTGACCCGGTCGCGCATGGGGCCTTTCTTGACACCCTGGATCCGGATCGCTGGCCTTTGGGTCGGCTGGATCTCTGCATCCGCATTCCCGATTACATCCGACGCGAGATCGCAAGCCCGCCGCGCGACGTCGATGTCTGGGTGCTGCGGTCGCCGCTGAAGCCTGACGAGGAATGGCGGGTCTTCCTGATCGGCTGGCGCAACCGGCGGCGTGGCAATGACACCAGTTCGCGGTCTGGCCCGGTGTTCCGGGGCAGGAACGGCCTCTTGCCGATGGGCATCCGGACGATCATCCCGGACGGCCCCTATCAGGACGAGCTGAAGGCCGCCGGGCTGCTTGAACCGGCGTTCGAACGGGTGCGCGATGTCTTCGAGGTGGACTGGCCGACGGGCGGCTATGTCACGCTTTGCCTGCCGAAGTGACGGCACCGGGCGGCGCGTGGTCCGTGCCGCCCAAGCCTTTACGCCCAGGGGCGCAAGGTGGCGTTCCGGGCCTCGTAGCTGTCGATGGATGCGGCCTTTTCCAGCGTCAGGCCGATGTCGTCGAGGCCGTTCATCAGGCAGTGCTTCTTGAAGGCATCGACCTCGAAGGCGAAGGTCGTGCCGTCCGAGGCGGTGACGGTCTGGCTGGCGAGGTCAACAGTGATCCTGGCATTGGCCCCCTTGCGCGCGTCGTCCATCAGATGAGCAACGGCGTCCGGCGGCAGCACCACCGGCAGGATGCCGTTCTTGAAGCAGTTGTTGTAGAAGATGTCGGCGAAGCTGGTCGAGATCACGCAGCGGATGCCGAAGTCGAGCAGCGCCCAGGGGGCGTGTTCCCGGCTGGAGCCGCAGCCGAAGTTGTCGCCTGCGACCAGGATCTGCGCGTTGCGGTAGGCGGGCTGGTTCAACACGAAGTCGGGGATCTCCTGCCCATCTTGCGTGTAGCGCATCTCGTCAAAGAGGTTCTTGCCAAGGCCCGAGCGCTGGATCGTCTTCAGGAACTGCTTGGGGATGATCATGTCGGTGTCGATGTTGACCAGCGGCATCGGGGCCGCGACGCCGGTGAGAGTGGTGAATTTTTCCATGGTCGTCTGTGCCTCTGGGGTCAGGAATGCGTGATGGGTTCGGGGCGGGTCGGGCGGCGGCCCAGGACCCAGTCGTAGATGGTGGCGATCTGCTCGGCCCGGCGGGGCCAGGTGAACAGGTCGGTGACGCGCTGGCGGGCGGCCTGTCCCATGCGGGCGGTCTGCGCGGGATCGGCGACCATGGTCTCCAGCGCCTTTCGCAGCGCCGCTGTGGTGCCATCGCGGTCGGTCAGGGGAACCTTGATGCCAACCTCGGGTGTCACAAGGTCAGCCGGGCCGCCGTAGTCGACGACAAGGGGTGCCAAGCCCAGCGCCATGCCTTCCAGCACCGCCCCGCCGCCGAATTCGCGGATCGAGGGGAAGGTCAGGACATGGCAGCGCGCGGCCACGTCCTGCACCTCTTCGTGCTTGAGCCAGCCGTGGAAGGTGATGGCGGGAAGGCCTTGTGCTTGCGCCTTCAGCGCGGGGGTCAGGGGGCCGTCTCCGACGAGGTGCAGCTCCATCTTTCCGGCTTCCAGCAGGGGTCGGGCGGCCTCGATCAGCATGGAAAGACCCTTCAGCGGCACGAAGCGACCGATGAAGCAGGCTTTCAGGGTGCCAGGTTTGGGCGCGGCCTGCCGGAAGAAGCGGGCGGGGTCGATGGCGTTTTCGGGCAGGTAGATGCAGCGGTCGGCAAGGCTGTCGGGAATGTCGCGGCGGGTGAAGCGCGAGGCGTAAAGAATGGCGCTGCAGGCGTTCAGCATCCGTCTGCGGCCCGGAAAGACCTTCAGAAGTCCCCGGAAGCGCGACAGCCATTCGCCTTCCTGTTTCTGCTCGGCCTCGAATCCCCTTGGCCAGGGCACGCCGCCATTGAGCGGGCCGAGGACGAAGGGCACGCCCGCCGCGCGGCATTTCGCGGCGAGGGAGCCGGAGGCGGCGGGGGACAGGGGCGTGATCCGGTGGACAATGTCGTAATCGCCGCGCCGGATGGCTGGGCCAAAGGCCTGCCAGACCTTCCGCTCGAACCACGGGTAGGTCAGGCTGTTGACGGCCTGAACAATGGTCCAGCCCCGGCTTTCGCCCATCCGCAGGACCTGGGACAGTTTCCAGGCGGGGGCGGCGACGGCCTCGGTGTCGATGGACGTGAAGTCGGTGCCTTCAACCCAGCCCTTGCGCAGGATGGCGTCGCGGTTGCGGACCTGGGTGACGAGGTGGATGTCGGCCACGCCGCGCAGGGCCTCGGCCAGGGACCAGCCGATCAGGGGGACGGAGACCCATTCGGGGTTCGCCGCCTCGGCAATGACCAGAACGCGGGGCCGGTGCGCGGCCCCGCTGGTGGCATCCTTTGGGGATGCCGTTTGGGTCATCAGACGGTCTCGCCCATCATCTCGCGCACATCGGTCAGATGCCCGGTGATCGCCGGAGGCACCTGGTAGGCCTCATGGCTGTCCGAAAGGGAATTGGTCAAGCCGCTGGCCACTAAGTCAAAGCGGGTCATGGAATTTGTCCCTTTAGGCTGTGGTTAGGTCACGAATGGCCTGAATTGTGTGGCGGAAACTGGCGGAACGTGCATTGTATAAGTCGAGATGTGGCGCTATGTCGCTTGCCCCGATGCCTTTGCCGTATCCAGGTCGCAATCTCTCCATCTCATGAACAGGATAGTCGATGGAATCGGGAACGCGCGATGCGAAGGCGGGTTTTCGCCCACCATTGTGCACCGCAACC
>NCDY01000090.1 GCA_002280405.1 Rhodobacterales bacterium 32-66-9 | reverse complement strand
TTCAGGTTTGCTTTCTGGGCCGCATGCAACTCATAGGCCGCCTGCGCCATGACGAGGGCCCAGGCATCGAACCCGGTGGCCGCGAAGAGCGGGATCCGCTGGTCGTTGCCGGCCTTGTTGCGCGGGTCCTTGCGGTCTCGGATCAGAAGCATCCGCCGGTCGATGTCGAGGTCGCTCCAGTCGGCGCGACAGATCTCGTCCAGCCGCATCGCGGTAGCGATGGCGAACTGCACGATGCGCGTCATGGGCATCGTCAGACGCGCATTCTCGTCAAAGCAGCAGAAGAGGCGGCCGAGTTCAGCTGTCGTCGGGCGTCGGTCGCGCTCGATACCCTTGCCGATGAGACCAAGCCGCTTCAGCGCCACTCGGGCCAGATCGACGGCTTTCACGCGGATCTCCAGCCCATGGACGGCAGCGGCATGGGTCAGGATCATCTTGATGACGCCGATATCGATGCCAAGCGTCACGGGTCCTGCGCCCTGGTCTGCACGCTTGCGCCCGTACTCAATCAGCTTGTGACGATCGAGGTGCCCGATCTTCTCTTTCCCGAGGTCGCGCTTCAGTGTCGCGAGAGTCGCCGCCTTGCTCCGACGGGGTGGTTTCCCTACGGCGCACATATCGGCTATACGAAGGTCAACCAGGTCACCGAAACTGTGCAGGCGGGCCACGGACGATCGGTTGGGCGGCAGCCCCTGATCGACCAGGGTCTCGGCTGGGGCAGCGCCCATTTCTGGGCGTCCTCACGGCGTGAGGGGCGTCTCGCTCGCGTGAGCCACCCTTCCGTCTGACTTGGGCCGAGGTCAAGCACCGGAGGGAAGCCCGGGTCGATCGAGGCCATTTTCGTGTGCGCTATGTGTAGTGAGTCGTCGAAACAGGGGATATTGGGGGCTATCAGGGCGTAGTCTGGCGTGGACACCACTCGGGCCAACGGATTGAAGATACAAGAAAAATGAAAGAAAATCAATCACATAGACTATCGGTTGCGCCCATGATGGATTGGACGGACCGGCACTGCCGCGTGTTTCACCGCCAGATGACCCGGCGGGCGATGCTGTACACCGAAATGGTGACCGCCGCTGCCGTCATCCACGGCCCGAAACCCCGGCTGCTTGACTTTTCGCCCCGGGAACACCCTGTCGCCCTGCAACTTGGCGGCTCCGATCCGTGCGCGCTGGCCGAGGCCGTCCGCATCGCCGGTCCGTGGTCCTACGACGAGGTCAACCTGAATTGCGGTTGCCCTTCCGACCGGGTGCAGTCGGGCTGCTTCGGCGCGGTGCTGATGGAACGTCCGCAGCTTGTTGCCGACTGTGTCCGCGCCATGCAAGCCGAAACCGATGCCCCGGTCACCGTCAAATGCCGGATCGGTGTCGACGCGCAGGACCCCGAAACCGTGCTGCCCGAGTTCATCGAGACCCTCGCCAATGCCGGGGTCCGTCATGTCATCATCCACGCCCGCAAGGCCTGGCTTCAGGGCCTTTCCCCCAAGGAAAACCGCGAGATCCCGCCCCTTGACCATGATCTGGTGATCCGGATGAAGCGCCGTTTCCCCGACCTTACGATCTGCATCAACGGCGGGATCGCCAGCCTGAAGCAGGCAAAAAGCCTGCTCGAGGCGGGTCTCGACGGGGTCATGCTGGGCCGCGCAGCCTATCACGACCCTGCCGCGGTCCTGATTGGCGCCGATGCGCTTTGGGGCGACGCGTTCGCGCCTGATCCGGTCGAGGTGGCCGACGCAATGCGCCCCTATATCGCCGGCCATCTCGCCGGCGGCGGCAGGCTGCACCAGATCACCCGGCACATGCTCGGCCTTTTCACCGGCAAGCCCGGCGCACGCGGCTGGCGGCGCGTCCTCTCCGAACGCGCCAGCCGCGAGGGGGTGGGGCTTGAGGTTCTCGACGCCGCCCTGGCCGAAGTTCAGGCCAGGGCGGCCTGACGCGGGATCAGCCGCGACAGGACCAGCGCGATCAGCCCGCACAGCGCAATCGCCCCCAGCATCGGCACCACGGTCCCGTCAAGGAACGGCCCCGCCGCCGCCACCAGCCCCCCGGCCGCGACCATCTGCATCGTGCCCCCAAGGGACGAGGCAAGCCCGGCGGCATCGCCATGCTCTTCCAGCGCCTGCACCTGCGCCGTGGGCAGGATCACGCCCAGGAAAACGTTGCCGACAAACAGCGTGGACATCGTGACCGGCAGGCTCGCCAGCCCCGCAAGCGCCAGACCGAACCCGGCGAACGTGGCCGACGCAAAGCCGAGGCTCGCCCCGGAAATCATCCGCAGCGTGCCCAGCCGCCGGGACAGGGGGGCGGCGAACTGCGAGGCAGCAAAGAAGCCGATGGCATTGATCGCAAAGGCCAAAGAGAACCCGGTCGGCGACAGTCCGAACTGCTGCCGGTAGACGAAGGGGGCGGCCGCGATGAAGACGAAGAAACTCGCGAAGGCAAACCCCGCAAGGAAGGTCATCACCATGAAGTCCCGGTCGGCCAGCAGGATCTTCGTCCCGACCAGGGTGCCGGTCAGATCGAACATTTGCCGGTTGGCCTCGGTCAGCGTCTCCGGCACCGCGAAGTGGATCAGGAAGAAGCTCAGGACCGCCGCCCCAAGAAGCGCCCAGAAGATCAGGCGCCAGTCGCCGATGGCCAGAAGCCCCGCGCCGGACAGGGGTGCCAAAAGGGGCGACACCGCGATCACGATCATGATCGTCGACATCATCCGCGTCGCCTGCGGCCCGGTGGCAAGGTCACGTATCACCGCGCGCAAGACCACCATGTTCGCCGCCCCGCCGATGCCCTGCACCATCCGCCCCGCGACCAGCCAGCCGATCGAGGGTGCAACCGCGCAGATCAGCGTCCCCGCGATGAACAGCGCAAGCCCCGCATAAAGCGGCGGCTTCCGCCCGGCCTGGTCAGCCCACGGGCCATAGGCCAGCTGTGCCAGGCCGAAGGTGATGAAATAGCCGACAATCGTCCATTGCACCGCCTGCTGGTCCACCGCAAACTCGCGCGCTATTTCGGGCATCGCGGGCAGGTACATGTCGATGGCAAAGGGGCCAACGGCGGCAACCAGTCCGAGAATCACGGACATCGAGGTCAAGGAAACCGTGCGGGCCATGGCGGGCCTTTCTGGGGTCTGGTGTCTGGAAGGGTGCCAGAGCTACGCGCATTCCTCGGCAATGGAAAGCCCCGCACGAACCATTCTGCGCTCTGGTCTGTCGCTGGCGCTCCGGCTAGGGTCGCGGTCAGACAGGTTTCTCTTGCCGGCAAAAGCCCGATGCCCGACCTCGCCCTTCTGTTGCCGCTGCTCGCAGCCCTCTCGCTGATCGGAGCTTTCGCGGGCGTCGTGGGCGGGCTGCTCGGCGTAGGCGGCGGCATCGTGCTGGTCCCGGCCTTCTTCTATGCCTTCGGGCAGCTTGGCTATGGTGGCGACCAGCTGATGCAGGTCGGCGTCGCAACCTCGATGGCGACCATCGTCGTGACCTCGCTGCGGTCGGTTTCGGCGCACAACAGGAGGGGTGCGGTCGATTGGACGGTGCTGAAGACCTGGGGCCCGACCCTGGTCATCGCCGCTGCCGTCGGCACCTTCGTCGCCGGGCAGGTCTCCTCCCTCACCCTGCAGGCGGTCTTCGGCGCATTGGCAGGCCTCGCGGGGCTCTGGATGGCCTTCGGGCGCGACCACTGGCGGCTCGGCACGGCGATGCCCGGCCAGCCCACCCGCAGCGCGCTTGCCGCAGCCGTCGGGCTCTTCTCCGCCATGATGGGCATCGGCGGTGGCACCTTCGGCGTGCCGCTGATGACGCTCTATGGCCTGCCGATCCACCGTGCGGTCGCCACCGCCTCGGGCTTCGGCGTCCTGATCGCGGTGCCTTCCGTTCTGGGCTTTCTGCTTCTGCCGGTCACCAACGCCCCGCCCTGGACCATCGGGGCCGTCAATCTTCCCGCCTTTCTGGTCGTCATCGGCACCACGCTTCTGACCACGCCCCTGGGCGTGCGCCTCGCCCACTCGATGAACCCAAGGCCCCTGAAACGCGCCTTCGCCCTGTTCCTGACGCTTGTGGCGCTGAACATGCTGCGCAAGGTTCTGGGATGGTAGGGCCGGGCTGGCAGAAGATCGGGCCCGATCCGGCCATCGCCGCCTGGGCCGCCGCCGCCCGGCAGGCCGCCCGTGACACACTGGCCCGTGCGACCGAACCCTGGCGCTGCGGCGGCACCTGGTTCGTCGGTGTCGATGCGTTGCCGAACGCTGCGGACGGCACCCTCAACGGCACTGCGTTCCCCTGGCCTGCCCTGCCGCTCGCCCCCGGACCCTTGCACCGCGCCCAGCTTTCGGTGATCCGCCCCGGCTACCCGCAGCCATCGCCCGACGAAACCCCCGCCGCCTTCGCCTACCGCCAGACCCGTGACGCCGCCCATCTCGACGGCCTCCTCCCCGTCGGTCCCGACAGGCGCCGGATGGTAAAGGAGCCGCATGCCTGGATCCTCGGCCTGCCGCTGAACGATTCGACCGCTTCACCCCTGACCGTCTGGGAGGGCAGCCACGAAATCCTCCGCGCCGCGCTCCTGACCGCGTTCGCGGCGCATCCGCCAGACTCCTGGGGCGACATCGACATCACCACCGCCTACCAGCAGGCCCGGCGCGAGGTCTTCGCCACCTGCCGCCGCATCGAGCTTCCCGCAAGGCCCGGAGAAGCCACGCTCCTCCACCGCCTTGCCCTCCACGGCGTCGTCCCCTGGAAGGACGGTGACAGCGCCCCGCCCGAAGGCCGGATGATCGCCTATCTCCGCCCGCAGCTCGCCACCGTCCACGATTGGCTTACCGGCCCTTAGATCGGGAGGATGTCTGATGGAAACATCATCCCGATCTCGGTTCTTGGTGGTCGCGTGATTGACGCGGAAAACCGGAGACCACTTTTCCGCATCACGCTTGCTCATTTCCCAAATACTCTCGGGGTTTGGGGGTGAAACCCCCATACGGAGACAAGCGGGCGCAAGTCCCGCGCAGGCGACCTGAAGAAACGTGCCTTCGGGCACTCAATCGGGCTGGCGTTCCAGCCGGGCCATCCGCCCGCCGCGGCGTTTGGCCAGACGGGGCGCGCGGGTGGGCAGCTCGGCCATGATCGAAGCCCGTTCCTCGTGCGTCATGCGCGACCAGGACGCAATCTCGTCGATGGATCGCAGGCACCCCACGCAGAGGCGTTCCTCGGGGTGGACGACACACAGCTTCACGCACGGAGAGGCGATCTCGTCCCGCTTCCAGACATCGTCCTTCAAAGCCCGCTCCGCCCCATATGCGCCATCCGGTCCAGCGCGCCTTGCAGGATATAGCCCGCCGCCACCTGATCGATCACCTCTTTGCGACGTTTTCTTGACGTATCCGCCTCAAGCAGTGCCCTTTCTGCCGCAACCGTCGACAGACGCTCATCCCAGTAGCAGATCGGAAGCGGCGTCAGCTTCTCCAGATTGCGCGCGAAAGCCTGCGTCGCCTGCACCCTTGGACCCGCTGTCCCGTCCATGTTCAAGGGCAGGCCCAGCACGATCCCGCACGCTCCGCGCGCCTGCAGAAGGGCCAGCAAAGTTCCCGCATCCAACGTGAATTTCTCGCGCCGGATCACCTCGATCGGGGTCGCGACCTGCCGTCGGACATCTGACAGCGCCACGCCGATGGTCTTGTCACCAAGATCGAGGCCCGCCACCGCCCGGTTTGCAGGCAGGGCCACCAGGAAGTCCTCGACCGTCGCACAGATCACGGGATCAGGCCGGTCTCGACCGCCGCCAGCCGCAGGAAGGACAGCTCCGACGGGCGGCCTGCGAACTTCACCTTCGCCTCGTCATAGATCTTCTGCGCCTCTTGCAGGCGTTGCAGCACCGCCAGCGAGCGGATCAGCTGGTTCCACTCCTCGACCGACCCGCCATCGGTCGCCAGCCGGTCGGAAAGCTGCGCCACCATGCCCTCGATCATGGCTTGCCGATCCTTCGGGGCCATCGTGCCTGCGGCTGCCATGTCCGCAGCCGTCGGTCCCGCCGGTGCCGCTGCCGTCGGTCCCGCCGGTGCCGCTGCCGTCGCGGGCAGCGCGTAGCGGATCCCCGCGAGGTCGGCCACTTCCTCGATCCGTTCGCGGATCGACTTGACCCAGGGCGATCCCGGCATGCCGCCCTCGGCGATGGGCCGCCAGAAGCGGAAGGCCTGGTCGAAGCGTCCGCCCTGCAGGAACATCTCGCCCACCAGATAGCGTGACAACTCGTTGCCCATGTCCGCCTTCAGACTGGCCCGCAGCGCGGTCTCGGCCTCGGGCGAGACATAGCCGTTCGCTTCCGCGACCAGCGCCAGCGCCAGGTTTGCCTGGTCGTTCGAACCGGCCGCATCGCCCAGGACTTCTAGCAGGCGCTGCTGCAGCCGGACCGCTTCCTGCATCCGCCCCGCTTCGAACGCCACGCGATAGCGACTGCGCAAGGCCTCGGGGTCGGACGCCGCTTGCAGTTCCGCCTGCAGCCGCTGATCAAGGCCCGCATCGCGCGCCCGGCCGAGGGTTTGAAGCATCGCATCCTGCGCCGGGCGGCCGGCCATGCCCGCGTCCAGCTCTGCCAGCCGCGGGCCAAGCTCCATGTCGGGATAGCCGGGCGCACCAAGCCCCCAGTAGACTGCCAGCGTCCCCGGAAGCCCGAGGCCCAGGATCAGACCGAGGCCCAGGCGATAGGCCGACCCGGACATGCCGACTGCCGGCGCGGCGGTTCGCGCGCGGTCCGCCTCGATCACCCGCTTGCCGATCTCGGCGCGCAGCCGGGACGCCTCGTCCGGGTCGATGGTGCCTCGGGCAAGGTCGCGCTCGATCTCGGCCAACTGGTCGCGGTAGACCGCAAGGTTGGATGCGGCACTGTCGGCGGCTTGCGTCTGCACCCGGCGCATGGCACCGGCCAGGATGGCCACCACAGCCACCGCAAGGCCCCCGGCCACTGTCCAGAACTCCCAGCCTGCCATTGCCTGCATCCCGACCCGACCCTCCGGTCCCGACCGTGGCCCCGCCCATCCGGTCCCGGCTCTGGGTCCGACATAGTCGTTTCCGGCAGGCCAAGAAAGGGTCATTCCGCCGCAGTGCCGCGCGCGGCGCATCCGACGTTCGCCGCGGCACCGATGATGTCGCATTTTTCCCGATTGTGCCGCCGACGGGTGTGGCTATAACCCAACTTCGATCCAAGACATGGCTGCCGGACCCGATCTGGCAGCCCCCGTCCGACAAGAGGCCCCGATGAAGCGTTACTCGGTCTTTGCCATCGCCCGCGAGGCCTTGCGCCATCACATGGGCTGGGAACGCGCCTGGGCCTCGCCCGAGCCGAAGGCGTCCTACGACGCGATCATCGTCGGGGCAGGGGGCCACGGCCTGGCGACCGCCTACTATCTGGGCAGGAACTTCGGCATCACCAATGTCGCGATCCTGGAAAAGGGCTGGCTTGGCGGCGGCAACACCGGCCGGAACACCACGATCATCCGCTCGAACTATCTGCAGGATCCTTCCGCCGCGATCTATGAAAAGTCGCGGTCCCTGTATGAAACCCTGTCGCAGGACCTGAACTACAACGTCATGTTCAGCCCCCGCGGCGTGATGATGCTGGCCCAGACCCACCACGAGGTGCGCGGCTACCTGCGCACGCAAGCTGCCAACGCCCTGCAGGGCGTGCAGACCGAATTCATCACCCCCCAGCGGGTCAAGGAGCTGTGCCCGATCCTGAACATCGACGGCCCGCGCTACCCCGTCCTCGGCGCGCTCTGGCAGGCGCGCGGCGGCACCGGGCGCCACGATGCCGTCGCCTGGGGCTATGCCCGGGCCTGCTCGGCGATGGGCATGCACATCCTCCAGAACTGCGAGGTCAAGGGCGTCCGGTCCGAAAATGGCCAGGTCACCGGCGTCGACACCACCAGGGGCTTCATCGGCACGAAGAAACTCGGGATGGTCGTCGCCGGCCACTCCGGCCAGCTTGCCGAAATGGCGGGCTTCCGCCTGCCGATCGAGGCTGTAGCACTTCAGGCGCTCGTCTCCGAACCGATCAAGCCCTGCATGGACGTCGTGGTGATGGCCAACACCGTCCACGGCTACATGTCGCAATCCGACAAGGGCGAGATGGTGATCGGCGGCGGCACCGACGGGTTCAACAACTACACCCAGCGCGGGTCCTTCCATCACATCGAGGAAACCCTGCGGGCATTGGTCGAAACCTTCCCGATCCTCAGCCGCCTGAAAATGCTGCGGCAATGGGGCGGCATCGTCGACATGACCGGCGACCGCTCGCCCCTGATCTCGAAGACCCCGCTTGGCAACTGCTTCATCAACTGCGGCTGGGGCACCGGCGGCTTCAAGGCGATCACCGGCTCGGGCTGGGCGATGGCGGAACTGATGGCCAAGGGCGAACCCGGTCCGCTGGCCGAAGCCTTCAACATGTGGCGCTTCAAGGACGGCCAGTTCATTGATGAATCGGTGGCAGCCGGGGTGGCGCACTGA
>NCDY01000089.1 GCA_002280405.1 Rhodobacterales bacterium 32-66-9 | reverse complement strand
TGCCAGTCGTTCCAGAACGTCGAGCCGGGCATGACCGTGTGCTTGATGTTCATGCCCGCGTCCTTCAGCTGGGCCTGCACCGCGGCCGTGGTCGCCGCTTCCCAGCCGTCGTCCAGCGAGATCACCTCGAACTCGGTGTCCTTCAGGCCCGCAGCCTCGAGCGCGGGCATCAGACCGGCGGCATTGATCTTCTGCGGCGGCAACGTCGGGTATTCCGGGTGGATCGGGAACATGTGGTGGTTTTCGCCGGTCTTGCCGAGATTGTTGTATCCCAGTTCCAGCACCACCGCCGGATCGACCGCAAGCTGGATCGCCTGGCGGACGGCCTTGTCCTTGTAGAGTTCCGAGGTCGCCGAGTTCATCCGCACGACAATCGTGGCCGCGGTGACAACCTCTTCCTTCACCAGGCCCATCCCGTCGAGGATATCGATGAACTCGCCCACCGTCTCGTAGTTGCCGTCCACTTCGTCAGAGGCGAAGAGCGCCACCATGGCGGCGGGATCGGTGCCGAAGTCGACATAGCGGATCTCGTCCAGCGGAGCGGTGCCGCCCCACCAGGTATGGTTTGGTGCGCGGACCAGGGTCGCCTTCTGGCCGACCGACACTTCCTGCGGAACGTAGGGCCCGGTGCCGATCGGATTGGTTGCGGGATCCTGCCCGTCCTGGAACGAGGAATGCACCACCGCCGCGGGGTAGTCGGCAAGGTTCGGGACGATGGCGATGTCCGGCGCCGACAGCATCAGCTTCACGGTCATGTCGTCGACCTTGACCACCGAACCGTCGCGCAGGGTCTTGGTGTCGGGGTTGACGAGACCGGGGAAGCGCGACGCCATCGCGTTGCCTTCGACATTGCCGTCCGTCCAGCGCGCGAAATTGCGCACGACGTCGTCGGCAGTGAAGGGATCACCGTTGTTCCAGGTCACGCCGGGACGCAGCTTGAGCGTCCATTCCGTCGCATCGTCGTTGGCTTGCCAGCTTTCCAGCAGCCGCCCCTCGAACGAGCCGTCCTCGTTGTTCTGGATCAGGTATTCCAGCCAGCCGCGATAGACGTTCGCGATATGCGGCCAGTCGGCCAGGCGCGGATCCTTGGTGCCCTTCACTTCCATCGCCACGCGGATGATGCCGCCGACCTTCGCCGTCTGTGCCGCTGCCGGGGCAGGCAGACCGATCAGCCCATAGGCCGCCGCCGCCGAAACGCCAAGCGCGGTGGTGCGGGTCAGGAATTCACGGCGGCCGAGTTTGCCTTCAGCGAACTCTCTCGCATACATTCCGGCCGCAGGATGCAGGCCGAGATCGGTGTTCAGGTCTTTCATCTTCGTCTCCCTGTGAGTTTTTTCATTTTTCGCGGAACTGCAGCGGCTTTGGCCAAGGCGTCGATCCGGTCAAAACCGGGCCAGCCCGAACGCCACCGTCACCTGCGCACCCCCCCACATATTGCGCATCTTTTTCCGCCCGGCGTCAACGGCTGCTTTCGACCTTGGATGTCACGTCAGCGACATGTGCAGCGTCGAATTTGCGCTTTCCGTGTCGCACCTGCGCTTACCCGGCGCGCCGGAACGCCGTCGGCGATTTTCCGGTGAGGTGCTGGAAGGCACGGGTGAAATAGGCCGGCGAGTTGAAGCCCAGCTGCTCGGCGATGCGGCCGACCGGAATGCGGGTCTCCGCCAGAAGTTTTCGCGCCTCGAAGATGCGACGGTCCTGCAAGAGGGCCGAGGCCGGGCGTCCGCACGCCGCCTTGCAGCAGCGCGTCAGATGCGTCGGGGTGACGCCAAGGGCGGCGGCGAAATCGGCCACGTTCATGCCTGTGCGGAAATTCCGCTCCAGCAGCGCGGTATAGCGGGCCACCAGCCTGCGCGTCGCATCCTGGCGCGGGGTTTCCAGCGGATCGGCCTTGCGGACCTGCCGCTCCAGCCAGACCCCAAGAAGGCCGACATAGGCTTCGGTCGCGCGTTCGTGGGCCGGCGTGCCGCTTTCGATCTCGCGCAGGATCGAATCAAGCAGGACGTTGACCTCTTGCTGGGCGTGAACCTCGCGGATGCGCAGATGCTGCGGCGTCTTGGGAAGGAGGACCGTCGGATCGCGTCCGAAGAAGACTGCCGTGCCGTAAACCTGCGGCCCGGCCTCGAAGCCGTGCATCACGCCCGCAGGGATGAAAACCGCATTATGTGCGGTGTAACCGCGCGTCACCCCCGAGATCGTGATGCGTCCCTGACCTTTGGTGAACCACAAGAGGCAGGGCTCGGACAGCGAACGCATGGCTTCGACCCGCCAGCGACCGCCCGAGGCCAGTCGGGGGATGGCGACAAGTCGCAACTGGGACACGGGCGCGGATGTCAGCATGTGGCGGCAGATCCTGTGGCAGAGGCGCTTGCCCACCAAGTAAAGCAGCGCCGCAGAGCCAACCCAAGCAAAATCCTCTGTCGGGGGCCGAAGTTATCCACGAAGGTTTGATTTTTCTGTGCATAACTTGGTCGGCAAGCGGATTTCTGCTGAAGCTTCCGCCTGCAAATGTCCGTCAGGGAAGGGAAAGCTGTTTCCAGGCCCTCATGTTCGATCTGAACCAGGACCGTTGACGTTTTGCGTATTGGCGGCTGGAAAGCGTCGCCGCCGCAACCGCCTGGTCCAGCGTGATTTCGCCACGCAGATGTGCGATCAGCTCTGGTCCGCCGATGGCTTTCGACGCGGGACGTCCCGGATCCCAGTCCGCAAGGTTCGCCCGCGCTTCCCCGAGCGCGCCCTGCCGCAGCATCTCGTCAAAGCGGCGGTCGATGCGGGCGTTCAGCCAGGTGACCTCTGGGACGAGGACCAGGGCCTCGGCCGCACAGAGCGGCAGGATCGGCGCTGGCGTGTCGTCCTGCCAGGCCGCCAGACCACGGCCCGTGGCGCGCAGCACTTCCCAGGCGCGCTGGATGCGGACGGGATTGTGTCGATCGATCCGCGCGGCTGTGGCGTGGTCGAGTTCGGCCAGCAGGGCGGCATGACCTTCGGCCGCAAGCCGGGCATCGGCCTCGGCGCGGAGCCCGGGCGGCGTTTCGGGCACTTCGGCCAACCCGCGCGTCAACGCATTGAAATTCAGACCGGTTCCACCAACGATCACCACCGGACGGTTCACCAGTTGCGCCGCTTCGCGCAGCCAGTGGCCGACGGAATAGGGCTGGAGGCGACCGATGTGGCCGTAAAGCGCATGGGGCAGCGCGGCCTCTTCCGCTGGCGAGGGGCGGGCGGTCAGAATGCGCCAGTCGGCATAAACCTGCAGCGCGTCGGCGTTGACGATCAGTCGCCCGTCGCGCGCGGCAAGCTCCATCGCCAGCGTCGACTTTCCGCTGGCCGTGGGGCCCGCGATCAGCACGGGGGCCTCACGCGAAATGCTGTCGATCTGCACGGGCGATCCCCGGTTGAACCTTTTGCGCTTTTGCGACATTTTGCGGCCCAGTCCAAACACAAAACGATATGCAGGGGGTGCCATGTCCGCAACGGCCACCAAATACAGCCGGGTGATGCTGAAGATCTCGGGCGAGGCGCTGATGGGCGATCAGGGCTATGGCCTGCACCCGCCAACGGTCGCGCGGATCGCCGAGGAGGTGAAGTCGGTGCGCGACCTCGGGGTCGAGATCTGCATGGTGATCGGCGGCGGCAACATCTTCCGCGGGCTGCAGGGCAGCGCGCAGGGGATGGAGCGGACGACGGCGGATTACATGGGGATGCTGGCCACGGTGATGAACGCGCTGGCGATGCAGTCGGCCTTGGAGGCGATCGGGGTGTTCACGCGGGTGATCAGTGCGATTCCGATGGATCAGGTCTGTGAGCCCTACATCCGTCGTCGTGCCGTGCGGCACCTGGAAAAGAAGCGGGTCTGCATCTTCGCGGCAGGGACGGGAAACCCCTATTTCACCACCGACACCGCGGCAACGCTCCGGGCCAGCGAAATGGCCTGTCAGGCGATCTTCAAGGGCACCAAGGTCGACGGCGTCTACGACAAGGACCCGAAGAAACATGGCGATGCAAGGCGCTACGACCATGTGACCTACGACGAGGTGCTGGAAAAGTGATGGATGCGACCGCGATTGCCCTGGCCCGCGACAACGCGCTGCCGATCATCGTCTTCTCGCTGGATGAGCCCGGCGGGTTCCGGGGGATTCTGGCAGGGCAGGGGACCTATACCAGGGTTCAGGGCTAAGCCTCGGCGGGCGTTGTGTCATTGTGCGCGGGACCGTGTTCAGTGGCGTATGGACGGCGTATGGACGGCGTATGGATGGCGACGTGACGCGCGCGGGTCGTCTCCGGCGGTCAACCAAAAGGTGCAGCGCGGGTGACCGCCGGGCCGGGCGCTTTGGCCTATACCGGGCCGCTGACGCTCTGCTATAGAGCGCGAAATCGCGAGGGAATGCTCGCAATGGACGTGAAGGACCAGGCGCATGGCAAATGACGAGATCGAGATCGACACCGATGCAATCCAGCGCCGGATGGACGGGGCGATGGCCGCGCTCAAGACAGAGTTCGCCTCGCTTCGGACGGGCCGCGCAAGTGCTTCGATCGTCGCGCCGATCATGGTGGACGCCTATGGCCAGATGACCCCCGTCAACCAGCTGGGAACGGTAAACGTGCCCGAGCCGCGGATGGTCGTCATCAATGTCTGGGACAAGGGCATGATCTCGAAGGTCGAGAAGGCGATCCGGGAAAGCGGCATCGGGATCAACCCGGTGACCGATGGCCCGCTGATCCGGCTGCCGATTCCCGAGCTGAACGAGGAGCGCCGCCGCGAATTGACCAAAGTTGCCGCGCAGTATGCCGAAAGCGCCAAGGTTGCGATTCGCAACGTGCGACGCGATGGCATGGACCAGATCAAGAAGGCGAAGGCGCACGGCATGGGCGAGGATGACCAGAAATTCTGGTCCGACGTGGTGCAGGACCTGACCGACAAGGCCATCGCCGCCGTCGACCGGGCGCTGGAGGCCAAGCAGGCGGAAATCATGCAGGTCTGACCTGCGGCGGAGGAACGGCGGTTGTCGAAGGACCTGCAGGTGGAGGCCATGATCCGGCCGGTAAACCACCTGGCGATCATCATGGATGGCAATGGCCGCTGGGCCACGAACCGGGGCTGGGCGCGGCTGGTGGGCCATCGCAAGGGGGCGGAGCGGGTGCGCGAAATCGTGCGCGCGGCCCCGGATCTGGGGATCAAGTGGCTGACGCTCTATGCGTTTTCGACCGAAAAC
Source organism: Rhodobacterales bacterium 32-66-9 (assembly GCA_002280405.1). GTDB lineage: Bacteria > Pseudomonadota > Alphaproteobacteria > Rhodobacterales > Rhodobacteraceae > Tabrizicola. Next base: position 26,842 of record NCDY01000089.1, on the reverse strand, counting down.
TGGAAACGGTCGACCGAGGAAGTCCTTGGTCTGATGGCGATCTTTGCGCGCTATATCGAGCGCGAGGCGGACCGGCTGGCAAAGGCGGGCGTGCGGATGCGTTTCATCGGCGACCGCAGTCGGCTGGACCCGAAACTGCAACGCCTGATGGCCGGGATCGAGGCACGGACTGCCGGTCTTGACCGGCTGAACCTGTCGGTCGCAGTGAATTATGGCGGGCGCGACGAAATCCTGCGCGCGGTGAAGAGGGTCGCCGAAGCGGCGGCGGCGGGGATACTGGATCCCAGGCACCTGACCGAAGCGGCGTTTTCGGAACGGCTGGACACCGGCGGGCTGCCCGACCCCGACCTGGTGATCCGCACCAGCGGCGAGACGCGGACCTCAAACTTCCTGCCCTGGCAGGCGGCTTATGCCGAATATGAATTCACCGAAACGCTGTGGCCGGATTTCGGACCCGACGAGCTTGCGGCCATCGTGCAACGGTTTTCCAACCGGCAACGGCGGTTCGGCGGGGTTCTTCGATGACCGAGCCGGGCTTTGCGCCTGGCGGCAAATGGGCGGACCTGCGCACCCGCATCCTGTCGGCCGCCGTGATGGTCTCGGTCGGAGCGGCCGAAATCTGGCTGGGCGGCACGGCTTTTGCAGCTCTCGTTGTGGCGCTGACCGGCGTCATGGTCTGGGAGCTTGCGGCGATGACGGCGCCGGCACGGCGGCGCACGCCGGTGACCGTGGGCGGTCTGGCGGGGGGCGCTTTGCTGCTGGCGCTGATCCTGCGCAGCGAGATCGCCGCCCTGTTCCTGATGGTTCCGACCCTGGTCCTGATCCTGACGCCGCGCCGCGATCGGCGACTGGCAGGTGCCTATGCGCTGGCGATCATGTTGGCGGGCTACGGCCTGGTCCACCTGCGGCTGGCGGGGGGAAGCACGGCGATCCTGTGGCTGGTCGCGGTGGTGGTGACCTCGGACGTGCTGGGCTATTTCGCCGGGCGCATGCTGGGCGGGCCGAAGTTCCTGCCAAGGATCAGCCCGAAGAAGACCTGGTCGGGCACGGTCGCGGGCTGGATCGGTGCGGCGCTGGTCGGGCTTGTCTTCGTGCAATGGGCCGACGCTGGCTGGCTTTTGGTGCCGCTTTCGGCGCTGGTGGCCTGTGCGGGGCAGTTCGGCGACATTGCGGAAAGCTGGGTCAAGCGGCGCTGCGGCGTGAAGGATGCCTCGTCCCTGATCCCGGGGCATGGGGGGGTGCTTGACCGGTTCGATGCGCTGATTGGAGCCTTGGTCTTCGTGCTGAGCCTTGGTCTCTTCGTGCCGATCACCGGGCTGTTCGGGGGCTGAGGCGGTGCGCAGCGTGTCCCTCTTTGGTGCCACCGGGTCGATCGGCGAACAGACCGTCGAGCTTCTGCTGCGCGCCGGGGGGGCCGAGGCCTTCGGGGTGGTGGCGCTCACCGGGGGGCGAAACCTGGCCCGGCTGGCCGACATGGCGCGCGCGTTGCGGGCTGAGATCGCGGTCTGTGCCGAGCCGTCGGACCTGGCCGAACTGAGGGCGCGGCTGGCGGGATCGGGCATCGAGGCTGCGGCCGGCCCGGACGCGATAGCCGAGGCGGCGGACCGGCCGGCGGACTGGGTGATGAGCGCGATCGTCGGCGCCGCAGGGCTGGTGCCGGGCTTTCGGGCGTTGCGGCACGGGGCGACACTGGCGCTGGCCAACAAGGAATCGCTGGTCACCGCCGGACCGCTGCTGATGGCCGAAGCCGCTCGGCACGGCGCGCGCATCCTGCCGGTGGACAGCGAACATTCGGCGATCTTCCAGGCATTGGTGGGCGAGGACATCGCAGCGGTCGAGCGGATCATCCTGACGGCATCCGGCGGGGCCTTGCGTGACTGGCCGCTGGAAGCATTGGCCAAGGCCACGGTGGCAGAGGCGCTGGCGCATCCGAACTGGGCCATGGGGCAAAGGATCACCATCGACAGCGCGTCGATGTTCAACAAGGCCCTGGAAGTCATCGAAACGCGCGAATTCTTTGGCGTCGCGCCGGACCAGATCGAAGTCATCGTCCATCCCGAAAGCCTGATCCATTCCATGGTCGGCTTCCGCGACGGGGCGATCATGGCGCATCTGGGCGCTCCCGACATGCGCCATTCCATCGGCTATGCGCTGAACTGGCCCGAACGGGCCGAGTTGCCGGTGGCGCGGCTGGACCTGGCGCAGATCGCAACGCTGAGCTTCCGGGCCCCCGATCTGCAACGCTATCCGGCGTTGCGGCTGGCGCGCGAGGTGATGGCGCGGCGGGGACTTGCGGGCGCCGCCTTCACTGCGGCCAAGGAAGTGGCGCTGGACCACTTTCTGGCCGGAGAGATCGGGTTCATGGACATGTCGGCCGTGGTCGAAACGGTGCTTGAGGGTCTGAACCGCGATTTCGGCACCAATTCCGCAATCATGACCCTTGAGGATGTCCAGGGAATGGACCATCTGGCACGGATGAGGGCAGGCGAGATCGCGCGTGCCAGAGCGGGAGAGCGGTAGATGGACGCGATTGCGGCGGCACTTGGCGGCACGGCATGGACCTTGGCGTTCTTCATCGTCGCGCTGTCGGTGATCGTCTTTGTCCACGAATACGGCCATTACATCGTCGGGCGCTGGTCCGGCATCCATTCCGAGGTGTTCTCCATCGGATTCGGGCCGGTTCTGTTCAGCCGCACCGACAGGCGCGGCACCCGCTGGCAGGTGGCGGCGATCCCGTTTGGCGGATATGTGAAGTTCCTTGGCGATGCCGATGCCTCATCCGTGCGGCAAGGCGATGTTTCTGGACTGTCTGTGGCAGAGCGGCGGCACACGATGGCGGGTGCCCCCTTGTGGGCACGCTCGGCCACGGTCGCGGCGGGGCCGGTGTTCAATTTCATCCTGACCTTCGTGCTTCTGTCGGGCCTTGCGCTGGTGACGGGCGTGCCCCGTGAAGAACCGGCGGTCGGCAAGATGCGCCCCTTTCCGGTGGCGGGCGCGACTCTGGCCGAGGGCGACGTGATCCTGGCGGTCGAAAATCAGGCGACCCCCGACTGGGAGACCTTCGGACTGGTCACGGATGCGCTGAAGGGCAAGTCCACGCTCAGCTACCGCGTGCTGCGTCGGGGCAGCGAGATCACGGTGACGGGCCCCCACCCGCAGGCACCGGTGGTGGGCGAGGTGCAGATCCGCTCGGCGGCGATGGACGCGGGGTTGCAGGAGGGCGACGTCATCCTGCAGGCAGGCGGCAAGGATGTCCGCTTTTTCGACGAATTGCCGGACATCGTGGCCGCCGGCAAGGGCCAGCCGGTTGCGCTGAGCGTGTGGCGCGAGGGAAAGACCTTCGATCTTTCCATCACGCCGCGCATCCGGACGGTGGACGACGGCAACGGCGGCTTCACCGAACGCTACCTGCTGGGCCTTTACTCCGGGATGTTCTTCGAGCCCGCGGTTCGCAGCGTCGGTCCCTGGGAAGCGGCGACAGGGGCGGCGCAGACCATGTGGCGGATGACCACGACGACATTCTCGGGCCTGTGGCACATGATCCGGGGCGCGATCTCGAGCTGCAATCTGTCGGGTGCGATCGGCATGGCGGAAACGGCGGGCGATGCGGCACGCAATGGTGCCCAAAGCTTTGTCGGGATGATCGCGATCCTGTCGCTGGGGATCGGCATCCTGAATCTGCTCCCGATTCCGGTGCTTGATGGCGGGCATCTGGTGTTCCACGCCTATGAGGCGATCACCCGCCGCCAGCCTGCGGAGTGGGCGCTGCGCATCCTGATGACATTCGGGCTGACGGTGGTCCTGTCGATCATGATCTTCGGACTGAGCCGCGATCTGCTTTGCCAGTGAACCAAGGTCCGGCTTGACCGGACCGGGTTCGCTGCAACCTGCGGTTACAGCCTTGGCACCACAACATCTTGCAAAGTTATCCACAATGACCGCAGGCTTTTGACAAAGCTTTGCTTTCCCGCTAGTCAATCCGGAAACAAGAAATTCGGCGAGGATGGAATATGCGGATGACCCACAGCGTGGCCAAGGGGCGGTCTGCCCGGGCAAAGTCCAGGGCTCGTCTGCTGGTAACAGCGGTTTTCATCGGCGCCGCAACGGCTTCGCAGCCGTTCCTGCAACCGGCTTTCGCGCAGGTCTTTTCCTTTTCGAACGTGACCATCGAAGGCAACGAACGGGTCGATGCCGCGACGATCCTGAGCTATGCCGGAATCAAGCGCGGCGACGAGGTGTCTGCCGCCGCGCTGAACGACGCCTACCAGCGCATCCTGAACTCGAACCTGTTCGAGAAAGTGGAGCTTGTGCCGCAGGGATCGACGCTGCTGATCCGGGTGCAGGAATACCCGATCGTGAACGTCATCAGCATCGAAGGCAACAAGCGGCTGAAGGACGAGAAGCTGACCGGGCTGATCAAGTCGCAACCGCGCCGGGTCTACTCGCCCGCCCTTGCCGAATCGGACGCCGCAGCCATCGCAGAGGCCTATCGTGTCGCCGGTCGTCTTGCCGCCCAGGTCACGCCCAAGATCATCCGCCGCAGCGACAACCGGGTGGACCTGGTGTTCGAGATCACCGAAGGCCGCGTGGTCGAGATCGAGCGTCTGTCCTTCGTCGGCAACAGGGCCTTCTCTGACCGCAGACTGCGTCAGGTGCTGGAGACCAAGCAGGCGGGCCTGCTGCGCAACCTGATCCAGCGCGATACCTATGTCGCGGAACGGCTGCAGCTTGACCGCAAGGTCCTGACCGACTTCTACCTGTCGCGCGGTTACATCGACTTTCAGGTTCTGGATGCCAGTGCCGAGGTCAGCCGCGAGCGCGATGCGACCTTCGTGACCTTCACGGTGCGCGAAGGCCTGCCCTATTCGATCGGCAACGTGACCACGGTGTCCGAGGTCGCGGGCCTGGACGCCGCAGACTTCGCGGCGGTGCAGAAGATCCGCACCGGGCAGACCTACACGCCCCTGCTGATCGACAACAACATCACCCGGATGGAAACGCTGGCGCTGAAGAAGGGCCTGAACTTCATCCGGGTCGAGCCGCGCATCACCCGCAACGACCGCGGCCAAGCGGTCGATATCGAATTCGCGATTGTCAGGGGCGAGCGGATTTTCGTCGAACGCATCGACATCGAGGGCAACACAACGACGCTGGACCAGGTCATCCGCCGTCAGTTTCGCACGGTGGAAGGCGACCCCTTCAACCCGCGCGAGATCCGGCAGGCCGCGGAACGCATCCGGGCGCTCGGCTTCTTTGCCGATGCGCAGGTCAACACCGATCAGGGATCGGCCGCGGATCAGGTTGTGGTCAAGGTCGGTGTCGAGGAGCAGCCCACCGGCAGCCTGAGTTTCGGTCTCAGCTATTCAGTCTCGAACGGCACCGGTTTCAACATCGGTTTTTCCGAGACCAACTTCCTGGGTCGGGGGCAAAAGCTGTCGCTGGCGATCTCGACCGCTTCGGCCAACCAGAATTCCAACTTCAGCTTCACCGAACCCGCACTTCTGGGCCGCGACCTCAGCTTCACGATCGGCGGCTTCTACCGGACCTCTCAATCGGATTTCTCGGTCTATGATACGCGCAACATCGGTTTTTCAACCGGGCTCGGCTTTCCGGTGGGGGAACAGTCGAACCTCGATCTGCGGATCAGTTTGGCGGAAGACAGGCTGTACAATTACACCGGGAACTCGCCGATCCTCATCGCCGAGGCGGCCCGGGGGACGCTGACCACCTTCTCGCTGGGCTACACCTACGAATTCGACAACCGGATCACCGGCCTGAACCCGAAGGGCGGCGTCCTGCTGCGCTTTGGCCAGGATTTTGCCGGGCTGGGTGGCGACAACGAATACATCAAGACCACGGCACTTGCCCTGGCCGAGACGAAAGTCTTCAACGAGGAAGTCACCCTGCGGGCGATCTTCGAAGGTGGCGCGATCACCTCGCTTGGCGGCAACGTGACCCGGGTGACCGACCGTTTCTTCGGCAACGGCAAGATCCGCGGCTTCGAGCCGAACGGGATCGGTCCGCGCGATCTGGGCGCGACCAATGTCGACGCGCTTGGCGGCAACCTCTTCGCGGTGGCGCGGTTCGAGGCCGATTTCCCGCTGGGCCTGCCCGAGGAATACGGCATCACGGGCGGGGCGTTCCTGGACGTCGGCTCGGTCTGGAGTCTGGACAACACGGCGGGTTTCGGCGGCTCTACCGTCGATGACAGCTTCACCCCGCGCGCCTCGGTGAGCCTGTCGGTGTTCTGGACCACGCCCATCGGTCCGCTGCGGTTCAACTTCAGTCGGGCGATCCAGAAGGAAGACTTCGACAAGGAGCAGAACTTCGACCTGACGATCTCGACGAAGTTCTGATGATGACAGGGCGGCGCGGATACAGTCGCCCCGGGGTGCGGTCCTGGATCGTGGCGGGTTTTATGGTGCTGGCCGCACCGGGGCTGGCGCAAGAGACACCCGCGCCGCTGTTGACGCTGGATCAGGACCGGCTTTTCCTGGAATCTGACTTCGGCCGGGCCGCCGTCGAACGCGAAAGGGTTGCGACGGCGGCGCTGGAACAGGAAAACCGCCGGATCGAGGCCGAGCTGGTGGCCGAGGAACAGGCCCTGACCAAGGCGCGCGCGACGCTTGCCGCCGATGAGTTCACGGCTCGTGCCGCTGCCTTCGATGCCAAGGTCGTGCGGATCCGGAACGAGCAGGATGCCAAGGCCCGCAGCCTGACCGAAGGCCGCGACAAGGACCGCAAGGATTTTCTCAAGGTTGCGGTGCCTGTCCTGGGCGAAATCCTTGGCGACCGGGGGGCGATGGCGATCCTGGACAAGGGGTTGGTCATCCTATCCCTGTCAGCCATCGACATCACCGACGATGCCATCGCCCGGGTCAATGCCGCCCTGGCCGAACCGTCGGCGGCGCAGCCCTGATCGGTCGACACGGGCGGTGACAAACTTGTGCCCCCCCGTGCGACTTGCTAGCTAGACCGGTAAACTGCGGGGCCGTGCGGCCGGGGAAAGGGTAAAGGAATGGATGCGACTGCCGTGACACATGCCGATCTGGACCTGATTCAGCGGATCATCCCGCACCGCTATCCATTTCTCCTGATCGACAAGGTGCGCGACATTGTCGTGAACGACTCTTGCGTCGGCATCAAATGCATCACGCTGAACGAACCGCAGTTCCAGGGCCATTTCCCCGGCATGCCGATCTTTCCCGGCGTGATGATCATCGAGGCAATGGCGCAAACCTCGGGCGTCCTTGTCGGGTTGTCGATGGATCTGGTCGACAAGAACGCCAAGGTCTTCTTCATGGGGGTCGACAGGGCGCTGCGCGGCGGCGGCCGGGTCTGGAAGTTCGAGGGCCGCGCCATGGTGGAGGGTGACCTGGCCTGCGAAGCGACGTTCATGGCGATGTTCGACGTCGCCAGACCGTAAGTGACGGGCATGAGCATCCATCCCACAGCCCGCATCCACCGCTCGGCACTGGTCGAGCCGGGTGCCGTGATCGGCGAGGGCTGCGTGATCGGCCCGTTCTGCAGCGTCGGGCCCGAGGTCGTGCTTGGGCCGAACGTGGTGCTGAAGTCGCATACAGTGGTGACCGGCTGGACCGAAATCGGTGAGGAGACGGTGATCTTCCCCTTCGCCAGCGTCGGCGAGGTGCCGCAGGATCTGAAATATCATGGCGAGCACACACGGCTGATCGTCGGCAGGCGCTGCCGCATACGCGAGGCGGCGACGCTGAACACCGGCACGGATGGCGGCGGTGGGGTGACGCGGGTCGGAGATGACTGCCTGATCATGACCGGCGCGCATGTTGGCCACGATGCCCAGATCGGCGACCGGGTCATTCTGGTGAATCATGTGGCCATAGCCGGGCATTGCGTGTTGGGCGATGACGTGATCGTGGGCGGTCTGTCAGGCGTGCATCAATGGGTTCGGATCGGGCAGGGCGCGATCATCGGCGCGGTGACGATGGTGACCAACGACGTGATCCCGTACGGCCTGGTGCAGGCTCCTCGCGGCGAACTGGACGGGTTGAACCTAGTGGGCCTCAAGCGCAGGGGCGTCGACCGGACGGGGATCACCGCTCTCAGGGCGGCCTACCAGACGCTGGCGCAGGAAGACGGCAGCTTTGTCGACCGGGCGCGCAAGCTGGCAGAGGAGAGCGACTCGCCCCTGGTGCGCGAGATCGCGGATTTCATCCTGTCGAAATCCGACCGCAGTTTCCTGACCCCGAAGGGCGGCCGGTGACGTCCGGCCCGAGGACCGCGATCATCGCCGGCAGCGGCGCCTTGCCGGCGGCGCTGGCCGCAGCGATGGCCGATGCGCCCCTGGTCGCCGCGATGGACGGGCATGCGCCCGAAGGCCTGACCGCGGACCTGCGGTTCCGGGTCGAGCGGCTGGTGCCGTTTCTGCGCGCGCTGGCGCGTGATGGCATCGACCGGGTGATCTTTGCCGGTGCGGTGACGCGGCCGCGGCTGGACCCCGCGCTTCTGGACGAAGCCACGGCGGCGCTGTTGCCCCGGCTGATGGCAGCGATGGCGGCGGGGGATGATGCGACGCTGCGGGTGGTGATCGAGATTTTCGAGGAATTCGGTTTCACCGTTGCGGGGGTCGATACGATTGCGCCGGGCCTGCTGCCGGGCGCGGGGGTTCTGGTCGGGACACCAAGCACCCGCGACGCGGCGGATACGGCCCGGGCGGCAGAGATCGTCGCAACCCTTGGTGCGGTTGATGTGGGCCAGGGAGCGGTGGTTGCCCAGGGCCTCTGTCTGGGCGTCGAGGCGCTGCCCGGAACCGACGCGCTTCTGGCCCAGGTCGCCGGGATCGGCGCGCTGCGGCCCGATCCAGCCCGGGGGCGCGGTGTCTTCTACAAGGCGGCAAAACCCGGACAGGACCGGCGGATCGACCTGCCGACCATCGGACCGGAAACGCTGCGCGGCGTGGCGGCGGCGGGTCTGGGCGGGGTGGCGTTTCAGGCGGGATCGGTCATCTGCCTGGAACTGCCGGAAATGCTGCGGCTGGCCCGGTCGCTGGACCTGTTTCTCTGGGCAAGGGCGTGAGCGGTCCGCTCAAGCTGTTCCTGATCGCGGGCGAACCTTCGGGCGACCGGCTGGGAGCGGCGCTGATGGCGGGGCTGAAGGCGCTGACGCCAGTGGAATTCGCCGGCGTCGGCGGGCCGTTGATGGAAGGCGAGGGGTTGGCCAGCCTGTTCCCGATGGAAGAACTGTCGGTGATGGGCATCGCCGAAGTGCTGCCGAAGTATCTGCCCCTGAAACGCCGGATCAGGCAGGCGGCGGAGGCGGTTCTGGCCAGCGAAGCCGAGGCGCTGGTCACGGTCGACTCGCCCGACTTCTGTCTTCGTGTTGCGGCCCTGGTCAAGGCCGCGCGGCCGGGTATGCGCACCATCCACTATGTCGCGCCCTCGGTCTGGGCCTGGCGGCCGTGGCGCGCAGCCAAAATGGCGCGCGTCGTCGACCACGTTCTGGCGCTTCTGCCCTTCGAGCCGCCTTACATGACCGCAGTCGGCATGACCTGTGATTTCGTCGGCCATCCGGTGGTGACCGAGCCCCTGGCCTCGACGCAGGAGAGGGCTGCGTTCGCGGGGCAGGGGCTGCTGCTTCTGGCCTTGCCGGGGTCGCGGAAGGGTGAGGTCACGCGACTGGCACCGGTATTCGGTGCGGTGGTGGCGCGGCTCAAGGCGCAGCATCCCGACCTGCGGGTGGTCTTGCCCACGGTGCGGGGCGTGGCGGGGCTGGTCCGGGATCTGACCGCGGATTGGGCGGTTGTGCCAGAGATCATCGAGGGCGCAGGCCCGAAACGGGGCGCATTCGCCGCAGCGGATGTGGCGCTTGCCGCCTCGGGCACGGTGTCGCTGGAACTGGCCGCGAACGGCTGTCCGATGGTCATCGCCTATGACATGCATCCGGCGACCCTGTGGCTGATGCGCCGGGCGGCGCTTGTCGACACGGTGACGCTGGTCAACCTGGTCAGCGAGACCCGCGTGGTGCCCGAATTCATCGGGCGGCACTGCCGGGCAGAGCGGATTGCTCCCGCATTGGCGGCGGTTCTGACGGACCCTTCGGCGCAGCAGGCGGCAATGGCATTGACGATGGAGCGGTTGGGGCGCGGCGGCGAGCCGCCTGGCCTCAGGGCTGCGCGGTCGGTGCTGGGGGCGCTTCGCCGTTGATGATCGCAAGCACCTGTGGCATCAGCCCGCTCATGTTGTCATTGATCAGCCGCATCATGCCCGGCTGTTGCGCCGCCGTCAGCTGCGGCAGCTTGGCCATGACCGAGCGCCCTTCCGGCGTGGCGTAGAAGTCGCGCAACGCCGTGATTTCGGCCAGCGTCATCAGATCGGCCATGATCTGCGACTGCTCGCGCATCAGGCTGGTCAGAGGCTTGGTGAAGGTGTCGAGGTAAAGCTGGCGGATCCGCGCGACCTGGGCGTCGGACAGCGTCTGGCCGCCCGCCGCCACCTGCTGCAGGACAGGCTGGTACATCGTCTCGATCACTGCGCCCATGTCAAAGCCCTGCAGCGCAAGATCGACATATTCGGTCGCCACGGCGACGCGCTCCTCGCGGGTTTCGGCAAGGGCGGGCAGCGGCAGGGCCAGCAAAGTAACGATCAGCAAGGGTTTCAAGGGTTAACCTTTCCAGATCCAGCCGCCACCATGGATGCGACTGCTTTCGGGGGCGTAGAAGACACAAGCCTGGCCGGCACTGACCCCGTCTTCTGGGGCCAGAAGCTCGACCTCGGCGGTGGTCGGGCCGGTCGGGCGAATGACGGCCTCGCGCGGGGGGCGGGTGGAGCGGACCTTGACCTGAAGCTGCCACTCGGGGCGGCTGTCGAAGCGGGCGTCGCCCAGCCAGTTGATTTCCCGCACCGGAATGATCCGGGTGGAGAGCGCCGCCTTCGGCCCGACGATCACGCGGCGGGTCGCGGGGTCCAGCTTCACGACGTAGAGCGGTTCGCCCAGGCCGCCAATCCCCAGGCCCTTGCGCTGGCCGATGGTGTAGTGGATCACGCCCGGGTGCGCGCCCAGAGTATTGCCGTCGAGGTCCACGATCTCGCCGGGGTCCGCCGCTCCGGGACGCAGCTTCTCGATCACCGCCGCATAGTCGCCATTCGGGACAAAGCAGATGTCCTGGCTGTCCGGCTTGTCGGCGACCGGCAGCCCGTATCTCGCCGCAAGCGCCCGGGTTTCGGCCTTGGACGCTAGATGGCCCAGCGGGAAGCGCAGATACGACAGTTGTTCCGGTGTGGTCGAGAACAGAAAGTAGGACTGGTCGCGCGCAGGGTCCGCGGCTTGATGGAGTTCCGGCCCCCGCTCGCCCAGCTTGCGCTGGATATAATGGCCGGTGGCCATGCAATCGGCCTCAAGATCCTTGGCGGTGGCCAGAAGATCCTTGAACTTCACCCGTTCGTTGCAACGGATGCAGGGAACAGGCGTTGCGCCGGCCAGATAGGCATCGGCAAATTCCTCGATCACCGCCTCGCGGAAGGTGTTCTCGTAATCCAGAACATAATGCGGAAAGCCCATGGTTTCCGCGACGCGCCGGGCGTCATGGATATCGCGGCCCGCGCAGCAGGCACCCTTTTTGGCCAGCGCGGCCCCGTGGTCGTAAAGCTGCAGCGTGACTCCGACGACGTCGTACCCTTCCTCGGCCAGCATGGCGGCCACCACGCTGGAATCGACGCCCCCCGACATGGCGACGACGACCCGCGTCTGGGACGGGGGTTTGGCAAAGCCAAGAGAGTTGAGAGCCAGGTCGCGCGGCATGGGTCGATTGTCCGGGTTACGGGAATGATGGCGAATATAGGAAAATGCTGTGCACTCTCAATCCCCTGTTTCAGCTTTGATTAAGCCTGTTCCGGCATCCTGCCCGAAATCAGCGAGGGAACGGTGATGTTTCTCAAACGTGTCGACGGTCCAAGGCAGGTCACGCTGCCCGATGGCAGCATTCTTTCCCGGGCGGATCTTCCGGCCGGCGACACCCGCCGATGGGTGGCCAGCCGCAAGGCGGTGGTGGTGAAAGCCGTGGTTTACGGCCTGATCTCCGAGAAAGAGGCGCTGGAACGCTATGCCTTGTCCGAGGAAGAGTTTGCTCTGTGGCGAGCGGCGGCCACAAAACACGGCGAGGATGGCCTGAAAGTCACGTCGATCAGGAAATACAGACAACTTTAAGTGGATTGGGATTCGTCCTCTGGCATAGTAACCTGACGTTAACCATTCACCGGCAAGGTCGTTAACGATGAACCACCGGAGCGGAGATTTAACCAATGCGCATTCTGCTTGTCGAGGACGATCCCACGACCTCGCGCAGCATCGAACTGATGCTGACCCACGCCAATCTGAACGTATATTGCACCGACATGGGCGAAGACGGGATCGATCTGGCAAAGTTGTATGATTACGACCTGATCCTTCTTGACCTGAACCTGCCCGACATGAGCGGGCATGAAGTCTTGCGTCAGGTCCGGCAGGCCCGGATCGAAACCCCGATCCTGATCCTGTCGGGTGCCGACGACACCGAAAACAAGCTCAAGGGCTTCGGTTTCGGCGCGGACGACTACCTGACCAAGCCTTTCCACCGGGAGGAGCTGGTGGCGCGCATCCATGCCATCATCCGGCGGTCCAAGGGCCACAGCCAATCGGTGATCAAGACGGGCAGGATCTCTGTCAACCTCGATGCCAAGACGGTGGATGTCGAAGGCAAGGCCGTGCATCTGACCGGCAAGGAATACCAGATGCTGGAGCTTCTGTCGCTGCGCAAGGGCACCACGCTGACGAAGGAGATGTTCCTGAACCATCTCTATGGCGGCATGGATGAACCGGAACTGAAGATCATCGACGTGTTCATCTGCAAGCTGCGCAAGAAGCTCGCCGAAGCCACGGGCGGCGACAACTACATCGAAACCGTCTGGGGTCGGGGCTATGTGCTGCGCGATCCGGCAGGCGGGCAGGCAAGGCTTGCCGCAAGCGCCTGACCTTTACCTTCATGGTTCCGCCGCCTACCTTGCTTTCGCAGGTCGGGGGGCGGGCATGTCGGAAAGGGCGGTCGAGGCATTGACAGAGGCCGAAGCGCGCGCAGAACTTGCGCGGCTCGCACAGGCTCTGACAACGGCGAACACCGCCTATCATACGCTTGATGCGCCCGAGATTGCGGATGCCGAATATGATGCGCTCAAACGGCGCAATGCCGCGATCGAGGCGCGGTTTCCTGGCCTGAAACGACCGGATTCGCCTTCGGATCAGGTCGGAGCGACTGTCGCGGAGGGCTTTGGCAAGGTCGCGCACCGGGTGCGGATGTTGTCTCTGGAACGACCGCGTGCGCAAGTTCCTTGGGCGTCAGGCGGCACTCGACTACACGGCCGAACCGAAAATCGACGGGCTGTCGTTGTCCTTGCGCTATGAGGCCGGTGTGCTTGTGCAGGCGGCCACGCGCGGCGACGGCGAGGTTGGCGAAAACGTCACCGAAAACGCCCGCACGATTGCCGACATTCCGCAGCGCCTGTCCGGCGCACCCGAGGTTCTGGAAGTGCGGGGCGAGGTTTACATGTCGCATGCGGAGTTCGCCGCGCTGAACCACCGCCAGGCTATGAGCGGCGAAAAGACCTTCGCCAACCCGAGAAACGCCGCCGCCGGGTCACTGCGCCAGCTTGACGCACGGATCACTGCCAGCCGCCCGCTCCGGTTTTTCGCCTATGCCTGGGGCGAGGTTTCCGTGCCGCTCGCCACGACGCAAATTGCTGCGATCCTGCGCCTCAAGGACATGGGATTCCAGACAAATCCGCTGACCGCCCTCTGTTCTGACCCCGATCAACTGCTGGCCAGCTACCGCCTGATCGAGGCGCAGCGGGCAACCCTGGGCTACGACATTGACGGCGTTGTCTACAAGGTGAACGAGCTGGCCTTGCAAGCCCGGCTGGGATTTCGCGCCTCAACCCCCCGCTGGGCCATCGCGCACAAGTTTCCGGCCGAGCTTGCCTGGACCGAGCTTCTGGGAATCGACATCCAGGTCGGCCGCACGGGTGCCTTGTCGCCTGTGGCACGGCTGAAACCGGTCACGGTGGGCGGTGTCGTGGTCAGCAACGCGACGCTGCACAATGAGGACTACATCGCCGGACGCGACGCTCGCGGGCAAGTGATCCGCGAGGGCAAGGACATCCGCATCGGTGACTGGGTCCAGGTCTACCGGGCCGGCGATGTCATCCCGAAGGTTGCGGATGTGGACCTATCCCGTCGAAAGACGGATGCACAACCTTATGTATTTCCAAAGGAATGTCCTGAGTGTGGCAGTCCCGCCCACCGCGAGGAAGGCGATTCCGTGCGCCGCTGCATGGGTGGGCTCATCTGCCCGGCGCAGGCCGTGGAACGATTGAAGCACTTTGTTTCGCGCGGGGCCTTCGACATCGAGGGCCTGGGGGCCAGGCAGGTCGAGATGTTTTTCAAGGACGAAACCCTGCCCGTGAAAACCCCGGCCGACATCTTTACCCTGGCCGAGAGAGACGCCGCGAACGCGTTGCAAAAGCTGAAGAATCGTGACGGATTCGGCGCGGTTTCCGCCGCCAAGCTGTTTGCCGCGATCGAGGCGCGGCGCGCCATCCCGCTCGACCGGCTGATCTTTTCACTGGGTATCCGGCACATCGGCGAAACCTCGTCCAGCCTGCTGGCCCGCCATTACGGCAACTGGGAGCGTTTGATCCAGGCCATCGATGCCTCCCGCAGCTTCACTGGCGCCGATTGGGAGGAACTGATCGCCATCGACGGCATCGGTGCGACCAGCGCCCGCGCCCTGGTCGATGCGCTGCACCCGGACAGCGCGGAACGGGCCGAGGTGAACCGGCTGATCGCAGGCCTGTCGGTGCTGCCTGTCGCCGCCGCCGCGTCGGACAGTCCGGTGGTCGGCAAGACCGTGGTCTTCACCGGCACATTGGACCGCATGACCCGCGCGGAAGCCAAGGCTCGGGCCGAGGCGTTGGGGGCCAAGGTCGCGGGGTCGGTCAGCGCCAGGACGGACCTGCTTGTCGCCGGCCCCGGTGCCGGCTCGAAGGCGAAGGAGGCCGAACGTCTGGGGGTCGCCGTCATTGACGAGGACGCCTGGCTGCGGCTGATTGGCGGATGACGCGGCCCGAGACGCTGTTCCCGCTGTTTGCCGAGCTGGAGACACTGCCAGGGGTCGGACCGAAGGCGGCAAAGGCCTTTCAGGGACTGGCTGTCAGCCGACCCAAGGACCTGCTTTACCTTTTGCCGCATTCCGGCGTGGACCGGGCGCAGCGCGGCTCGGTTCGCGATGTTGTCGCTCCGGCGACGCTGACGGTCGAGGTCGAGATCGGAAGTCACGTCCCGCCGCGCCGGAAGGGCGGGCCCTACCGGATTCATGTCCGGGACCGGAAAGTCGAGTTTCTGCTCGTGTATTTCCATGCCCGGGCCGAGGCCTTGCAGAAACTGCTGCCAACCGGGCAGAGGCGGCTGGTCTCGGGCAGGGTCGAGCTGTTCGACGGCATTGCGCAGATGGTGCATCCCGACCATGTGCTGCGGGTCGAGGAGGCCCGCGAGATCCCGGCCTACGAGCCGGTTTACCCGCTTACGGCAGGCGTCACCCTGCGGGTGGTCGCGAAGGCGGTCGCCGGCGCGCTGGCGCGGCTGCCGGTCCTGGCGGAATGGATCGATGCGGGTCTGAAGGCCCGAGAGGGATGGCCGGACTGGGCCGACGCGCTTCGGGTCGCGCATGCCCCCGATGGTCCATCGGGCTTGGCTGTCACGCATCCGGCCCGCGTACGGCTCGCCTATGACGAACTTTTTGCCCATCAGCTGACCTTGGCGATCGCCCGACAGCGCATGCGCCGTGGCAAGGGAGCCGTCACCGAGGGCAGCGGAGTCTTGCGCGCCAAGGTATTGGAAAGCCTGCCCTATGCGCCGACCGGTGCGCAAGTCCGGGCCGTGGCGGAGATCGCGGCCGACATGGCAAGACCCCTGCGGATGAACCGGTTGCTGCAAGGCGATGTCGGGGCGGGCAAGACCCTCGTCGCGTTCCAGGCGCTGTTGATTGCGGTCGAGGCCGGCGGGCAAGGCGTGATGATGGCTCCGACCGAAATCCTGGCGCGTCAGCATTTCGAGGGGCTGGCACCCTTGGCCCGGGCCGCCGGCGTCCGGCTGGAGGTGCTGACCGGCCGCGACCGGGGGACAGAGCGGGCGATGAAGCTTGAGGATCTGGCCATGGGACGCATCCCGATCCTTGTCGGGACGCATGCGGTTTTCCAGAAGGATGTGGCGTTCAAGGACTTGCGCCTGGCCGTCGTGGATGAACAGCATCGCTTCGGCGTCGCGCAGCGCATGGAGCTTGGGGCAAAGGGCGATGCGGTTGACGTGCTGGTGATGACGGCGACGCCGATCCCGCGCAGCCTGGCGCTGGCGATGCATGGTGACATGGATGTCTCGGTGCTGGACGAAAAACCCGCGGGCCGCAAGCCGATCCGCACCGCCATGGTGTCATCCGACCGGCTGGACGAAGTGGTGGAGCATCTGCGCAAGGCGGTTGCGGACCGACGGCAGGCCTATTGGGTCTGCCCGCTGGTCGAAGAGTCGGAAGTCATGGACCACGCCAGCGCGGAAGAGCGGTTCCGGCATCTGCGGGCAGCCTTGGGCGATCGCGTCGGGCTTGTCCATGGCCAGATGCCGTCGGCCGAGAAGGATGCCGCGATGACGCGGTTCGTGGCAGGAGAGACCTCGGTTCTGGTCGCGACCACGGTGATCGAGGTGGGCGTCGATGTGCCCAACGCGACGATCATGGTGATCGAGCAGGCGGAAAGCTTCGGTCTTGCGCAACTGCACCAGTTGCGCGGTCGGGTCGGACGGGGCGACGCGGCTTCGACCTGCCTCTTGCTGTATCAGGCGCCGCTGAACGAAGCCGGGGCGCGGCGGCTGACCACGATCCGCGACACCGAAGACGGTTTTCGGATCAGCGAGGAGGATCTGGCGATGCGGGGGGCGGGCGACCTGATCGGGACGGCCCAATCGGGCCTGCCCCGGTTTCGGGTCGCTGACCTCGAGCGGCAGGCCGCCCTGATGGCGCTTGCACAATCGGACGCGCGCAAGCTGATGCACGACGATCCCGCCCTGGCAAGTCCGCGCGGTCTGGCCGCCCGGTCGCTGCTTTGGCTGATGGATCAGGACCGGGCGATCAGGCTGATCTCGGTGGGTTAGATCGGACCCATTGGCGATGGGTGTGGTTCGTTCCACCGATGTTCTTAAAAAGTTCTTTACAGTCCGTGCGAAAAATGAGAACAATATGGCAACCACCATGGAGAACGCGATGCCAGACGCCATGAAGACCCTGTTCACCCGGATACCCGAGGGCGCGGCCGAAGATATGGTCGGCCTGTCCGCGCTTTTCGTGATCCTGTTTGTCGTGCTGTCGTTGCCCGGCCTCGCCTGACGTTGTCTGCCCCGCGCTCTGTCCCCCGAAAGTGGCGGTCCGCCTTGCCTGGCCCACCGTCCACCGTTCCAGACGCGCCACTGCCGCCGCCATCCCAAGCGGGATGTGCGGCGGTTTTTTTGTCAGGCGGCGGCCAGTGCCGCCTCCATCGCCTCACAAACCGCCTCGAGCGGAAGCAGGATCGAGGCATGGCGGTTCGTGTAGTCGCGCGCGGGCAGGAGGACTTCGTAGCCCTCGAACGGCGCTGCGGGAACCGGGCCATCCGCTTTCAGCATGGCGCGCAGGCCGTCGCGGGCGGCGTGAAGTTCGGGCAGGGTCCGACCGATCACCACCGCCCCCAGCACCGCCGCCGAGGCTTGTCCGAGCGCGCAGGCCTTCACGTCCTGGGCGAATGCGGCGATGCGCCCGTCCTTGACCATCACATCCGCCGTCACGGTTGACCCGCAGAGCGGCGAGCGGCGGCGTGCGGTGCCTTGCGGGGCTGCGAGCCGCCCGTGATGCGGTATGTCAGCCGCCAGCCCAAGGATGCGGGCCGAGTAGAGCTTGATGAGATCGCTGTCGCTCACGTGCACTGACCGCCTTCGCGCATGGAATTTCCCCGGCTGACCTCGTATGTAGTCCGGGCAGGCCTGACTGCCAAGGAGAGAGCCATGCCCTTCGACCCGGCCACACTGAAGTATGATGCAAGCGGGTTGATCCCCTGCGTGGCGCAGGAGGCAGGGTCGGGTGAGGTTCTGATGCTGGCCTGGATGAACGCGGCCGCGGTCGCGGCGACGCTGGCCAGCGGGAAGCTGACCTACTGGTCGCGGTCGCGGGAGGAGTTCTGGGTCAAGGGAGCGATCTCCGGGCACCAGCAGCGGCTGGTCGAGCTGCGGTTGGATTGCGACCGGGATTGCCTGCTGGCGTTGGTCGAACAGGAGGGACCGGCCTGCCACACCAATCGGCGGTCCTGCTTCTACACGGCGGTCCGAGGGAATGAGGAGGTTGAGATCCTGCACCCGACCACGCGTGGACACTCTTGCGGGTGAAACGAAATCAAGGGCTTGGCTGCGGGCGTTAAGGTTTCGGTAACCCGACCATGCGGCGGATGTCGGCAGGGGTTGCGCCCTCGGCCCGGAATTTCGACAGCGCCCGGGCATCGTCGCGCTTGGCCAGGCGCTTGCCCTGATCGTCGCGGATCGTCCAGGACGGCGGCGAGGAAATAGGCCACGACATCCTCGCCCTTGCGCGACAGGACAACGTCGCCGATCTGCGCCAGGGCGGCCACCGGATCGATGCGCCGGAACCCCGCATGCCCCGGGCCGGTTTCAGGAAAGGCAAGGTCGGAAGCTGGGAGCCTCGCAAGTGCCGCGGCGAGATTCAGGCGCAGGGCGTCGCCCGGACGGCGGCTGTCCCGGCTGCGATGGCGGCAGGTGCCGGGATAGACGTGGAAGACCACGCCCTCTTGCGGGGCGGCAAGCGCCGAGCGGATGTCGGATCGGCTGCAGGAGCAGGGATAGACAAGGTCCTGCGGAACCAGCGCTTCGAGGCGGGAATTGTAGGCGGCGATGTGGTCAGACTGGCGCCGGATCGGGCCATCCCAGCCCAGACCAAGCCAGTTCAGGTCGTCCTGGATCCCTGCGGCGTATTCGGGTTTCGAGCGTTCGAGGTCGGTGTCCTCCATCCGCAACAGGAACCGGCCGCCCGCAGCGCGCGCCATGTCATGCGCGAGGATCGCGGAATAGGCATGGCCGAGGTGCAGGGGACCGGTGGGGCTGGGGGCGAAGCGGGTTACGAAAGCCATTCGGTGAAGGCCGTCTTGGCCCGGTCGGTATAGGCCTTGTAGCGGTCATGCCGACCCCGGCGGCCGCCCTTGGCGTCGATGGGGGGAAAGAGGCCGAAGTTGACGTTCATCGGCTGGAAGGTCTTCGCTTCGGCCCCGCCGGTGATGTGGGTCACCAGCGCGCCCATCGCGGTTTCGGGTGGCGGCGGGGACAGGTCGCGCCCGAGGAGCTGGGACGCAGCCATGCGGCCCGCAAGGAGGCCCATCGCAGCGGATTCGACATAGCCTTCGACCCCGGTGATCTGCCCGGCAAAGCGGATATGCGGGCGCGATTTCAGCCGCATCTGCTGGTCAAGCAGCGTGGGCGAGTTGATGAAGGTGTTGCGGTGGATGCCGCCAAGGCGAGCGAAACTGGCGTTCTCCAACCCCGGAATCATCTTGAATACAGCGGTTTGCGCGCCGTATTTCATCTTGGTCTGGAAGCCGACAATGTTGTGCAGGGTGCCCAGCTTGTTGTCGCGGCGCAGTTGCACCACGGCATAGGCCTTTTCATCCGGCTTGTGCGCATTGGTCAGGCCCACGGGCTTCATCGGGCCGTGGCGAAGGGTTTCGCGACCGCGTTCGGCCATGACTTCGATGGGCAGGCAGCCGTCGAAATAGCGTAGCGGCTTTGCAGCCAGGCGACGGACATGTCGATGGTCTCTGTATATACAATGGGTGCGATGGCGTCGAAGAAGGCCAGAGCCTCGGCACCCGTCGCCTGGCGAATGCTCTCTGCCAGCGCGGGACTGGTCAGCGGGCCGGTCGCAATGATCCAATGGCCGGATGAGGGGAGCTGGGTAACTTCTTCAAGCGACGTTGAAATCAGCGGATGCGACTTCAGCTTGCCGGTGACGGCGCGGGCGAAAGGTTCGCGGTCGACGGCCAGCGCGCCACCCGCCGGAAGGCGGTGCTGCTCGGCCATCTGCATCACCAGTCCCCCCGCCGCGCGCATTTCCCAATGCAGCAGGCCGACCGCGTTCTGTTCGTGGTCATCCGAACGGAAGGAGTTGGAACAGACCATTTCGGCGAAATCGCCCGTTCGATGGGCGAAGGTTCCGACCCCGGGCCGCATCTCGTGCAGGACCACCGGAACACCGAGGTTGGCGGCGGCCCAGGCCGCCTCGGACCCCGCCATGCCGCCGCCGATGATGTGGAGTGGTTCGGTCATGGCGCGGATGTAAAGGGTGGGGGGCTTGCGAACAAGGCCCGGCGTTCGGCCTCGACGTCGACATCAGGGCGGCCGAGTTCGGCGGCCTTGAGGAAGAACCCCGGAGCCGGCGATTGGTGCGGTGAGAGACGCTGCCGCACCAGCACGGCCCGCAGGGGTGCCCCGGCGCGGAGGTCCTGCTCCATCAGGGCTTCCAGTCCGGCGGTCAGTTCGGCCATGCGAAGGCCAAGCTCGCGCGCAAGCTCGCCATAGGTGATGGTTTCGCCCGCAGCCGCCAGGGCTGCAAGTCGCCGCTCAAGCGTCATCGCCCTGGTCGGCGACGCGGGCGACCGAGACGACATCCTCATCGGCGGCGACGGCAAAGACCTTGACCCCGCCGGCGCTGCGCGAGCGGAAGCTGATCTGGTCGACCGGCACGCGGATCGACTGGCCGGTGGAGGTGGCGAGCATGATCTGGTCGGCCAGGTCCACCGGGA
Organism: Rhodobacterales bacterium 32-66-9; assembly: GCA_002280405.1. Lineage (GTDB taxonomy): Bacteria > Pseudomonadota > Alphaproteobacteria > Rhodobacterales > Rhodobacteraceae > Tabrizicola. The sequence continues at coordinate 5,960 of NCDY01000089.1, read as the reverse complement.
AGGACGCGACGATCCTGCCGCCGCGCGGGCCGGGGGAGATGGCCTTGACGCCCATGCCGCCACGGCCCCGGACGGGGTAGTCGTGGGAGGAGGAGAGCTTGCCGGAACCGCCCTTGGTGATGGTCAGGATCAGGTCCTCGGCGGCGGACATCTCGCTGTAGCGTTCCGGGCTAAGCTGGCCTGCGGCAACGGTTTCTTCCTCGTCGTCCTCGTCGTCCTCGGTGACACCGGCCATCAGGCGGCGCTGCTTGAGGTAGGCCTCGCGCTCGGCCGGGTCGGCCTCGAAGTGGCGGATGATCGACATCGAGACGACGTGGTCGCCCTGGGCCAGGCGGATGCCGCGCACGCCGGTGGAGCCGCGCGATTTGAAGACTCGGATCTCGGTGGTGGAGAAGCGGATGGCGCGGCCGGCCTCGGTGACCAGCATCACGTCGTCCTGGTCGTCGGCGATGGCGGCGTTCACCAGGGTGATGCCCTCGGGCAGGTTCATCGCGATCTTGCCGTTGCGCTTGACGTTGGTGAAGTCGGAAAGGTCGTTCTGCCGCACGTCGCCGTCCGAGGTCGCGAAGACGATCTGCAGGTTGCCCCAGTCGTCCTCGGGCACATCGACGGGCATCAGGGCGGCGATGGAGATACCAGCATCGATCGGCAGGATGTTGACCAGCGCCTTGCCCTTTGCGGTGCGGCCGGCAAGGGGAAGGCGCCAGGTCTTGAGCTTGTAGACCATGCCGTCGGTTGTGAAGAACAACAGCCAAGTGTGCGTGTTCGCTACGAAAAGCGTGGTGACCACATCGTCGTCCTTGGTCTGCATCGAGGCCAGGCCCTTGCCGCCGCGGTTCTGGCTGCGGAATTCCACCAGTGGCGTGCGCTTTATGTAGCCGCCCGAGGTGATGGTGACGACCATGTCCTCGCGCTCGATCAGATCCTCGTCCTCCATGTCGCCGGACCAGTCGGTGATCTCGGTCCGGCGGGGGACGGCGAAGAGGGCCTTCACCTCGCGCAGTTCGTCGGAGATGATCGCCATGATCCGGTCGCGGCTGCCAAGAATGTCAAGGAAGTCCTTGATCTTGCCTGCCAGCTCTTCCAACTCGTCGGTGACTTCCTTGACGCCAAGCGCGGTCAGGCGCTGAAGGCGCAGGTCAAGGATCGCGCGGGCCTGGATTTCCGACAGGTTGTAGGTGCCGTCGTCGTTGATCGTGTGGCTGGGGTCGTCGATCAGCTTGATGTACTGGGCGATATCCTGCGCGGGCCAGCGCCGGGTCATCAGCCGCTCGCGCGCCTCGGCGGCGTCGGCGGAGGCGCGGATGGTGCGGACGACCTCATCGACGTTGGAGACGGCCACGGCCAGACCGCAGAGGACGTGGCTGCGTTCACGGGCCTTCCGCAGCTCAAACGCTGTGCGGCGGGCGACAACCTCCTCGCGGAAGGTGATGAAATGGCTGAGGAAATCGCGAAGGGTCAGTTGTTCTGGCCGCCCGCCGTTCAGCGCCAGCATGTTGCAGCCGAAGCTGACCTGCATCGCGGAAAAGCGGAAAAGCTGGTTCAGGACGACATCGGGCGTCGCGTCCCGCTTGAGTTCGATCACCACGCGCACGCCGATCCGGTCGGATTCGTCGGCGATGTTGGCAATGCCCTCGACCCGCTTTTCGCGGACAAGCTCGGCGATCTTTTCGATCATCGTGGCCTTGTTGACCTGATAGGGGATCTCGTCGATGACGATGGCCCAGCGGTCCTTGCGCACTTCCTCGATATGGGTCTTGGCGCGGATGAGGACGCTGCCGCGCCCTTCGAGATAGGCCTTCCGCGCGCCGGAGCGGCCAAGGATCTGGCCCCCGGTCGGGAAATCGGGGGCAGGGATGATCTCCATCAGCGCTTCCATGCTGATGTCGGGGTCAGCGATCAGCGCGAGGGTGCCGTCGATCACCTCGCCCAGGTTGTGCGGCGGGATGTTGGTGGCCATGCCGACCGCGATGCCGCCGGCACCGTTGACCAGCATGTTGGGGAAACGGGCGGGCAGGACGGTCGGTTCGCGGTCCTTGCCGTCGTAGTTGTCCTGAAAATCGACGGTTTCCTTGTCGATGTCGGCCAGCAGGAAGGCGGCGGGCTTGTCCATCCTGACTTCGGTATAGCGCATGGCCGCCGCGTTATCGCCGTCCATCGAGCCGAAGTTGCCCTGCCCGTCAAGCAGGGGCAGGGACATGGAAAACGGCTGCGCCATCCGCACCAGCGCGTCATAGATCGCGCTGTCGCCGTGGGGGTGGTATTTCCCCATCGTGTCGCCCACGGGGCGGGCGGATTTGCGATAGGCCTTGTCGTGGGTGTTCCCGGATTCCTGCATCGCGAACAGGATGCGGCGATGCACCGGTTTCAGCCCGTCGCGCAGGTCGGGGATCGCGCGCGACACGATGACGCTCATCGCATAGTCGAGATAGGCGGTCTTCATCTCGGCGGAGATGTCGATCTGGGGGCCGTGCCAGGTGGGGCGATCCGGATTTTGCTGTTTTTTGTCAGTATCTTCCGGGGTGTCGACCATGTCGGCAGGCGCCTTCCTTGCGGGAACAATATCTAGCAGAAATCACGATACACCATCCCAGCTATGGGGTGCAATGGTCGGCTGCCGCCGCGCTGGCAGCACCGAAGGAAGAGTGACAACATTATGTTTTCATTGATTTTCAATGGCCGTTTGGCATGATTCCGCCAAGAGCGATCCGAAAGGAGAACAAGATGATCGGGCGCGAGACGCAGTTGATGCTGAAGGGCTATGGGCTGACCACCGCCGAGCTGTATTACCGGATGCCGGACCACCGAAGCGTGCTGAACAGTTTCATCTGGCAGGACTACGATCTTGCGCCTGATTATCCCGCCCTTTTCAGGTTCATCGAGTTCTGGCAGGACAAGATCGACGGACCGCTTCATTCGGTCCGCTTCACCCACCGGAAAATGATCGGCCCTCGGGAATGGCGGAACGTGGTCGGCGAGTTCCGGGTGCACTGACCGACTTTTGGGGCATCGACGGGGCGGTGGGCCGATCGCCCAACCTGCGCGGACTTGCGCTTGGGGCAGGCGGCATGTAGGGCGGCGCGCCATGAGGACCGGACCCAACCCGCATGCCCTGACGAGCCTTGATGCGCTGGAGCGCGCGGGGTTGACCGATGCTGCGGATCGAGTGGCTCTGGAAGCGGTTGCCGCTGAGTTCCGGGTGCGGGTGTCCCCGGCAATGGCCGAAGTGGCGTCGGCGGGCGTCCGGGGCCAGTTCGTGCCGGATGTGCGTGAGCTTCAGGTGCGGCCGGAGGAGATGGTCGATCCGATCGGGGATGGCACCCATGCCCCGGTGCCCGGCCTGACGCACCGCTATCCCGACCGGGCGATCCTGCACGCGACGAAGACCTGCGAAGTCTATTGCCGCTTTTGCTTCCGCCGCGAGACGGTGGGGGACGGCGGTCCTCTGGGCGCGGCGGAGTTCGACCGGGTGGTGGCGTATCTGCGGGCCACTCCTGCGGTGCGTGAGGTGATCTTCACCGGTGGAGACCCGCTGGTGCTGTCGGCGCGGCGGCTGGGGACGATGTTGGACCGGCTGGAGGCGCTGGGGACGCTGGAGGTGGTGCGGTTCCACACGCGCATTCCCGTGGTGGCACCGGAAATGGTGACGGAACGGTTGGTGGCGGTGCTGGACCGGGCGCTGCCGGTCTGGATGGTGGTGCATGTGAACCATCCGGACGAGATCACCGAAGCTGCGGGGGCTGCGTTGCGGGGGCTGAGCCGTGCGGGTGTGCCGCTTTTGTCGCAGACAGTGCTGCTGCGCGGGGTGAATGCTGAAACCGGGATCCTGGAAGCGCTGTTCCGCAGGCTGATCCGGCACCGGGTGAAGCCTTACTACCTGCATCACCCCGACCTGGCGAAGGGAACCGGGCATTTCCGGGTGACGCTGGCCGAGGGACAGGCGCTGATGGCGGCCCTGCGCGGCCGGCTGACCGGAATCGCCCAGCCGACCTATGTGCTGGATATTCCCGGCGGGCACGGCAAGGTGCCGGTGGGACCGGGCTATCTGCGGTCGGAGGGGGACCATTGGGTGGTGACCGATCCGCAGGGGCGCGCGCACGTCTATCGGGATCTCTGAGACCAGCCTCCGGGGCGCTGCCCCGGACCCCGGAATATCCTGTGCAACGATGACAGGCTATTTTGATCGCGTCGGCCGGTCGAAGACCTTCTTGCCGATCAGACTGCCGACAAGATCGACCATCAGCCGCGCGGTCATGCCGCGATCGTCGAGGAAGGGGTTCAGTTCCACCAGGTCGAGCGAGGTGACGAGCCCGCTTTCGTGCAGAAGCTCCATCACCAGATGCGCCTCGCGGAATGTGGCGCCGCCGGGGACGGTGGTGCCGACGGCGGGCGCGATGGAGGGGTCGAGAAAATCGACGTCGAGGCTGACGTGCAGCATGCCGCCCTCGGCGCGGACCCGGTCGAGAAACTCGCGCAGGGGGGCCACGAGGCCGCGTTCGTCGATGACGCGCATGTCGTTGATGGCGATGTCGCGCTCTTGCATCGCGGCCTGTTCGGCCGGATCGACCGAGCGGATGCCGAACATGCAGATCCGGTGCGCTGGCACCGGGGCCGGGAAGGGCGGGAAGGCGTCGAATCCGTCGCGGCCGGCGATATAGGCCAGGGGCGTGCCGTGCAGGTTGCCGGAGGTCGTGGTCAGCGGCGTGTGGAAGTCGGAATGGGCGTCGAGCCACAGCAGGAACAGCGGCCGGTCCGTGCGGGCCGCGAAGGCGGCGGCACCGGCGGCCGAGCCGAGCGCAAGCGAGTGGTCACCGCCCATGATGATCGGAAAGCCACCCTGGCTGAGGGCGTCATCGACCCGGTCCATCAGGATTTCGGCCCAGCCCACCGTCTCGGCCAGGGCGTGAACGGCCGGGTTCGCGCAGGTTACCTGCCGCAGGTCGGGAAGGGTGAGGTCGCCCCAGTCCTCGACCCCGTGGCCTTCGGCGGCGACCTCGCGCGCGATTCCGGCGACACGGTACGCGGCAGGGCCCATCAGGCAGCCCGGACGTTTCTGGCCGGTGTCGATGGGCGCGCCGATCAGGATGGTTCTGGGCATGGCAACCTCCGTTTGTGACGGGTGTAACGGGGCGGATCGGGCGCTGGCAACCGGCAAAACGGCGCGAGAGGCGGCTGGTTTCGGGCATTGTGCCGGCTGGGCGCGGCGGAAGGGCGCAGGGGTTCCCCCCGGACCCGGGCAGGCGTATCATGCCGCAAAACCAACGGGAGAAGTCGATGATCGTCGAGCTTGGGCATTTCGCACTGATCCTGGCGCTGATGGTGGCGCTGGTGCAGTCCAGCCTGCCAATGTGGGGAGCTTACACCGGCGACGCGCGGCTGATGGCGGTGGCGAAGCCTGCGGCGGGGTTGCAGATGGTGCTGCTGGCATTCGCCTTCGCGGCGCTGATGCGGGCCTTCATCACGTCCGACTTCTCGTTGGCGCTGGTGTTTTCCAATTCGAACAGTCTGAAGCCCCTGCTTTACAAGATCACCGGGACCTGGGGAAACCATGAGGGCTCGCTTCTGCTGTGGACGCTGATCCTGGCGGTCTATGGCGCGGCGGTGGCTTTTTTCGGGGGAAACCTGCCGGACCGGCTGCGCGCGCGGGTGCTGGCGGTGCAGGGGCTGGTCGGCGTGGCGTTCATGCTGTTCATGCTTTTGACGTCGAACCCGTTCCTTCGGCTGGCCGTGCCGCCGCTGGACGGGCGCGATCTGAACCCGCTTTTGCAGGATGTCGGGCTGGCGATCCATCCGCCGTTCCTGTATCTGGGCTATGTCGGATTGAGCATCGCGTTTTCCTTCGCGGTCGCGGCGCTGATCGAGGGCCGGGTCGATGCGGCCTGGGCGCGCTGGGTCCGGCCCTGGACGCTGGCGGCTTGGATCTTCCTGACCATCGGCATCGCGCTGGGGTCCTGGTGGGC
>NCDY01000088.1 GCA_002280405.1 Rhodobacterales bacterium 32-66-9 | reverse complement strand
GGACAGCATGGAGGTTGCGATGCCCGAACTTGTGCGTCTTTACATATGGTCCGTGGCGCTTGGGTTTGCCGTCGCGGCGATTTTCACCGGTGGCCTGCTGTGGCTGGACGTGGCGGGAATCGGGCGTCTGGTCATGGCGTCGGACATCGGCTGGGTCGCGGTCGGGATGCTGGTCGTCTTCAATGGCATCGTCTTTTCCGCCGTGCAGTTCGCCTTCCGGGTGATGGGCATGGCCGAAGGCGACGAAGGCCCGCAGGGCGGGCGTGGCGCGCGCGCGCCGGTGCTGGTTCCGGCGATCGTTCCGGTCAGGCGCAAGGGTCACACCCGCCGCTAGGAGTGGCGGGCCCGCAGCAACCGTGAGGACCGGGGTTTTCCCGAGAGCCAGAGGTCTCAGGTGGGCGCCAGATACCTGGACCAGGATCCAGGCAGAGCCAGCCCCCGTTCGCTTGCTTATCGGCCACTGGAAAATTGGCCCCGCACGCGAGGAGCAGAACCCGCCACCCGCCAACATAGGGCGCGGACCGGCGGGCCGCAAGGCTGGACAGATGTTCACCTTTGGTTCAACACCCTGCCGCCGTTGCCCGGCCAGCGCCTGCAGCGCGGGGTGTGCCGCGGCTTGCGAAAGCTGGATTACGTCTGTGTCGAGGAACTGATCCCGATCGCGGGGCTGCGCGTCGATGTGATGGCGCTGGGGCCGAGAGGCGAGGTCTGGGTCGTCGAGTGCAAGTCGAGCCGGGCAGACTTTCGTGCCGACCGCAAATGGCAGGGGTATCTTGACTGGTGCGACCGGTTCTTCTGGGCGGTGGATGCCGATTTTCCGGTCGGCCTGCTGCCGCCGGAGACCGGGCTGATCTATGCCGATGCCTATGACGCCGAGGTGGTGCGGATGGCACCCGAGACGCCCCTGACGGGCGCGCGGCGCAAGGTGGTCCTGCGGACTTTCGCCCGCGCAGCAGCGGGGCGGCTGCAGCTGTTGCGCGATCCGCATGCCGGAAGCTGACGGCGCGGACCCAGATTTCTTGCTGAAGAAATTTGGCGCCGGACCTATCGTGCCGCTGCGGGTGCGCCTGCCTCGTCGTCTTGCACCGGAATCAGTCGCGGAGCGTCCTTCGCCGCAGTGCCGCGGCCTGACAGCGAAGGGTTCTGCATGAAGAACTGGTGGCAGCTGAAAAGCTGCGCACCCTCGGGCCCCAGATCGCGGGCATAGCTGCCGTCCGGCGAGAGAACCCAGCTTTGCGCCTCGTCGGCAAGGTTCGCGGCCATGATCTGGCTGATGATCTGGTTCTTGACGGTCGGGTTCAGCGCCTCGACCAGTGTCTCGACCCGGCGCGTCAGGTTGCGGCCCATCCAGTCGGCCGAGGAAAAGAACACCCGCGCCTTCCTGGTCGGCAGGCCGTGGCCGTTGCCGAAACAGACGATGCGCGAATGTTCAAGAAACCGCCCGACGATCGACTTCACGCGGATGTTTTCCGAAAGACCCTTCACACCCGGCCGCAAGCCGCAGATGCCCCGGATGATCAGGCTGATCTTCACGCCTGCCTGGCTGGCCGCATAGAGCGCGTCGATCACGTCAGGTTCGATGACCGAGTTCATCTTGGCCCAGATCTCTGCCGGACGGCCCGCACGGGCGTGGGCGGCCTCGGCGGCGATCAGCTCCAGCAGGCGGGGCTTCAGCGTGATGGGCGAGATGGCGAGGTTCTCCAGCCCCTCGGGCTGGACGTAGCCCGACAGGTAGTTGAACACCTTGGTCGCGTCGCGCCCGAGGGCGGCATCGCAGGTGAAAAACGAGAGATCCGTGTAGATGCGGGCGGTGATCGGGTGGTAGTTGCCGGTGCCGTAATGGGTGTAGGTCACCAGATGGTCACCCTCGCGCCGGACGACGGTGCTGATCTTGGCGTGGGTCTTGTAGTTGACGAAGCCGTAGACGACATGCGCGCCCGACCGTTCCAGTCGGCGCGACTGGCGGATGTTCGCGGCCTCGTCGAACCGCGCCTTCAGTTCGACCAGCGCGGTCACGGATTTCCCGGCTTCCGCCGCCTCGCACAGGGCCGACACGATCGGGCTGTCCCAACTGGTGCGGTAGAGCGTCTGCTTGATCGCCAGCACGTTCGGGTCGGTCGCCGCCTGCTGCAGAAAGCGGATCACCATGTCGAAGGTTTCATAGGGGTGATGCAGCAGCATGTCCTTCTGCCGGATCGCGGCGAACATGTCGCCGTCGTGATCCTCGACCCGTTCGGGCACCCGGGGGTTGAAGGGGGACCACATCAGGTCTTTCCGGCTGGGCAGGATCAGTTCCTTCAGGTCGGCGACCCCGAGCAGACCCTTGACCTCGACCACCTCGTCCTCGGTGACGGCCAGTTCCTCCATGATGAGTGCGCGCAGGTCTTCCGGTGCGCCGGCCGACAGCTTCAGCCGGATCACTTCGCCGCGGCGGCGGCGTTTCAGGGCGGTCTCGAATTCGCGGACCAGATCCTCGGCCTCGTCCTCGACCTCGAGGTCGCTGTCGCGCAACACGCGAAAGCTGCAATGCCCGCGGTCGGTATAGCCGGGGAACAGCATGTTCAGGTGCAAAAGCAGCAGCTCTTCCAGCGGCAGGAAGCGGTGTTCGCCAGGCTTGCCGGGCAGGGGCACGAAGCGGGCGATCTGCTGCGGGATCGGCAGAAGCGCCTTCAGCTGGCGGCGGTCGGTCACCCGCTCCAGTTCCAGCGCAAGCGAAAAGCCGGTGTTCGGGATGAACGGGAAAGGGTGCGCGGGGTCGATGGCCAGCGGCGACAGGACCGGAAAGACGTTGTTCAGGAAGTGGGCTTCCAGATGCTTCAGGTCGCGGGCGGTCAGTTTCGTCCGCGGGACGATGCTGATGCCTTCCGCCTCCATCTCCTTGCGCAGGCGGTTGAAGGTGGTCTGCTGGGTCTGCATCAGCCGTCGGGCGTCGGCGTTGATCAGTTGCAGCTGTTCGGCGGGGCTGCGGCCGTCTTCCGACAGCGTCGCGTTCGCGGTGCGGACCAGCGCGCGCAGGCCCGCCACGCGCACGGTGTAGAATTCATCGAGGTTGGTGGCCGAGATCGACAGGAAGCGCAGCCGTTCCAGCAGCGGCACGGCGGGGTTCGCGGCCTCTTCAAGGACGCGCCAGTTGAAGGCCAGCCAGCTGAGTTCGCGGTTGAAAAAGCGCCCCGGCCCGGCGGTCTCCGCAAAGGGAAGCTCGACAGGGGCGGGGAACGGAGTGCGGAGGAAATCGGCCTGGGTCATGAACGGGCTTATGCCGTGGGGTTCGTGAAAGCTATGTGACAGTCTTTCATTCGGGGCCAAGGCTGTCCAGCACCTCGCCCGCAAGCGCGCGGGTGATCGGGCGGCCGGCGGCAAGAGCGCGGGCGTCCAAGGCGGCGACCAGTGCCCGTGCCGCGCCGACCGACCGGGGCATCCGGCCGACCAGATAGGGGATCAGGTTCGCGGGCACGGCGACCTGCCGGTCGGCGAAAAGCTTGACCAGCACGGCTGAAAGCAGCGCATCGTCGGGCGCGTCGAGATGGGCGATGGCCGTGGCCTGCATCCGGCTGACCAGGTCGGGAAGGCGCAGGCCCCAGTCGCGCGGCGGGGTGCGCGCCGTCAAGAGCAGGGCCGCCCCGGACGTCGCGAGATTGTGCAGGTGAAAGAGCGGCACCTCTGCAAGGCCGATGCGGTCGGCATCCTCGACCGCGACCGGGCGGCCCGCCAGCGGGGCAAGGTCGGTTCCGCCCAGGTCGCGCGCGGACAGAAGCGCCGCCTTCGCCTGCGCGGCCCAGACATGCGCAAGATGCGTCTTGCCCGCGCCTTCCGGGCCGACCAGCAGCAGCTTGCGTCCCGGCCAGTCCTGCCAGGCTTCGACCGTCTGCAAGGCCAGCGCGTTCGTGGTTGTGACGAAGAAATCCTCGCGCGTCATGGCTTCGGCGTTTGGCAGGTCAAAAGCCAACTGCCGGATCACGCGCCGGACTCCGGTTTGCCTTTGCGGCTGCGCGCGGGTTTCGGGGTCTCGGGCGCGGCGGTGAAACTGTCGGTCGGCGGCAAGAGCCCGGCCTTGCCCTGGTACAGCAGGCTCGCCCGGTACTGCTCCATGGCAAAGCGGGTCAGCACGCCGATCGCGGCCGCGACGGGGACCGCGATCAGCATTCCGACAAAGCCGAAGACGGTGCCGAAGGCTGATAGCGCGAAAAGAAGCCAGACCGGGTGCAGACCGACCGACTTGCCGACCAGGCGCGGCGTCAGGACGTTGCCCTCGACGAATTGGCCGGCGGCGAAGATCGCGGCGATGATGCCGATCTGCAGCCAGTCGCCCCAGAACTGGAAAAGCGCCAGGCCTACGGCCAGCGTGCCGCCAACCAGCGAGCCGACGTAGGGAATGAAGGTGATCGCTCCGGCGATCGCGCCGACGATCAGTCCGAACTGCAGTCCCGCCAGCATCAGTGCCAGCGCGTAGAAGGTGCCAAGCGCCAGGCAGACCGAGACCTGCCCGCGCACGAAACCTGCCAGCACGGCGTTGATCTCGCGCGCCAGGCGGCGGATCGTCGGCGCATGATCGAGAGGCAGCATGGAATCGATCCGCGCGACCATGTCGTCCCAGTCCAGCAGCAGGTAGAACGCCACCACCGGCACCACGACGATGAAGAGGACGATCGAAATCACGCCCAGCGCCGAGCTGAGCACCCCTTGCGCCACTTGCGCCCCGCGCGCCTGGATCGCTGCACCGAGCTCTGCCAGCGTCTGCCGGATGGTCGAGGTGGAATCGGCCAGCTCGGGGAACCGCGCCAGAAGGAACCCCTGCAGCCGCTTGGCAATGTCGGGGGCGGCATTCACCAGCGCGGTCAGCTGGTTGAAAAGCGTCGGGATGACCGCCAGCACCAGCAGCACCACCAGCAGCAGCGCGATCAGCGAAATCAGCGTGGTCGCGGCAACGCGCGACAGGCCCATCCGTTCCAGCCGGTCGGCTACGGGGTCGAGGAAATAGGCGATGGCCCCGCCGACGATGAAGGGAAGAAGCACATCGCCAAGGAGCCAGATCGCCAGAAGGAACACCGCGGCAGCGATGCCCCAATAGCGCAACTGTTGGTTGGTCGGCAGCGCCATCGCGGGTTCCTTCCCTTTGCCCCACATATCGCTGCAGCGTGGCCGTGGCGCAAGGGGCGGTCAGGACCGACGCGGGCAGAGATGTCACGGCGGGAGGTCGGATGCGCAGCGGCCGGTGCCGCCTGCCGCGCTGAAGGCCTTGGCCGGACCGGGAAACGCGCGGCGGTCGCGCCCGGGCCTGTGCGATCCGGGTCCTGCCGGCCCAACGCGGCCGTCGACGCGCGGTGCGGTCCAGCCTGTCGACCTGCGCGATGCAAAGACAGCCGGCGGCGCCTGCCAGGCGGTCGCGAGCCTAGGCCAGCGCCAGGGAAATGGCGGCGAAGTGCAGGCCGGCGGCCACGGCGACAAAACCGTGCCAGATCGCAGTCTGGAACCGCAGCTGGTGCCAGACATGAAAGCCGACCCCTGCGACATAGGTCGCGCCGCCCGCCACCAGAAGCCAGAGGGACACTGCGGGCAAAGCCGCCGTGACCGGGCCGATGGCAATGACCCCGACCCAACCCAGAAGAACATAGGCCAGGATTGCCAGGCGGTCATAGCGCCCGGGCAGGGCCACTTTCACGATGATCCCCAGCGTGGCACCGGTCCAGACCACAAGGCCCAGGACCCAGGCCCAGGTTGTACTGTCCAGATGCGGAATGACCGCCGTATAGGTGCCCGCGATCATCACGTAGATCATCGAATGGTCGAACCGCCGCAAAAGCCATTTCAGGGCCGACGGCGGCGTCATGTTGTAGGCCAGCGAGAAGCCCCACATCAGGAAGAAGCCCGCCGCATAGACGGCAAGTGCCGCGAAGGTGCCGATCCCCGCCGTCTGCAGTCCATGGAAAAGCAGGAACGGAAACGCGATCAGTCCGGCCAACAGCGCCAGCGCATGCACGATGCCGTCGGCCAGCAACTCAGCCAGCGACAGGTTGCGTTTCAGGATCCGGTAGTGATCGGCGGGCAAGGTCATGGGGCCAGTCTGACGGGCAAGTGTTGCGAAAGGATGACTGAGCTCTGCCACGAAACGGGGCGCCTTTGCCAGATGTGACGCAAGGTCAGCCGCGCCGCGCCGCCCAGATCAGTCCGCGCCGCATCAGCTCGGCCGCGGGGCCCGTGCCGATGACGTCCGCCTTGTGGCCAAGCGCGTTGTAGTAGACCCGGCCCGCGCCGTAGCCCTTGGTGAAGACGACCGGCATGGCGACCGGGCCGTTCACCGCATGCGGCCCGTCCGCCACCGGAAAATCGCAGACCGCGTGCACCCGCACCGCCGGATCGACATGCAGATAATACTGCTCGGTCTTCACCGTGAAATTCCCGATTCCTGCCACCACCGGATCGTCCGAGACGATGCGGACCCCATATTCCACCCCGTCATTGCCCGGATGCGCGACCCACTGCGCGCCGGTCAGGAACTGCCAGTCCACATTCTCGCGGAAAGCGTCGCACATGCCGCCATGACAGCCCGCGATCCCGACGCCGGAGGCCACCGCCGCACAGGCGTTGAGCGCCTGGTCCTTGCCGATCGTCGACATGGTCCAGACCGGGACGATCAGGTCGAACGCCTTGACGGCGTCGAGGTCGTCGAAGCAGGCCAGGCTGTCGGTCAGCGTGACCTCCAGTCCCGCCTCGCCCAGCCAGCCCGCGAACAGGGCCGCGACCCTGTCGGGCTCGTGCCCGTCCCAGCCGCCCCAGGTGATCAGTGCCCGCGTCATATCCATCGCTCCCGGTTTCCCGCGAAGGCTAGGAACCGGCTGCGGCAAGGTCAACCGTTGTCGGGCCCAGGCTGGCGGGGCGGCCTTCGCGTCGGGGCAGGGCTGGTGCGGGCCGGAGCCGCAGGTCAGGATTTCCAGACGCCAGAGCAGGAACCGTTTGTGTTCCAACCTGAATCCTCTACCCCGCTTGCAGGTCAACCACGGAGATCCGGGATGAAAGCCGCCACTGTGCGCCGGTATGGCGGACCCGATGTGATCACGCTTGAGGACCTGCCGCAGCCGGAGCCGAAGCCGGTAGAGGTGCGGGTCCGGGTAACGGCCGCCGGCGTGACCACGGCCGATGCGCGCCTGCGCGCCAATGATGCGCCGCGGGGGTTCGGTCTGATCCTGCGGCTGATCACCGGCGTGATCCGGCCCCGCAACCCGGTGCCGGGGATGGAGTTCGCGGGCGTGGTGGACGCGACCGGCACCGGGGTCACGGGCTTTCTGCCGGGACAGCGGGTGTTCGGCACCACCGGCATGTCGGGGGGCGCGCATGCCGAGTTTCTGACGATCCGCGCCGATGGCAGGCTGTTGCATCAGCCCGACAGCCTGAGCGACGCCGAAGCCGCCGCGTTCTTCTTCGGCGGCCTTACGGCGGCGGACTTTCTTCTGGACAAGGCCGGTCTCAGGCCCGGCGAGCGGCTCTTGATCAACGGCGCGACCGGGTCCGTCGGCAGCGCGGCATTGCAGATCGCGCGGTCGGTCGGGGCCGAGGTCACGGCGGTCGCGGGCCGCGCGAACCATGCGCTTGCGCGCAAGCTTGGCGCCGATGCGGTGATCGACTACGGTGCCGGACCGATCAGCGGCCAGTGGGATGTGATCCTCGACGTGGTGGGCACGCTGCCCTATCCGCGCGCCAAGGGCTTGTTGGCCGAAGCCGGTCGGCTGCTGCCGGTGACGGCAACCCTTGCCGAACAGATCGGTGCTGCCCTTCGGCCACGGCGGGGCACACACCGGATCAGCGCCGGGGTGATCGGCGAGGGCCGGGCGGCGATGGAGCGGCTGATCCGGCTGCACCGCGACGGCGTCTACCGCCCGCATCTGGGCCGGACACTGCCCTTCGCAGAGGTGCGCGCGGCGCATGCGCTGGCCGGGTCGCGCCACAAGCAGGGCAATGTGGTGATCGTGATGGCACAGACCGCCGCATCCGGCGCGCAGGTCCGGTCAGCAACCGGCGTAAATCTGCGCGATCCGGTCGACGGCGGCCTCGGGTGACATCTCTTCGCTTGTCCCGGTCCGGCGGCTGGTCAGTTCGACCACCCCGTTGGCCAGCCCGCGCGGGCCGACGGTGATCCGCCACGGCAGGCCGATCAGGTCCATCGTGGCGAACTTCGCCCCGGCGCGTTCGTCGCGGTCGTCATAAAGCGCCTCGAGTCCCTTGGCCTGCAGGGCCTTGTAAAGCCCCTCGCAGGCCGCATCCGCCGCTGCATCGCCCTGCTTGAGGTTCACGATCCCGACCGGGAAGGGCGTGACCCCTTCCGGCCAGATGATCCCGTTGTCGTCGTGGCTCGCCTCGATGATCGCGCCCAGCAGGCGGGAAACGCCGATCCCGTGCGACCCCATCTCGACCGGGACCTTGGTCCCTTCGGCGGTCGTGACCTCGGCCCCCATCGAGGCGGAATACTTGGTGCCGAAGTAGAAGATCTGCCCGACCTCGATGCCCCGACCCACCTTGCGGTGCGCTTCCGGGACCTGGTCGAACACCGCGGGGTCGTGCGTCTCGTCGGTGCGGGCGTATAGGGTGGTGAACGCCTTGCAGACATCGGCGACCTGGGCGCGGTCGTCATAGTCGATGTCGCGGCTTCCGAGCTTCAGGCCGGTCACGCGGTCGTCGTAGAAGACTTCGGACTCGCCGGTCTGCGCCAGCACCAGGAATTCATGCGTGTTGTCGCCGCCGATCGGGCCACTGGCCGCACGCATCGGGATCGCGGTCAGGCCCATGCGTTCGTAGGTGCGCAGGTAGCTGACCATGTGGCGGTTGTAGGCGTGCAAAGCGGCGTCGCGGTCGACGTCGAAGTTGTAGCCGTCCTTCATCAGGAACTCACGCCCGCGCATCACGCCGAAGCGCGGCCGCATCTCGTCGCGGAACTTCCACTGGATGTGATAGAGCGTTAGCGGCAGGTCCTTGTAGCTGCTGACGTGGGACCGGAAGATGTCGGTGATCATCTCCTCGTTGGTGGGACCATACAGAAGCTCGCGCTTCTGGCGGTCGGTGATCCGCAGCATCTCCTCGCCGTA
>NCDY01000087.1:11408-11983 GCA_002280405.1 Rhodobacterales bacterium 32-66-9 | reverse complement strand
GTGACGCCCCCGTTTGGCATGGCGGCGACGCCGGCCTCGATCCCGGAACCGAGGCCCAGATGGAACTGGATGTCGGGGCTGCGGGCGGAGGGGTCGGCATACCAGAAGCCGCCCGTCTCGAAGAGCGAGGAGGCGACGGGCCCCTTGCGGGTCAGGAGGTATTGCAGGCCCGCCAGCGCCGACCAGTGCGGCTTGGCGTAACGGTCATAGGTGTGCGGGCCGGTGCATTCGGCGATGACGAAGAGATCGAGGTGGTCCTGCAGGTTCGCGCCCACCTGCGGGCGGTCAAGGACCACGGGGATGCCGAGGCGCCGAAGGTCGTCGGCGGGGCCGATGCCGGAAAGCTGCAGGAGACGGGGGGAACCGATGGCACCGCAGGACAGGATGACCTCGGTTGTGGCGCGGTGGAAGGTTTCGGTGGTCTGGACGCCTGTCGCCCTGTCGTTTTCGGTGATGATGCGCAGGACCTGTTGGCCGGTCTTCACCGTCAGGTTCGGGCGGCCGAGGGCGGGTTTCAGAAAGGCGGTGGCGGTGGAGGAGCGGCGGTACCAGCGCTGGGTCAGTTGGTAGTAGCC
>NCDY01000087.1:0-11398 GCA_002280405.1 Rhodobacterales bacterium 32-66-9 | reverse complement strand
GGGCCGGTCTTGCCGTGAAACTCGTTTTCAAAGGTGTCGTTGACCTCGGACTTGCGGAACCAGGGCAGGACGTCCTCATACCCCCAGCCCGGGCAGCCTGCCTGCCGCCAGTCTTCGTAGTCGAGCGCATTGCCCCGGGTGTAAAGCTGGGCGTTGATCGAGGAGCCGCCTCCGATCACGCGGGCCTGGGTGTAGCGGAACTGCATGCCGCGCAGGTGGCGCTGGGGGACCGTCTGCCAGCCCCAGGCGCCGATGCCCTTGGTCATCTTCGCGAAGCCTGCGGGAAGGTGGTAGAACGGATGCCGGTCGCGGCCGCCGGCTTCCAGCAGGAGAACCCTGGCCGAAGCGTCTTCGGTCAGCCGCGCGGCGAGGACACAGCCTGCGGACCCGCCGCCGATGATGATGTAGTCGTAGCCCAGGGTCATTGCTACAGTCTTTCGATGGAAAGCCCGCCGTCGACGGGGATGACCGCGCCGCTGGCAAAGGCCAGCTGGCCAGTGACGAGGGGGAGGACAGCCTGGCCGATGTCCGCGGGCTTGCCCCAGCGGCCAGCGGGGACAAGGCCCGCGGCGATGCGTCTGTCGTAGTTCTCTTTCACGCCCGCGGTCATGTCGGTCTCGATGATGCCGGGGCGCAGTTCGAAGACGCCGATGCCATGTGGGGCAAGGCGCAAGGCGAGGGTTTGCGCGGCCATCGCGGCACCGGCCTTGGAGATGCAGTACTCGGCGCGCTCGGGGCTGGCCATCCGGGCCGAGACGGAAGTGACGAAGGTGATGGAGCGGTAGTGCGCGCTTTGGCTCGCGAGCATGCCTTTCGCAACCTGCTGGGCCAGAAAGAATGCCCCGCGCAGGTTGATGCCCATGATCCAGTCGAAGTTTTCGGGGCTTATCTCCAGCAAGTCGCCCCGGCTTCTGGCGGCAACCCCGGCGTTCTGGATGAGAGAGTCCGGCAGGCCCTGTTGCGCTTCGATCCGGTCTAG
Source organism: Rhodobacterales bacterium 32-66-9 (assembly GCA_002280405.1). GTDB lineage: Bacteria > Pseudomonadota > Alphaproteobacteria > Rhodobacterales > Rhodobacteraceae > Tabrizicola. The sequence continues at coordinate 10,419 of NCDY01000087.1, read as the reverse complement.
AAGCTCCGGGATCGCGGCGATGTCGGCGAGATCGTGGTGGTAGTAGCGCGCCTCGGGACCAAGGGCTTGCAGGGCAGCCCCGACTGTGGCGTCCTCTGGGGCGGGGCAGGAAGCGATGGCAAGACGAAAGCCATGCTGGGCAAGGGTCCGGGCGATACCGAGACCGATGCCTTGCTGGCCTCCGGTGATGAGCGCGAGAGGTTTCATGCCTGGGCCCTGGCGATGTGATCGCCGGCGCGAAGCGCGAGCGCGGCGATGGTGAGCGAAGGGTTGACCGCGGCCGAGGTGGGCAGGACCGAGGCGTCGCAAATGTAGAGGTTGTCAAGGTCGTGGGCCTTGAGGTTGGGGGCAACCACGGACGCCGCCGGATCGGTGCCCATCCGGTTGGTGCCGCACTGGTGGCTGGGTTTGGACTTTGGAAAGCCGCGCGACAGCGTGATCGGCCAGCCTGCCCGCCGCATCGCCTGCTTCAGGCGCCGGACGAGAAGATCATGGGCTTGCGTGTTGGTCTTCCGCCAGTCGAGGACAACCTCGCCATTGCGCCACATGACGCGCGAGTCGGGGTCGGGCAGGTCTTCCGACATGGCCATGATGTGGATCGAGTGGTCGGCGATGTGACTGGCAAGCCAGAGGGGAAGGCCCGCCTCACCCGCGAGGATCGGGCCAGTGACGCGGCCCAGCATCTGGATGTTGCCCAAGGGTTCGCCGGCCGGGCCGCCCGTCAAGTAGAAGTCATTGATCTGGATAGTCTTTTCATAAATCGTGCGATTGCGACGGAACGGGTTGTAGGCGACCATTCCGGTCAGGTTGTGGTTCATGAAGTTGCGCCCCACCTGGTCCGAGCGGTTGGCAAGGCCATGCGGATGATCGGCGTCGGCCGAGGCAAGGAGAAGTGCCGCAGACAGGATGGCACCGGCGGACAGGACGACGACCGGGGCAGACAGGGTGGACCTGGCCCCCGCCCGCTCGACCTCGACACCGCTGATCCGGCGGCCTTCGGCGACAAGGCGGGTGACCTTCGTGCCGGTCATCAGGCTGACGTTCGGGTGCCGCAACGCCTCGGCCAGGGCGCAGCTTTCGGCGTCCGATTTCGCGCCGGTGGTGCAGGGGAAGGCATCCCACCCGGTTTTCGCGCGCGCCAGCCAGGCCGCGATGTCGACCCCGAGCGGCAAGGCCGAGACACGCAGGCCCTGCGCGGCAAAGGCAGCGCGCAGGCGCTGGATGTCGGGCTCGTCGGGGACCGGGGGAAAGGGATAGGGGGCAGAGTGCGGCGGTTCGGTGGGATCGTTCGCGACGTCACCTCGGACGCGATACAGGGTTTCGGCGCGACAATAGTAGGGTTCCAGGTCCTCATAGCCGATCGGCCAGCCGGGGGTGGTGCCGCCGATGTGCCGCAGCGGGCGGAAATCCTCGGCCCGGTAACGCAGAAGGACCGCCCCGTAGAACTTGGTGTTGCCGCCGACACAGGCGTAGTTGCCGGGGTGCAGGGGCGCCCCGGAACTGTCGCGCCAGACCTCGTCCGGCTTGAAATGGCCACGCTGGAAGATGGCGGCGGGGTCGCGCGCCTCGGGACTGTCCGGCAGACGCTCGCCACGTTCGAGGATAAGAACGCGGCGCCCGGTGGGCGCCAGGGCGGCGGCGAGTGTCGCCCCGCCCATGCCCGAGCCGATGATCAGGACATCCGGGGACATCAGGCGATCCGCCGTGCGGTTTCCGGGTCGGATGTCACGGCCTTTTCCGACATCCCTGCGGCCTCGAACCTTTCGCCGGGCGTCACTGCTGGTTTGGTCGTCATGACGCGGTTGGTCGGCGACACGATGTTGCCGGACGTGCGGTCTGCGCTTGCGGGGGCGCTGTTCTTGGCATGGGTCCGGCCGCTTTCCGACACGATCCCGGCCGGGAAGATGCTCATCGTAGGGCTGCCCGTGAAGGTGGCGTGAACGTCAGACCAAGCATCTCATGTCCCCGGAAACTCGGCTTTGCGTTTGCCCTGAAAGGCGGCAACGCCTTCCGCTCGGTCGGGCGTCGCTGCGATGGCGGCCGAGCCAAGGGCCTCGATCAGGGCGGCGCTGTCTTCGCCAAGCCCTGCGTGGATCATCGCCTTGGTGATCTCGGTGGCGCGAGGCGACAGGGCCGCAACCCGCCCCGCGATCTCTTGCGCGGCGGAGCGCACGTCCCTGGCAATCGCGGCTGCGAAACCGCAGGCGTGCAGGCGATCCGCCCCGATGCGGCGACCGAAAAGCGCCATTTCCTTCAGCATTCCTTCCGGGATCAGCCGGGCGAGGCGTTGGCTGCCGGACCAGCCGGGGACGATCCCCACGCCGGCCTCCGGAAGTGCTATGGCGGCCTCGGGGCTGATGACGCGGATGTCGCAGGCCGCAGCCAGCTCCAACCCGCCGCCGAACGCGTGGCCGTTCAGGGCGGCGACCGTGGGTTTGTGCAGGCGTGCCAGCCGGTCAAGACTGCGGTGGCCGCCACGAACCCAGGTGCGGGCAAAGTCGGCGGGGGCAAGATCGGCCCAGGCCTTGATGTCGGCCCCGGAACAGAAGGCCTTCTCGCCCTCACCGATGATGACGACCGCCCGGATCCCGGCATGGGCCTCGATCATCTCGATATGGCTGGCAAGCTGATCCAGCATCTCGACAGTCAGGCAGTTGAGCTTGGCCGGATTTTGCAGCTGCAGTTCGGCCACCGACCCGGCGACATGCAGGCGGACGCCGCTCATGGTTGCCAGCCCATCGGGCCGACGCTCAGCAGCGAAAGCGGCATGCTGGCCGCGTTCCCGGCAATGGCAACCCGGCCTCGACTGGCGGCAACGATGTCGCGGGCGGGGTCGATGCCGGGCATGATCTCGGTGGCGACAAGGCCCCGGTCGGTCAGGCGGATCACGCAGCGTTCGGTGATGTAGAGCACCTCTTGCCCCTGCGCGCGGGCGCGGGTGCCGGAGAAGGTGACATGTTCGACCCTGTCGACCATCTTGCAGAACTTGCCCGGGCTGGCGACTTTCACGCCGACGGCGGACAGGTCCGTGACGGCCCCGGCCTCGAACCAGCCGGAAAAGACGATCTTGCGGGCCTGCGACGTGATGTCGACGAACCCGCCGCACCCCGCCGTGAGATAGGGCTTCTTCCCCAGCTTCGAGACGTTGACGTTGCCCTCGGTGTCAATCTCCAGAAACGACAGGAACGACAGGTCGAACCCGCCACCCTGGAAATAGATGAACTGCTGCGGCGCGGGCACATAGGCGTCGGCGTTCGAGGCACAGCCGAAGGCGAAGCCGGTCAGGGGCATGCCCCCCACGGCGCCCTGTTCGATTGCCCAGGTCACGGCCTCGGGGTGGCCTTCCTCCAGCAGGATGCGCGGCACCATGGCCGAGATGCCGAAGCCGAGGTTTGCGGTCATGCCGCCCTTTAGCTCCAGCGCGGCGCGGCGGGCGATGACCTTCTCGACGCCATGCTGGGCCAGCGCGAAGCTGGACCAGGGCCGCATGATCTGGCCGGAAATCGCCGGGTCATAGGGCGTCTCGCAGGTTTGCTTCTGGTCGGGGTCGATCACGATCAGATCGACGAGATGCCCCGGCACCCGGACATCATGGGGCCGCAGCGAACCCTTCGCCGTCAGGCGCGAGACCTGGGCGATGACGAGGCCGCGGTTGTTGCGGGTCGCGATGGCCTGTTCCAACCCGCCCAGATAGGCCCCCTCGTGCTCATAGGTCAGGTTGCCCCATTCGTCAGCCGTCGTGGCGCGCAGGACGCAGACATCGGGCTGGATGTTCGGGAAATGCAGCCAGGTCTCGCCGCCAAACTCGACGCGCCGGACGATGGGCTCCGCGGCTCCGCGGGCGTTCATCGCGCAACCCTCGCGAACCGGGTCGGCAAAGGTGTCCAGCCCGACCCTGGTCAGCACACCGGGGCGGCGGGCGGCGGCTTCGCGATGCATGTCGAACAGGATGCCAGAGGGCACGTTGTAGGCGGCGACCCGGTCGTCAACGATCATTTTCCAGATCTCGGGCATTGGCAGGCTGGAGGGTCCAGAAGGGTAGGATCCGGCCAAGACGCGGGCCAGAAGGCCATCCTGGGCGATCCAGTCCACCCCTTTGACACCATACATGTCGCCCGCGGCGATCGGGTGCAGTGTCGTGAGGGCCTTCGGGTGCCCTTCCGCCCGGAAGCGGTCGCCGAGCGCCTTGAGGACAAGGTCGGGGCAACCGAGAGCGGACGACGAGGAAACGGTCACGACGGCCCCATCCTTGATCCGGGAAACAGCGTCGGAGGCAGCGACAAGTTTGGTCATGCGGCTTGGTCTTCAGCCCCGTCCAAGGCCTTGCCTGCGGCCTGAGCGGTCCGGCTCGCATCGGTCGCCGGCATCGCCAAAGGCTTGTGGCCTGGGACAGGCCTGCCCGCCGCAATCGCCGCCGTGACCTCAGGGACGCGTTTTGCGATGGCAGATGATCTGCAGACCGCCCTGATGACCGGGTTTTCCAGCGCCGGGACGCGGCTTGCCGTGCCGACCGGGGTCGCATCTGCGCTGGCGAATTCTGCGGCGCGTCGGGCGGACGTCCTGACGACAGCCGCCGGATCCTGTCCCGCCGAGCGAAGCGCGCCGATCCTGTGCTCGACGGCAAAGCCGCTTGCCCCGATCACCTTCCAGCGCATGAGTCCCTCGAAATTTGGTCGGTTCCCCCAGATTATGGAACGATCCAATAAGCGTCAAGCGGCAATTCGTGCGCCGTCCCGGAAAGGACGTCGCAGCGTTCCGGCGACGGCAGGGCAGGCTCATGCGGGTTGCTGCGCGAAGTCCGCACTCGCCGCCCTGGTGCGGCGCGACCTCGGTTCGGCGCCCGGCCCCTTTGCTTCGGACGGTTGCGCCCGCGGCAAGACCCGCAGGCGTGAAAGCGAACGCTGCCTGGCTGCGGTCCGGGGCCGGGTCGGGCGACACGGTCCGCGACTGGGCGCGGCAGTCCAAATCCTGGGTGACGCCGGGCAGGAACCGGGACCGCTCTGGCGCGAGGGGGCCGGGGCCGGCGTCGCGCGCACAGGCGTGGCCCAGGAAACCGGCCGCGGCGCGGGTCCGCCGCACGATCCCGTCGCCGGAATCCTCTGGCATGTCCGTCGGCTTGCGGCCTATGGTCAGGGCCAGACGGCAGGCGACTTCGGCCTCTCCGGCTCTTTCGGCAGGGCCGTCGAAGCCCCGCCGGTCAGCCGGTATAAGGCCGATTTCGCTGCCTTCTATCATGTCTTCCTCAGCTTCGAGTCACCCCATGCCCGCCCCTGCAAACCGCCTGAAGCTCCGTCTTGCCGCCGGGGATACCGTCTTTGGCTGCTGGCTCGGCATGGCCGATCCCTATGCCGCCGAAATGGCCGCGACCTGCGGCTTCGACTGGCTGCTGATCGATGGCGAACACGCGCCGAACGACCTGCGGACCACGCTGGCGCAGCTTGCCGTCATCGAGCCGTCGCCCTCGCAGCCCGTGGTCCGCCTGCGCGACGACGACCCCGCCCGGGTCAAGCAGGCGCTGGACGCCGGTGCCCAAAGCCTTCTGATCCCGATGATCGAGACTGCCGAACAGGCTCGCCGTGCGCTGGCGGCCACCCGTTATCCGCCCGAGGGCATCCGTGGTGTCGGCGCCTCGCTCGCCCGCGCCTCAAGGTTTTCGGCGATCCCGGACTATCTTCAGACCGCGAACGACGGGATCTGCCTGATCCTGCAGGTCGAAAGCCGCGCGGGCCTTGCCGCTCTGGACGAAATCCTGGCGATCCCGGGAATTGACTGCGTCTTCGTCGGCCCCGCCGACCTAGCGGCCGACATGGGCCACCTTGGCAACGCAGGCCACCCCGACGTCCGGGCCGCCGTGAAGGACGCGCTGACCCGGATCGCCGCCTCTGGCAAGGCCGCCGGTGTCCTGTCCACCGACGACGCCTTCATCGGCGACTGCCTGAAGTCGGGCGCGCGCTTTGTTGGCGTCGGGATCGATGTGCTGGCCTATGTCGACGCGCTGCGAGCACGGGCGAAGCAGTTCGTTCCGCGGTAACCCCTCGTCGTTCGACTTCGTCGCCTCCTCGGGACAGCCGCGAGAAGTGACGAAGTCGCAGACGAGCGGTCAGCCAATCAGCGCCAGAGCCCGGATCGGTGAGCCGGTCCCGTCCTTGAGCTTCAGAGGCGTGACGATCAGCACAGCGCCCTTGGCCGGCAGCTGGTCCAGGTTGCACAGGCTCGCCAGTCCAAAGCAGTTGTCCCGGTGCAGGAAATTGTGCGCCGGAAAGGGCGGGCTGAACTTGCCCGCCATACCTGCGTCCGTGCCGATGCACTGGGTGCCCCAGCCGACGATGCCCTTGCCCAGAAGGTAGTCGATGCAATCGGTCGAAGGGCCGGGCGAGTGCGAGCCGTCCTCGTAAGGGTCCGGGTCCTCGTTCAGGAACAACGCCTCATCATGCGAGCGTCTGTCCCAGTCGGTCCGCATCAGCACCCATTCGCCCGGCCCGATCTGGCCGTGCTTCGCTTCCCAGGCCTTCACATGGGCGGCGGTCAGCAGGAAATCGGGGTCGGCGGCAGCTTCGGCCGAACAGTCGATGACATTCGCAGGCGCGATCAGGCGCTGGACTGACAGGGTGTCGGTGAAGCCGTCCGGGTGGTCCTTGCCGGAAAGCCAATGGTGCGGCGCGTCGAAATGGGTGCCGGAGTGTTCGCCCAATTCCAGCCAGTTCCAGGCCCAGAACGGTCCGTCCTTGTCATACTCGCTGATCCGGTGGATGGCGACCTTGGGCGTGTTCCGCGCAAGATCCGCGGGCAGCCGCAGGATCGGCGTTTCGGGACCAAGCTCGGCGGTCAGGTCGACGACCTTCACGCTGCCCCCCGCCAGCCCCGAGGCCAGCGCGGCCAGCACCTCCTGCCCGCCGGACCGGGCCTCGCCCTGCCCCGCGAACCGGCGACGCCGACGGGTCATCACCTCTTCGATCATGTCGAAGACGGCATCTACGGCACGGTCCTCGGTCACGAACCCGGGCGACATCCGCAGGATCGGGCCACGAAAGTCGACCGAGTAGCCCTCCACCCCCAAAGCCCCCACGCAAGCCGCGGCCTCGGCCTTGTCCGGCAGCCGGATCATCACCGCCCCGCCACGCTTGGCGGCGTCCCGTGGAGAGTGGAGCGGCAGGTTCAGCCGGTCTGCCCGGGTGATCACCCGGTCGACCAGGCGGCGGTTATGGGCGGCGATGTCGCGCAGGTCCTGGTTTGCGAACCACTCCATCGCGGGCAGCGAGGCCAGCGCGGCGACGGATCCCGGCGTGCCGGTGTCGAAGCGGCGGATGTCGGGAGCATAGGCGAAGCTGTCGAGGTCCCAGGAAAAGGGGTTGTTCTGGCTGAACCAGCCCCGGCCTTCCGGTGTGAGGCTGGGGATCAGGTCCTTGTCAGCGTAAAGTATGCCCGCGCCGGGCGTCCCGCAGAGCCATTTCAGGCTTGTCGAAACCACGAAATCCACCCGCGGGTGCGTCGCGTCGAACGGCATCAGGCGACGAGGGCGGGGTAGTCCATCCTGGACGACCCGATGGAGGTGACCCAGGTCAGGAGGGCGAGGCCGACGTCGGGGGTCCAGCGGTCCAGATAGTCCTCGGTCTCCACCCAGGCGCGGCCTTCCGCGACCGGGACAGTCGTCAGGGTGAAGCCCAGCTTCGGGGCGAGACCTGCAAGGAGGAAATGGAGCGAGGGAAAGCAGTCGGCGGCCACCAGCACGCGTTTGCGGTTCAGGCTGCCTTCCGGCAGGGCGCGCAGGATCTTCTGCAGGCCTTCGGTCACGTTGTCGACGGTGGTAAGGCTGCCTTTCGGAACATTGATCAGCCGCCGCCAGCGGTCGATGAAGTCCTGCCTCTTTCGCAGGACATATCCCCACTGCCTGTCGTTCGGGGCCGACCAGACGTCGGAGAACTCGGCCATGGCCCGGGCAAGGTCTTGCTCTTTCCCCGGATAGATGCCGATGGAATGATAAAGGAAGTAGCCCTCATCGGCGGTGTTGCGGCTCATCGGATGCGGCCCTCCCCGGCCTTCGGGCGTGACAGTGCCAAAGGGGCGCGGGGGCTGCAAGTGTCCACCCGTGGCCAGTTATCAACCCGGGACAAGGCAATGGCTTGTCTGTGGACATTCACGTTCGGTCAAGGATTGCTTTCGCCCGTCCGGCGGGCCTGGCAAGTGCGAAGATGTCGCCGGGCGGCGCATCGACTGTGCCACCGGGGTGGACCCGGGCTCAGGACCCGTTGATCCTATCCAGAAGATGACGATTGCCGCTATGGCGATGGCGGACATGAAGGTGTGGGCGCGGCGATCACAGCGGGTGTGGACAGTGGCGAACGCGCGCAAGCGCCGCGGCTCGCTGACGATCCGGTTTGATCCCGCCATGATCTGGGAGGCCGCGCCGACCGGCAGACGCGGCCGACAGCCCGACCACAGCGATGCAGCGATCCAGACCTGCCTGACGATGAAGGTGCGGTTCGGCATGGGTCTTCTGGCAAGGGCCGAGGGTGCTGAAGGTCGGCACCGTCCAGCCCAGATCGATCAGACGCGGCAGGCTCTCGACGAACCCGGTCGACTGCCGCAGTGCCAAAGCGAAACCGCTGGGCCAACGCCTCAGGGCAGTTCGGCCTCGGCCGCGAACCGGTGACGGCACGATGCCTCACCCTCGACCGTCAGGTCGCCGAGGTCCAGGTCCGTGTCATTCGCAGGCTCTCTCGAACCGTGGCGTTCGCCTGCTCATTCCTGAACGGCGTAACCGCCCTTGGCAACCGTCTCCGAAGCCGATGGATAAGTCCGTCCGGGAACAGGGGAACCCACGTCCGTCGCCTGATTTATGCAACAGGGCCCCCACCAATCCCTGCGGACATGCGTTGGCTGGGAACCCGCCGCACCTGCCACCTTATCAGATTTGCCCAAAGCAAATCTGACCGCGCCCTCGCTCCCGGCCCGCGCCAGCGTGCTCGGACGTTCGCCGGGAAAACAGTCCGCGGGACTGTTTTCTGATCCGGCTCACCCCTTGTCCTCCCGCCCCCCGACCCCCACCTTGACCTACAGGCTCCGCCCGCCGCACCGCTTCTGCGGCCCCGCCCCTGATGCCCCCGGCACCGGCCCTCAAGCCCGAAACCCCGGACGGCAGCGATCCCCTCGGCATCCGCCGAGGTGGCCCCCCGGAAAAGGAACCTCTCGATGTCCAAGGACAGAAGCAAAGGCAACAAGGAAGCCAAGAAGCCCAAGAAGGAAGCCCCCAAGGTGCTGGCCACCGCGAACTCGGGCCTCGGCAAGGACGGCATGGTCATCGCGGGCAAGAAGGTCAAGTGAGGGGGGCGCAGGTCGGGGTTCACCCCGATGCCCCCCAGCACCCCACCCCGCACCCCACCAGAACCAACCGCGCTCCCCCTCCTCCGCCGTGGAAGGGGATGGCTGCGGCTGGCCACCCGCACCACAGGTTACCAGACCGTAAACGCCCACACTCAACCCCTTGAAATCATTCAGCCCATATCCCTGTCCACGCAGGGCGCTTGCCCGGCCTGCGCCCCGCCCCATATCCCGTTCATGCGCACCGTCCTCGCCCTTCTTCTCCTCACCACTCCCCTCCGCGCCCAAGAGGTGGACCTCGAGCTTGTCCTCCTCGCCGACGCCTCCGGCTCGATCACCCAGGAAGAAATCGACTTCCAAAGGGAAGGCACCGCCACCGCGATCACCGAACCCGCCGTGATTGAGGCGATCCAGAACACCCTCACCGGCGCCATCGCCGTCACCTATGTCGAGTGGGCGGCCAACCAGGCCACCGTCGCCCCTTGGACCGTGATCGACAGCCCCGAGACGGCCGAGGCCTTTGCGGTCGCCCTCCTCGGGCCCCCCCGCCTGGCCACCGGCCGCAACGCCATCGGGAATGCGCTCCTCGACGGCAAGCTGCGGATCGAGACCAACCGGATCGCCAGCCTCCGTCAGGTCATCGACTTCTCCGGCGACAGCCTCGGCAACTTCTCCGGCGTCGGCATCGAGGAGGCGCGGGCCGAGGTCATCGCCGCCGGGATCGTCATCAACGGCCTGCCGATCCTTGACGGCGGCCCGGATGATCCGCTCCTGCAGGACTACGAAGCTCGCCTCATCGGCGGCCCCGGCGCCTTTGCGATCCCGGCGATCGGACGGGCGGAGTTCGTGACCGCCCTCCGCCGCAAGCTGATCCTGGAGATCGCGGGCACTCCGTCCGGAACCGCGGACCTGACCGCCGCCCCTTGAGCTTGCCTGCCCCCGCCTGACCCGCTAGGAAACCGGGAACCCTTTCCCATGGCAGGCCAACATGCGTCTTTCCCGCTACTTCCTCCCCGTCCTCAAGGAAAACCCCGCCGAGGCGCAGATCGTCAGCCACCGCTACATGCTGCGGGCCGGCATGATCAAGCAGCAGGCGGCGGG
>NCDY01000086.1 GCA_002280405.1 Rhodobacterales bacterium 32-66-9 | reverse complement strand
ATCCGCATAGCTGGCGGTCGAAGGCTCCGGTGATCTACCGCAACACGCCGCAGTGGTTTGTCGCCATCGACAAGGTGCTGGATGACGGCATGTCGACCTATGGTCAGACGATCCGCAGCCGGGCGTTGAACTCGATCAATCAGCTGGTGGAATGGACGCCCGCGACGGGCCGCAACCGGCTCCATTCGATGATCGAGGCGCGGCCCGATTGGGTGCTGTCGCGCCAGCGCGCCTGGGGGGTGCCGCTGACGGCTTTCGTGAAGAAGGGCGCGCGGCCGGATGCGCCGGACTTTCTGTTGCGCAACGCCGAGGTGAACGCGCGGATCAAGGCGGCGTTCGAGGCGGAAGGGGCCGATGTCTGGTATGTGCAAGGATTCAAGGAAAAAGTGCTGTCTGGCATCGTGAACCCGTCCGATTATGAACAGGTCTTCGATGTGCTGGACGTCTGGTTCGACTCTGGCTCGACCCATGCCTTCGTCTTGCGCGACCGCGAGGACGGGTCGCCGGACGGGCTGGCGGACCTGTATCTGGAGGGGACCGACCAGCATCGCGGGTGGTTCCACTCCAGCATGTTGCAGGCCTGCGGGACCAAGGGCCGCGCGCCGTATCGGGGGGTGCTGACCCACGGGTTCACGCTGGACGAGAAGGGCATGAAGATGTCCAAGTCGCTGGGCAACACCACGGCCCCGCAAGAGGTGATCGGCGAGTATGGTGCCGATATCCTGCGGCTTTGGGTGGCGCAGTCGGACTATACGGTGGACCTGCGGATCGGGAAGGAGATCCTGAAGGGCGTCGCAGACAGCTATCGCCGCCTGCGCAACACCATGCGGTATATGCTGGGCGCGCTGGCCGGGTTCAGCGAGGCGGAGCGGGTAGAGCCTGCCCGGATGCCGGAGCTGGAACGCTGGGTGCTGCATCGCCTCGGCGAACTCGATGCCGAAGTGCGCGCGGGCTATGCGAAGTATGACTTCCAGGGGGTGTTCCAGAAGCTCTTTGCCTTCTGCACCACGGACCTGTCGGCGGTCTATTTCGACATCCGCAAGGACGCGCTGTACTGCGACGCCGCCGACAGTCTGCGGCGGCGCGCCTGCCGCACGGTGCTGGACCTGTTGTTCCACCGGCTGACGACCTGGCTGGCCCCCGTCCTCGTCTTCACCATGGAGGAGGTCTGGCTGGAGCGATTCCCGGGCGAGGCATCCTCGGTCCATCTGGTCGATTTCCCGGTGACGCCGAAGGAATGGCGCGATGACGCGCTGGCGGCGAAGTGGGAAACGATCCGCGACGTGCGTCGGGTGGTCACCGGGGCGCTGGAGGTGCAGCGGACGGCGAAGGTGATAGGCTCCAGTCTGGAGGCAGCGCCGGTGGTTCATGTGGAGGACAGTGCCATGCTGGCGGCGCTGCGAACGGTGGATTTCGCCGATACCTGCATTACCAGCGGCATCAGCCTGACCGCCGACCCGGAGCCGCAAGAGGCCTTCCGGCTGCCGGAAGTGCCAGGCGTGGGCGTGGTCTTCGAGACGGCCGATGGCGAAAAATGCGAGCGCTGCTGGCGCGTGCTGCCAGACGTGGGGACGCATCGCCATCCCGGAACGTGTCGGCGCTGCAACGACGCCCTGGGGTGATTTCCGCGGTCTGAAATTTCCGTCGCGAACCGTGGTATCCTTGCCCGAAATGGGGGGGGACGACCATGATCCATCAGAGTCCGCATCCGCCGATCGCGCTGACCGGCGAAAGCATCACCGAGCGCGTGTTCCGCGGTCTGGACGGCGACCCGGCCCGGGTAGTGCTGATCGACGGACCGTCGGGGCGCGAAATGACGGCGGGGGCGCTGCAGGCGGGCATCCGGCGGCTGGCGGGCGGGCTGCGCGCGGGCGGGATCGGCAAGGGCGATGTGGTGGCGATCCTCGCGCCCAACCTGCCGGAATATGCGGTGGTCTTTCACGGCATTGCCTATGCCGGGGCGACGATAACGACGATCAACCCGACATATACCCCGCCGGAGGTGGCACACCAGCTGGCGGATTCCGGGGCGCGGCTCTTGGTGACGATCCCGGCGTTCGTGGAGACGGCGAAGGCCGCGGGCGCAGCAGACATCGTCGTCATCGGCGAGGCGGAGGGGACAAGGCCCCTGGCCGCGCTGATGGGCGAGCCGTTGTCCGGGCAGGTGCCCGTCGACGCGGCGGCTGATGTGGTGGTCCTTCCCTATTCCTCGGGCACCACGGGCCTGCCCAAGGGCGTGCGCCTGACGCATCGCAACCTGGTGGCCAACGTGGATCAGCTGCTGGCGGTTGTCGGCTGCACTCCGGGGGAATGGTCGGTGGGTTTTCTGCCGTTCTTCCACATCTACGGCCAGACGGTGCTGATGAACATGCATCTGGCGGCGGGGGCGGGTGTGGTGACGATGCCGCGCTTCGATCTGGAACTGTTCCTGACGCTGGTCGCGCGGCACAAGACGCCGACCCTGTGGTGCGCGCCTCCGGTCGCGGTGGCCCTGGCCAAGCATCCGATGGTGGATCAGTTCGACCTGAGCTGCGTGGAGCGGTTCTTTTCCGGGGCGGCGCCCCTGGGCGGGGAAGTCGCCGAGGCCGTGGCGCGGCGGATCGGCTGCGTCTCGGTCCAGGGCTACGGGATGACGGAAATGTCGCCGGTAAGCCATGGCACTCCGCGCGGGCGGGCCCGGATGGGGTCGGTCGGGCTGACGATGCCGTCAACCGAATGCCGGATCGTGGTGGACGGGCAGGATGTCGGCGTCGGCGTTCCGGGCGAGCTGTGGGTGCGTGGCCCGCAGGTGATGGCGGGCTATCACAACCGGCCCGAGGCGACGGCGGCGACGCTGACCGAAGACGGCTGGCTGAAGACCGGTGATCTGGCCGAGGTGGATGCGGACGGCTGGGTCTTCATCCGCGACCGGCTGAAGGAGCTGATCAAGGTCAAGGGCTTCCAGGTCGCCCCGGCGGAGGTTGAGGCGGCGCTCTTGACCTCGGCAATGGTGAAGGATGCAGCGGTCAAGGGCGTCCCCGACGAGGAGGCGGGCGAGGTGCCGGTGGCTTTTGTCGTGCCCGCCGACGGGGCGGAGGAGGGGGCGATCCGGGCGCATCTTGCCGCGCAGCTGGCACCGTACAAGCTGCCAAGGACGATCACCTTCATCGATGCGATCCCGAAATCGGCCTCGGGCAAGATCCTGCGGCGGATGCTGCCAACGATCGATCACGTCTAGATCGGGATGATGTTTGCCGGAAACATCATCCCGATCTCGAGTCTTGGTGGTCGCGCGATTGACGCGGAAAACCGGAGTCCGCCTTTCCTCATCATGCTCTCAGGAATTTGTAGAAAAATCTCCGAAAGGATGGCGGTTGTCGGGAAAAACTTCGCCGGGGGCGCAAGTCCCCCGGCGAAGAGTCAGGCCTGGGCGCCCACGGGGAGACCGCGCGGCGTCGGCGTCGAATGAAAGCGCAGCGTGCGGGCCCGGGCATCGGCAAGGCCTTGGCCGCGGCGCAGGGCTTGCAGCTGGTCACGGGTCAGACCGATGTCGTCCAGCAGGTGATCGTCTTCGCGTTCCAGCAGGAACGCGGTCGAGCGGCGCAGCTGCGGAAGGGCGAAGAGGCGGGCGAACATGATGGTCTCCTTTGCTTGAGAGCCGAAGATAGGTTCGAGTTTGACATTTCACAAACGAATAGGTTTGATGGGTGGCATAAATTTCGCTCATGGATTTGCAATGCAGCCGCTGGACAGTGACCTGATGCGCAGTTTCCTTGCCGTGGCCGATGCGGGATCGGTCACGGCAGCGGCCGGGCGGCTTTACCGCACGCAAGGCGCGGTCAGCCTGCAGGTCAAGCGACTGGAGGAGAGCCTGGGCCAGGCCTTGTTCGACCGGCAGGCGCGGGGTGTGGTCCTGACCCCCCGGGGCGAGCAACTGGTGCCCTATGCCCGTCGCGTGGTGGCGCTTCTGGACGAGGCGGCGGTCGCGCTGCGGGAAAAGCCCCTGGTCGGGCCGGTGCGGGTGGGGATACCGGATGAGTATTCCGGAACGGTCCTGCCCCGGGTTCTCGCCGCCTTCGACGAACGCCACGAGGGCGTTCAGGTGTCGGTGCGGGTGGACCATTCGGCGGCACAGATCGCAGCTCTCGAGGCGGACGAGATCGACCTCGGGGTGATCTACGACTGGGCCTATGTGCAGGAGGGCGAGGTTCTGTGCATCGACCCGACGGTCTGGGTGACATCGGTGGCACATGCCCAGCACCTGCGGCGGCCGGTGCCGGTGGCGGTCTATTTCCGCTCGCAATGGAGCCGGGACTATGTGGAGCTGTCGCTGGACCGGCAGGGGATCAACTGGCGCTCGGCCTGGGCCTGCGACGTGGCGGGCGGCTTCCGGGTGGCGGTGACGAACGGAATGGCGATCGCGCCCCTGTCGCGCAGCACGATCCCGCCGGGATGCCGGGAGCTGACGGCCGAGGACGGGTTTTCGACCGTCGACAACGCCCGGGTGGTGCTGCGGCGGACTCCGCGGGGGACGTCTCCGGCAGTCGAGGGGATGGCGACGCTGCTGCGCGAAGCCTTTGCGCCCCTGCGGCACAAGGGCGGGCGATGATCCGCGCCGGCATGACGGGGCGGTTCGGGCCGGTCAGTCTGGTGGAACACGACGGGCGTCTGGTGGCGCTGGACTGGCGGTTGCCAGAGGTGCAGCACGAAAGCCCGCTTTTGGCCGAGGGGCTGGCACAACTGGCGGCCTATTTCGACGGACGGCTCGGACAGTTCGACCTGCCGCTGGAGTGGGGCACGGGCCTGAACGAAAGCGTGCGGCGGGCGATGGCCGCGATCCCGATGGGCGAGACGCGGAGCTACGGGCAGATCGCGCGGGTGGTGGGCGCTCCGGCGCGGGCGGTGGGGCAGGCCTGCGGGGCGAACCCGCTGCCGATCCTCATCCCCTGCCATCGGGTCACCGGGACCGGTTGGTTCGGCGGCTTTTCCGCCCCGGGCGGGGTAGAGACGAAGGCGGCGCTGCTGCGCCACGAGGGCGCGCTCATGCTGTGACCGGGTGGCGGGGCGTCGGGGCTGCTTCCCGCGCCCCGGGTGGCGGGGATGTTGCGGTGAGGCAAGGCACCCGTCTCTGGGCAGTGTGGCCCTGCGGTCTGCACCTATCGAATGCGGCTTGCTGGACCTATGGCTTGGCTTGCGTGGCCGTGCGCAGCGGCCTACGCCGTCTGTGACAGTTCAATGACAGGTGAGCCGTGACCCTTGGCGTCTTCCTGGCCGTCCTTGGCGCGGCCTTTCTGCATGCGCTGTGGAATGCGCTGATCAAGCTGGGGACGTCGAAGGTCGGCGGGATGGTGATCCTGTCGATCGTCGAAGTGCCGATCGGGCTGGCGGTGGTCATGCTGACGCCTGCGATAGATCGGGCGGCGGTGCCCTGGGTGATCGCGGCGGGCTTTACCCATTTCGCCTACAAGTTCTTCCTGACCTATGCCTATGACCGGGGCGATCTGAGCCGGGTCTACCCCATCGCCCGGGGCGCGGCACCGATGATCGTGGCCCTGTTCGGCGCGGCCTTCCTGGCCGATGCGGTGACCCGGCAGGAATATCTTGCGATTGCCGTGCTGGCAGCGGGCATCCTGTTGATGGCGCGCGGGGTGTTCACCGCCGGCGAGGACCGCAGGCTTCTGCCTTTCGCCGTCGGCTCGGCCTGTGCGACGGCGACCTACACGCTGATCGACGGGATGGGCGCGCGCATCTCGGGCGCGCCTGCGGCCTATGTGGCCTGGGTTTTCGTGGCGGACGGGACGTTCTTCACCCTGGGCATGCTGGCCCTGCGGGGCTGGGACGTGATACCGAGAAACTGGCGCGCCTGGCGGATGGGGGCTTTCGCCTCGGCGGCAAGTTACGGGGCCTACGCGGTGTCGATCGGGGCGATGACCCTGGCACCGATCGCGGTGGTGGCCGCGCTGCGCGAGACCTCGATCCTGTTTGCGGTGCTGATCGGCTGGCTGGCCTTTGGCGAGCGGATGTCGCGCGACAAGGCGGTGGCGGCGCTGGTGATTGTCGCCGGGGTGATGCTGACCCGGTTGTAAGCTGGGGTCAAATTTCTTGAAGAAGAAATTTGGCAAAATCCTTGCTTGAGGATTTTTGGCCTATCGCACCCGACGGATGCCCTCGGGGACGATCTGCTGCACGATCCCGGCGAGGCAGAGATAGAGCGACGTCAGCACCAGAAGCCATTTGGCAATCGGGCCTTCCTGGAAGTCCCACCAGGCGGCCCAGCCGGCCAGCGCGATCCAGGCGATGCAGACGGCCAGCGAGATCTCGTACCACCGGCTAGTCCGCACCGGGTGGATGAATTTCAGGTTGGTGAACATCGTCACGGTGAGAAGGATCACCACCAGAAGGATCACCGTCTGGCTGGGTTGCGTCGCGAACAGGACCAGCACCACCATGTTCCAGCAGGCCGGGAAACCGGCAAACGACTTGTCCTTGGTCTTCATCCGGGTGTCGGCAAAGTAGACGACCGAGCCGTAGCAGATCACGATGATGGCAAGCCAGCCGGTCCATCCGGGCAGAAGCCCGGACTTGAACAGCGCGAAGGCCGGGATGAAGACATAGGTCAGATAGTCGACGATCAGGTCCATCAACACGCCGTCATAGGTCGGCCAGTTCTTCCGGACATCAAAGCGGCGTGCGAGCGGGCCGTCCACTCCGTCAACAATCAGCGCGACGACCAGCCACAGGAACATCAGGCTCCAGTTCTGTTCGACTGCGGCCAGCATGGCAAACATCGACAGGACCGCGCCGGAGGCAGTGAGGAGATGGACCGAGAGGGCTTTCAGGCGCGGGGTCATGGGTTCTTGATGGCGGAATACACGGCTGCGTGCAACAGGGTCGCGTCAGGCGCGGGGGTGAGCTTTCTCATAGACTTCCATCAGACGGGCGGCATCGACCGCCGTGTAGGTCTGCGTGGTGGAAAGCGAGGCGTGGCCGAGAAGTTCCTGGATCGCCCGGAGGTCGCCTCCGGCCGACAGCAGGTGAGTGGCGAAGCTGTGCCGCAGCGCGTGCGGTGTCGCCGTGGCAGGCAGGCCGAGGCGGAGGCGCGCGCGCTCCATCGCGGACTGGATCAGGCGGGGGTTGACCGGACCGCCGCGCACGCCACGGAACAGGGGGGTGTCTGGCGTCAGGTCATGCGGGCACAGCCGGACATATTCGGCGACGGCCTGTGCGGCGGCGGGGATCACCGGGACAGGCCTGGTCTTGCCGCCCTTGCCGGTGATGCGCAGCACCGGCGGCAAGGGGTGGTCGGTGCCGGTGAGAGACAGGGCCTCGGAAATGCGGAGGCCGAGCCCGTAGAGAAGCGTCGCGATGGCGGTGTTGCGGGCGGCGATCCAGTCCTCGCGGGCGTCGGCGCCGATCTCGGTCAGGATTTCCGAGGCGCTGGGTTCACTTAGCGGGCGCGGGAGTTTCCGGCGGAACTTCGGGCCGCGGGCGGAAAGGACGGTTGTCGCGTCGGCCCCGGTCCGGTCGGCAGCCCAGGCGGTGAAGCCTTTCACCGCTGACAGCGCCCGGGCCAGCGAGCGGGCGGAGAGGCCGCGCCCGCGTTCCTCGGCCATCCAGGCGCGGAGGTCGGATTGGGTGGTCCGGGCCACGGCAGCGATGCCTTCCGCGCCGCCGCGGTGGGCAGAGAGGAATTTCAGGTAGCGGGCCACATCGCGGCGATAGGCCTCGAGGGTGTTTGGCGCTGCCCCCTTCAGCGCCCGCAGTTGCGCCAGCCATTGCGCCAGCGCGTCCCCGAGCGTGGGGGCCAGGAAGGGATCAGCCCCTAAGCCAGCCACCGGCGCATCGTCCGCTCGAAGATGCCCGCGAAAAAGGCAAGCAGATCGGTGCCATGGGTGGACTTGAACTGGTTCGTATCTTCCGAGGCGAAGACCAGCATTCCGGGCAGGCGGCCCGGCCCGAGGTCCAGTTTCATCAGCGCCTCGGAGCGGATCGTGTCGGCTCTTTCGGCATAAAACGCCCCGGCGAGGCCGGTGACGGCGCGCAGGACGACGGGGCGGCCCGCGCCATTTCGACCGTTTGTCAGATAGTTGGTGACAAACCCGCGCGGCGCTATCCGAAGCACCTCGCCCAGGCGACGGAGGGTCGGGTCGCTGTCGCTGTCCTCTTGCACGGTTTCCAGCACCAGACGGACAAGGTCGACCCGCAGGGTCTGGGCGACCTCTCCGGTCAGGTTGGCGATGAAGGCTTCGAAGTTCGTCGGCTCCAGCAGTTGCAGGATCGCGCGGTGGATCTGGTTGGTCCCCGCAAGGTTTTCGTAGGCCGCTGCAATCACCGACCTATGTGTGTCTTCCAGGCGGTCAAGCCGCGTCTCCAGCCGCTGCATGGCGATGCCGCGCAAATCGACGATATTGTCGCCGAGGGCGCGTTCGTTCGCAGCCACAAGGGCGTTCATGACGTCGCGATCCTCGAGAAGCCGTTCCGGTTCGGCAAGGATGCGGTCGCGCAGGTCGGGTTCGATCATGGGGTCCGTCAGACGGGTTCGGGTGCGATTTGGGGGTGAGTATAGGCGAGCCGCGCAGGCCTTGCGACTAGGGTAAAGCAAGAGGCATGAAGGGACCGGCAGGGATGCAACACCATCGAACCGACGGGCCGCATCCCCGAGGCCTGGCACGAGATCGCCACCGCC
>NCDY01000085.1 GCA_002280405.1 Rhodobacterales bacterium 32-66-9 | reverse complement strand
ACATAAAGGGCCATGACCTTCTGGAGATCATCGACGAAAAGCGCGCCGACCTGTCGCCCGATCTGATCGTGCGGATGGCGGGCAAGCTGATCGCGGCGGTGGGCTACATCCATGACAACCAGCTTCTGCATTGCGACATCTCGCCGGACAACATCTTCGTCACGCCTGCGGGCGAGCCGATCCTGATCGACTTTGGCGCGGCGCGGCGGACAGCGGCGGGTGCGGTCGAGAAATATTCGGGCCTGAGCGTGGTGAAGGACGGCTATTCGCCGCACGAGCTCTACACGGCAGGCGGCAACAGCGGGCCATGGAGCGATGTCTATGCGCTGGCAGCCTCGCTCTATCACGCAATCACCGGCGAGCCTCCGGTCAACTGCCAGAGCCGGTTGGCGGCGCTGGCCGAGAAGCGGCCCGATCCGCTGCAGCCTTTGGCGGGGTCGGTCCCCGACTATCCCAAGGGATTTCTCGCAACCATCGACCGCGCCATGGCGGTGACGCCCTCGGCACGGTTCCAGACAGCGGCAGAGTGGCTGAAGGCCCTGCCGCAGCCAGAAACGCGCACAGACCGCAAAGTGGTGCTGGTGCGCCGGGTGGTGCCGTTGCCGGTTGCGCCTCGGGTGTGTGAACCCTCGACTGTCCGCCCGGCGGCCGGGCCAGCGGTTCCCGCCGTGAGCCCGGCAGTCATACCGCTGCGGCCGCGCCGCCCGACGACGCGGGTGGCCGAGGTCGATCTGTCCGGCCTGCGCCGGATCAGCGGTTTCCTGGGCGGCTGTCTGGTCGACAGCCTGTCGGGCGTGGTGATGGCGGGCGAAGACGGGGACGGGGCTTCAACCCTGGCCAATGTCGCGGTGGCCCGAGCCAATCTGCAAGCCCTCGCGGCACTGCCACCGGGCGAGGCGGTGGATGACATTCAGATCGCCATCGGACGCAGGCTGCACCTGATCCAACCACTCGCCAGCGCACCAAGGGTCTTTGTCTGCGTGGCGCTGGACAAGGACACGGCAAACCCGGGCATTGCCCGGGTCCAGTTGCAAAGGGTGGCACAGGCGGTCAGGCTGTAACCCCCGATACTCTAGAATTCCAGCCTGCCCTTGCGGGACGCGTGAACCGACGTTTCGATGATCTGCGCCAGGATCACGCTGCCGACCAGCGATACCAGTGCCAGCTCGACATAGGTGACGCGCAGCGACTGGGCCACGATGATCACCAGCGGATGTGCGAGATAGACCCAGTAGGAAATCCGCGCGCACCAGTCCGAGAGCGCGGTCGCTGGCGCAAAGTTCGACAGGAATACCAGGGCGACGGCCGTGCCGATGAGGATCGTGTAGGTGTCCGGCGACGGCGGGCCGAGGAACAGGATCAGCGAGCTGGTCAACAGCGTCGTCACCGCCAGGCGCCAGCCCCACGCGAAATAGGCAATCCCGACCAGCACGGGGATCACGGCAAAAGCCCATTGTCCGAACGGAATCGGCCTCGGGCTGCCATACATCGCCAGCAGCGTCGCTGTCAGGATGGCCGCGCCAAGCGAGGCAAGCGGATGCCGGAACCAGGGTGCCACGACCGCCGCCAGGAATGCGAATGGCAGGAACCACAGGTGGACCCATGTTCCCGACAGAAGCATGCTCCATCGCCACCACTCGAACGGCGGCGAGTTGTTCTTCAGCGCCAGCGCCGTGTTCAGCATGGCGAAGACCACCGACCAGATCAGGAACGGCAGGAGCAGCCGCTTCGCCCGCATGGAAAGGCTTGAGGTCGAGGGCAGCGCAAGAAGCACCAGGAAGAACGGCAGGGCGAGGTAGGCGATACGGTCGCCCGGGGCCTGGGCATTGAACCAGACAATGCCAAGCGCGGCCAGAAAGCGGCCGTAGTCGATCAGTCCGTTCCGCTCGGTGTTCACGACCCCCGTCCCCGACCCGTCGCCGTCCCGGGGGAGTTTGCGCCCAAACCGCCTTGCAATCCAGTTGGATGTGCAACTGGCCTGGCCGGTGCGCGGGGCGCTGTTGCCAAGAGGTGTCAGCCGGGCCGCAACGCCCGGTGCGGGGTCATGCGGGAACCGGCAACCCGGTTCGGGGCGCACGACCAAGGCGACCTTGGCGCAGGTAGCGGGCATAGCCCAGATCGGCCGCATCGATTTCGGTCCGCCGACCCGAGACGATGTCCGCCAGCACCCGGCCCGAGCCTGCGGCCATGGTCCAGCCCAGCGTGCCATGCCCGGTGTTCAGGAACAGGTTCGCGATGGGCGAGCGACCGACAATCGGCGTGCCATCCGGTGTCATCGGACGCAGGCCGCTCCAGAACCGGGCCCGGGACTGATCCCCCGCCCCGCCGAACAGATCCTCGACCGAATGGGTCAGCGTGGCCTGGCGTTTCGGCGGCAGGCTTGCGTCGAAGCCCGCGATCTCGGCCATGCCTCCGACACGGATGCGGTCGCCAAGGCGCGTGATCGCGATCTTGTGGGTCTCGTCCATCACCGTCGACACCGGCGCGCGGCCCTCGTCCACGATCGGGACGGTGATCGAGTAGCCCTTGACCGGATAGACCGGCAACCTGATTCCGAAGTCCTTCACCAGCATCGGCGAGTAAGAGCCCAGCGCCAGAACGAAGCCATCCGCCGTGACCCGGCCTTCGGAGGTGTGGACTGCGGCGATGCGGCCGGCCTCGGCCTCCAGCCGGTCGATCCCGACGCCGTAGCGGAAGGTCACACCCAGCGCCTGGGCCATGACGGCAAGCGATCGGGTGAACTTGAAACAGTCGCCGGTCTCGTCCCCGGGAAGTCGCAGGCCGCCCGCGATCCTGTGACGTGCGGCAGCCAGGCCGGGCTCGACCGTCACGCAAGCCTCGGCGTCCAGCACCTCGAAGGCCACGCCATCGGCCTTCAGGACCGCGGTGTCCTTTTCCGCCGCCGCAACCTGCTTTGCCGACCGGAAAAGTTGCAGTGTGCCTCTGGTCCGCTCATCATAGCTGATGCCGGTTTCCGCCCGCAGCTCGATCAGGCAATCGCGAGAGTATTCCGCCAGCCGCACCATCCGCGACTTGTTCACCGCATAGGCCTCGGAGGTGCAGTTCATCAGCATCCGCGCCATCCACGACAGCTTGGCCCAGTCCGGACGCGGCTGGATGATCAGCGGCGCATGTTCCATGAACATCCACTTTAGCGCCTTCAGCGGGATGCCCGGGGCCGCCCAGGGCGAGGAATAGCCAGGGCTGATCTCGCCCGCGTTGGCAAAGGAAGTCTCCAGGGCGGCGGCAGGCTGGCGGTCGATCACGGTGACTTCGTGGCCCGCCTTGGCCAGATACCATGCCGAGGTCACGCCGATCACACCCGCGCCAAGAACCACGACTTTCATGATCGCCTCAACCTTGTCCCGCTTTTGGCAGGATAGATCGTCCGCTGCGGAAAATCCTGACGGATATGGGCGCAGACTGTAGATTTTTCAAAAGCATATTCGAATAAATGCCATTTTGGCACAAGAAAAATTGATCCGCAGCGACTCTGGCTAAAGGATCGCCCTTCACGTCGGCTCACGCCAAGAAAACGTCCCGGCGAGGCCCCGCCGACCGGGGGTGCATCCTGCATCATCAGCAGCTATATGGGCAGTATGAACCGCCGTCTCGCCCTTCTGGCCCCGCTCGCCTTTCTGTTGCCCTTTCCGGCTCTGGCCGAAAAGATCCCGCTCGGCGCGATCTCGGACTATTTGAACGGCCTCAGCACGGTTGAGGCCGACTTTACCCAGGTGAATTCGGACGGCTCGATCTCGACCGGCAAGATCTTCATCAAGCGGCCGGGGCGAGTGCGGTTCGAATACGCCCCCCCTGACCGCAGCCTGGTGATCGCCGGGGGCAACCAGGTGGCGATCTTCGACGCCAAATCGAACCAGCCACCCGAACGCTATCCGCTGAAGCGCACGCCGCTGAACCTGATCCTCGCGGAAAACATCGACCTCAGCCGGGCCAAGATGGTGGTCGGACACACCGAGGATGGCAGCTCGACCCGCGTGCGGGCGCAGGACCCGGAGAACCCGGAATACGGGTCGATCGAGCTGGTCTTTACCGCGAACCCGGTCGAACTGCGACAGTGGGTCATCACCGATGATCTTGGCGCGCAGACCACGGTGATCCTCGGCGAGATGAAGAAAGGCGGCCAGCTGGGTGCGCGGCTCTTCGACATCACTGCCGAAACGGCCGCGCGCGGCGACTGACGCAGACGCATGCGTCCGGCGAAAACGCCGCAACCGGGGTCTAGCGGCAAGCGGCCAGCTGTTGGCGATACATCTCGGCTCGGGCGTCGACGGCTGCGGCGACTTCGACCAGCCATGGCTTGTTCAGGTAGGACTGGCTGGCATAGCCCGCGCGCCCTTCGTGATAGGCCAGATACTGCGCCCCCGCATCGTTCCTGGCGATCCCGAGCGAGCGGGCGGATTCGTTCATGTACCATCCCATGAAATCGCTGGCGTCGCCGATGTCGTCGCGCTTGGCGCGACGGTTGCCCGCACTGCGCTGGTATTCCTCCCAGGTGCCGTCAAGGGCCTGACTGTAGCCATAGGCGCTGCTTTGCCGCCCCATCGGGATCACACCGAGGGCAAAGGTGTAAGGGGTTCGCGCGTTGCCAATGAATTTCGACTCCTGATAGACCGTCGCCATCAGCACATGCATCGGAATGCCCCAGCGCCGCTCTGACGCGGCCATCGCCCGCATGTACTGCGGACGCTCGCGCATGATCGCGCATGCATTGTCCAACTGCCTTGGCGCCGCGTAGTTGCCCCTGCCTGCGCAAGAGGCAAGCAACAGAACCAACACCGACGCACGGAGAAACCTGCTCATCTGCCCCTCGTGCACTTTTCTTTTGCAGCAAGTCTAGCCTATTCGCCGCGTCTAGGAAATGGCCAAGGCCAGGATCCGCCATCAGAAACCCGCGAGCGGAAATGGGGACGCCAGACTGTCGGGGCATGGCCCACAGACTGTTTCCCTGCAGGCGGTGCGGCAAAGTGGACAGTGTTGACCCAAGAGCGTAAATGGATTCCGGGGGACTGACGATGATGCAGACCACACACGCCAAGTATCATATCGGGCAGGTTCTCCGTCACCGGAAGCACCCGTTCCGCGGTGTGGTGTTCGATGTGGATGCCATGTTCTCCAACACCGAGGAATGGTACGACAACATTCCCGAAGACAGTCGTCCGTCCAAGGACCAGCCCTTCTACCACCTGCTCGCGGAAAACGGCCAAAGCTACTATGTAGCCTATGTGTCCGAACAGAACCTGGTGCCGGACGAAACCGGTGAACCCGTCGATCACCCCGACCTAGGCGACCTCTTCGGCGATTTCGAGGATGGGCGCTATCCGGTGACGTTTCAGCTCAACTGACCCGCTGGCTCCCTCGACCGACTGTCGGTCGCTTACCTGTTGTTCATGTTTTCCCCCTTATCTTGCGGGAA
This sequence comes from Rhodobacterales bacterium 32-66-9, assembly GCA_002280405.1. Taxonomy (GTDB): domain Bacteria; phylum Pseudomonadota; class Alphaproteobacteria; order Rhodobacterales; family Rhodobacteraceae; genus Tabrizicola. Next base: position 12,939 of record NCDY01000085.1, on the reverse strand, counting down.
AGGCAAGCAATGGGGTGCATCATGCAACTGCAGACACAGACCAGACCCAAGGTGATTTCGGTTCAGGTCATGGAAGACCGGATCGACGCCGCGACCGCGATCCAGTTCAAGGAAAAGATGCGTGATGTGACCCGTGACGGCCCGGCTCGCGTGGTTCTGGATCTGGCGCGCGTGCAGTTTCTCGATTCCTCCGGCCTGGGCGCCATCGTCGCCGTGAAGAAACTTCTGGGTCCAGACCGTGCGCTTGAACTCGCCAGCCTGACGCCGACGGTGGAAAAGGTCTTCCGTCTGACCCGAATGGACAGCATCTTCACGATCCACCTTTCGCTTGAGGCCGCCGTTGCACATGCCGCCAGTGCCTGAAGTTGCCTCCCGGGCACCGGAATTGCATCTGGTGTTCCACGCCGACCCGGATTCGGTGCGCCGGTCTCTGACGCAAATGCTGGGCCTGCCACCTCTGTCCGGCCTGTCTGCCGAAGATCGCGGCATTTCCGAACTCGTGCTGGCAGAGGTGCTGAACAACGTGACCGAACATGCCTATGGCGACGGAGGGGGCAAGGTAGCGGTGTCGCTGATCGAAGGGCCGGCGGGCATCCGCTGTCTGGTCGTCGATGAGGGCCGCGCGATGCCGGGCGGCCAGTTGCCGGCAGACCGCCTGCCCGGCGGTCCCGACACCGCGCTGCAGGATTTGCCCGAGGGTGGGTTCGGCTGGCATCTGATACGCTCGCTCTGTGCCGATCTGACCTATGGGCGTCAGGACGGTCAGAACCGGCTCGGTTTCGTTCTTCCCCGGCAAAGAACGCTTTCTTCCCGCGATGGCGGCACCTGAGACGACCCGAACCATGCGGGCGCGTTCCGCCCCGTCGCACCACGGACCGGCCAGACCGGAGGGCAAATGCAGCCGTGACCTCGGGTCAGCAGAGCATTTGACCGCCTCGGCCTGAAACCCGGTGCCTGAAACCCGGTGCCCGAAATCCGGGGCCTGAAATCCGGGGCCTGCAAACGCGCAGCCGGCAAAGCGCCCCCCGCCAGAGGCAGCGGCGACACCAAGGCCTGCCTCTGGCAATCTGACCGCACCCGCGCTGGAAAAGGACAGTGTCTTCGTCCCTCTGACCCGCCAGCCCGACATTCACCCGCAGCGCGTCGGGCTGGCAACGGATCTTCGGTTTTTCGACCAGCTCGGATCCCCGGCCCGACTCGACACCGCACGACACCTCTCCCATGGTGCAACTCGGTCGCACCTGCGCGAAACTGCGGTCCAGGCGGCCGGGCAGATGCCGATCCGGTGTCAGCGCCACCGCCCCCCAATTCCGGGGCAAGCACTTCCCCTGTCGCCGGACATCGGGGGCCTTTGCCCTTGGCTTCCCGCTTGCATCGACTTAGGTTTCTGGTCGATCCAGGGGACCTTGATGCGCGATCTTCACCTTCCCGGCCGCTCTGCCGTCTATGCCCGGAACGGTATTTGCGCCACCTCGCATCCGATTGCGGCACAAGTGGCTGTCGAGATGCTGAAATCCGGCGGCAACGCCGTCGACGCCGCCATTGCGGCCGCGCTGGTCCTCGGGATTGCCGAACCGCAGATGACCGGCATCGGCGGCGACTGCTTTGCCCTGATCAAGCCGCCCGGGTCCGAAGACATCATTGCGCTGAACGGCTCGGGCCGGTCGCCAAAGGGGCTGAATGCCTCCGACCTGCGCGCCAAGGGCATGACCGCGATCCCGATTCAGGGGATCGAGGCGGTCACCTTGCCCGGCGCGATCGACGCCTTCTGCCGTCTGAATGCCGACTACGGGCTGAAGTCGCTGGCCGAAACCCTGGCACCCGCCATCCGTTATGCTGACGAGGGCATTCCCGTCGCCCTCCGCGTCGCCACTGACTGGGCGACGGATCTGCCCTGCCTAAAGGGGGCGGCCCGCGACTTCTACAGCTTCGGCGGCAAGGCCCCGGCAGTCGGTCAGGTGTTCCGCGCGCCCGGTCAGGCCGAAGTTCTCCGCCGCATCGCGCGTGAAGGCCGCGCCGCGTTCTACGAAGGCGAGGTGGCCGAAGACATGATCGCCTCGCTTCGCGCCCTCGGCGGCTGCCATGGCCTTGACGATCTGGCATCGACAGCCTGCGCCTACAGCGCTCCGGTCTCCGGCCCGTATCACGGGATCGACCTGGTCGAGCATCCGCCGAACGGCCAGGGCGCGACGGCGATCCTTCTTCTGAACATCCTCAAGCACTTCGACCTCAAGGCGATGGAGCCCTTCGGCAGCCGGCGCGCGCATATCGAGGCCGAGGCGACCAAGCTCGCCTACGACGCCCGCAACCGTTTCATCGCCGATCCGGACCACACGACACGCCTGAAGCACCTGCTGGCACCCGAAACCGCGTCCCGGCTGGCCACGCTGATCGATCCGAAGCGTGCGATGCCCGCTGCCGCGCCCCTGACCGAAGCGGTGCACAGGGACACGGTCTACATCACCGTGGTCGACCGCGACCGGATGGCGGTCTCGCTGATCTACTCGGTCTTCTGGGGCTTCGGTTCGGGCTTTGCCTCGACGAAGTTCGGCATCAACTTCCAGAACCGGGGCGCGGGTTTCACCCTGGCTGAAGGCCATCCGAACGAGGCCGCCGGGGGCAAGCGCCCGATGCACACGATCATCCCGGGCATGATCCGCAGCGGGGGCCGCGTCACCATGCCCTTCGGCGTGATGGGTGGGGCCTACCAGCCCTGCGGTCATGCCCGGTTCGTCACCAATCTCGTGGACTTCGGCCTCGACCCGCAGGACGCCATCGACGCGCCGCGCAGCTTTTCCGGCCCCGGGGGGCTGGAGGTCGAGCGCGGCTATTCCGACGCGGTTCGCACCGATCTGGCTGCGCTCGGCCACAAGGTCGTCATTCCCGAGACACCCCTGGGCGGGGCCCAGGCGATCCGCATCGATGGTGACGTGCTGGTCGGTGCCTCCGACCCCAGAAAGGACGGCTGCGCCCTTGGCTACTGAAATTGACCGCCCCGCGATCACCCGGGCGATCCGCGCCCTGACCCATGGCGAAACCGACACTGTCGCGCTGATGGCCACTGTCGTCTGCGAGATCCATCACGCCCATCCCTTTGCCGACTGGACCGGCTTCTACCGCGTCACCGGGCCCGAAACCCTGAAGATAGGCCCCTACCAGGGCGGTCACGGGTGCCTCGTCATTCCCTTCTCGCGCGGGGTCTGCGGGGCTGCAGCGCGCACCGGCCAGGCGCAGAACGTCCCGGATGTCGACGCCTTCCCCGGCCACATCGCCTGTTCCTCCGCGACGAGGTCCGAGCTGGTGCTGCCGGTCTGGAATGGCGGTCCGAGGTCTTCCACAATGCAACCTGAACACCTTGACCCAAATTCTGCTTGCTCTCTTGCCAAATACTCCACGGGAGGTCCGGAGGGTGTGAAACCCTCCGGGTGCCGCCCCGGATGCGATGCCGGAAGGATTGAACGATGGCCGACATAACCCTGCTTGACGGCGGCATGGGCCAGGAACTTCTCGCCCGGTCCGGCGACGACCCGACGCCGCTTTGGGCCACGCGGGTGATGCTCGACCACCCGGGCCTGGTCCGCGACATCCATGCCGAATACTTCGCGTCCGGCGCGACCATCGCCACCACGAACACCTATGCCATCCACCACGACCGGCTGGCACGGTTCGGCCTTGACCCGATGTTCCACGCGCTCCACCTCCGCGCGCTGGCCGAGGCACATGAGGCGCGCGCGGCGCATGGCTCGGGCCGGATCGCCGGTTCCCTTGGTCCCCTGCAAGCCAGCTATCGTCCCGACCTGACCGAACCCATGGTCGAGGCCGCGCCGAAATATGCCGAGATCGCGGGCCTTCTTGGCCCCCATGTCGACCTGATCCTGATCGAGACGGCGGCATCCATCGAGGCAGCCGAAGGTGCAGTGCTCGGTGCCCTGGCTGCGGGCAAACCGGTCTGGCTGTCCGTCTCGGTCGATGATCGCGACGGCACCAAGCTGAGGTCGGGAGAGCCGGTGGCCGGTATCGCGCGCCTTCTGCAGCACCCGATTGCGGCGCTTCTGGCCAACTGCTCGGTGCCCGAGGCGATGGCGGATGCGCTGGCGGCCCTGAAGCCCCTGGGCAAGCCCTTCGGGGCCTATGCCAACGGCTTCACCCATATCTCGGGCAACTTCCTGAAGGATGCGCCCACGGTCAAGGAACTGACCCATCGCCACGACCTGACGCCCGAGAAATATGGCGATTTCGCAATGGCTTGGGTTGATCAGGGGGCGACCATCGTCGGCGGCTGCTGCGAGGTCGGGCCTGCCCATATCCGGCATCTGCGTGACCGGCTGACGGCAGCGGGACACCGGATTGCCTAAGCCCTCGCTGATCCCGGATTTCGCCTATCACCCGCCGGACGTGCCGCTGTCCATCCTCTACGAGGACACGGCCATCCTGGTTCTCGACAAGCCCGCAGGCCTGCTGACGGTGCCGGGCAAGCTTGAAAACCGGCAGGATTGCCTGATTGCCCGGCTGCAGGCCGCGCGCTGGGACGCGCTGACCGTGCACCGGCTGGACTGCGATACCTCCGGCGTCATCATCTTTGCCCGCACCAGGCAGGCGCAGGGCTTCCTGGGACAAGAGTTCGAGCAGCGCCGGGCCGAGAAAACCTATGTCGCCCGGGTGCAGGGCGTGATCGCGGACGACAGCGGCATCATCGACCTTCCGATCGGCAGCGACTGGGACTACCGCCCGCGCCAGAAGGTGACCCCAGAGGGTCGTCCTGCCGTGACCAACTGGCAGGTGATCGACCGAAGCGGCACCGAAACCCGCGTCCGCCTGACACCGCGCACCGGGCGCAGCCATCAGCTGCGGGTGCATATGCTGGCGCTGGGCCATCCGATCCTGGGCGACCAGATTTACGCGCCCGAAACCCTGCGCGACCACAACCGGCTGCTGCTGCATGCCGAGACGCTTTCGCTGCACCACCCCGTCACGAAGACCAGGGTCAGCTTCACGGTGCCTGCGCCGTTCTGAGGTCCGTTCAGCAAGTTTCAAGGTCCGTGGACACCCTTGGCCCGGGTGACCCCGGAGGCCGGAATACTGACCACCTTGTTCAATCTGCGCCATGGTGCGAACTGCAGCCGTACCACTTTCTCCGCCGCGCGTCCTCGGACAAGGTGATCGCGCTGGCCGAACGGCATGACCAGCTCGCCCCCTGCCCGCCTGTTGCAGTCCCGGCCTCCTCGCCAAGGTTTGCCGAAGCCTGGGCGCTTTCGACAGCAAGATGCTTTGCCAGGGCCGGGTGGTCCACGTCAGTCGCGCGCAAAAAGCGATAGGACGATCGACGAGGCACAGAAATAAAGGCCGAAGATGCCAAAGGCCGAAACGAGATACAGCTGGAAAAAGAACAGCGGCCCGGCGTTCAGCATCGAGACCAGCGCAATGACCATGGTGCCCAGGGCCAGGATGCCGCCGCCGATGGCCGCAAGGATCACCGCCGCCAGAAGCTCAAGCCGGTTGCGGCAGAAAAGCAGCGTCAACAGGCCATGCGTCACCACCATCAGCACAAGGTTGGTGGCGAAGATCGGGATCAGGGTCAGGCGGTTGATCGCCATCCGCTCGGGGTCGAATGCAGTGACCAGAAGGCAGAAGACGATCAGGAAAAGATGAACGGCGACTGTCGGGAACAGCACTGACCCGCGCAGCCGCTGGTAAAGCACCAGAAGGACGACAAGATGCCCCACCGGCAACGCCAGGCGCAACAGGATCGGGTCCATCGAGACGGGCGATGCAACCTCGGCAGCGATCAGCGCGCCGCGCAGGCTGGCAAGCGCGGCGGTCGCCAGCAAAGCCACGGACGCAAGGACCGTCGCGCCAAGCAGAAAGGTGAGTAGCTGCCAAGCCAGGCTTGGCGCGCGCAGCGCGGCACGGCCGGGTGCCGGATACCCGGTCCGCGTTCCGGCATCCCCGCCGACCGTCGACAGGATCGGCAACCGGGTGTCGACCCCCCTCACCAGCCGCCAGCACAGAAGATAGGCCAGCACCACCAGCGACTCGTAGACGACAACGGCGATCACGATGCTGAACACGAAGCCGCTCCCTAGACCGGCCCGCGAAAGCGTTGAGTCTTGTCCCACTGCGTCGTGCTGCCGAAAAGCCTGTCCTTCAAAAGCTGCAACACCCCCGCATTGCAGGCCAGAAGGCTGGTGAACGACGATACGAACAGGAACGGGACCGCCGCAAACGCCCGCCGCTGCCCGTCCGAGACGCAGCCAGCGGCGATCTGGTAGAAGGGCGCGAAGTTGCCGATCCCGGTGAACAGCGTCAGCGAGACCGCCATGATCGCAAGGCTGGCCCAGGTTTCACCCACCTGCGTCGGCAGGCTCAGCGCGATGACAAGGTTCAGAAGCACAAGGCTGGGCACGGTGTAGACAAGCAGAACCAGGGCGGCATCAAGACGCGCGATCAGCGGCTGGCGTGACGCGCGAAGGGTCGCAAAGAAGTAGCGGCCAAGGCAGTCATTGTGCCCGATCGCCCAGCGTTTCACCTGGCGATAGCGGACTTGCCAGGTCTCGGGGCTTTCCTCATAGCACTCCGCACCGGCGACATAGGCCACCTTCATTCCGGCGATGAAGAGGCGGTAGGTCAGGTCGGTGTCTTCCGCCAAGGAGGCCGTGTTCCAGCCACCCACCGCATCCAGCGCCGACCGGCGGACCGCCCCGGTCGTGCCGCCGAACTGCGGCAGCAGCGCCATGCGGTGCCGGACCTCCTGATCGACGACATAGCCGCCCCGCCTTTCCAGATCGAGCAGCTTGGTCAGCATGTTGGCGTTGGCGTTGTAGGGCACCACGCGGCCCATGGTCGCCCCGACCAGCGCGTCGCGGAAAGGGGCAACCAGCCGGCGGACGATCTGCGGCGGCGGCAGATAGTCGGCGTCAAAAAAGACCAGCACCTCGGAAGTCGACCCGTTTATCGCGTCCAGCAGGGCGGCGGGCTTGCCCGGCACGGCGTCGTCCGGGCGATGGATGACCCGCAGGAACGGGTATCTCGCCGCAAACCCGTCGGCAATCGCCCCGGTCCGGTCGCGCGAGCGGTCGTTGATCACGATCACTTCATAGCGGTCTGCCGGATAGTCCATCCGGGTCAGGCAGTCCAGACAGCCTTGCAGCACGCGCTCTTCATTGTGGGCGGGAACGATCACTGTCACCCGGGGCGGATCTCCGCCGTCAGGCAGGCGCTTTGCCTCGGCCCGGCAACCGAAGTGAAACAGCAGGGTCACCACGACCTGCCGGACCAGAACCAGCAGGGCCAGCAGGGTCGTCGTGACATTCCAGGCAACCAGAAAAGCGATTGCCAGCCAGGTCATAGGCCAAGTCGGATGCCGATCGACGCGCCCTGCAGCTCGTAGAGGTCGGAATTGACGAACTCGCCCCTCAGGATGACCTCGGCCGTGTCGGAAATCCGGTACGAAACGAACGGCTTGAACGCGGTGTAGCCGTTGTTCACCGCGGCAAGCGGTGCCAGGTCGTAGGATATCTTGCCAAAGCCGATTTCGGCACCGATGTTCAGGCCGCCGGGTGTCACGATCGTTGCCACGCCGGCAACATCATAGCCAAGGTCGGCATTGCCGCTCGGCCGCGTCACGGCCGCGCGCAACTGCCCGATGATATACGCGCCGCCAGGACCGGGCGGGTAGTATTTCACCGCTTCGCCGCGCAGCGTCGTCGCATTGATATCCCCGGCATATTCGGCGCGGCTCAGCTCCAGATCGTAGATCATCCCGGTGGCAGGACCCGCGTCATAGCGATAGCCCAGCGCGTATTTCCGGTCCGGTGCGGTGCCAAGGTCAGAGTCGGATGTGTCGAACAGCGCGCGCAGCTTGCCCGGCCCCACCGAAATCTCTGCGCCGACAGACACCGAGGTCACGTTTTCCTCGCGGTCCTGGCGGGTCACGTCAAGCAGCAGCGCGAAGTTGGAGGTCATGACAAACCGGCTGTTCAGGCCGACGTAGTCGCGGTCAGAATAGCCGTCCGAGACGTTGATCGACCCGTAGGTCAGCTGGACAAAGCCTGCGTCCTGCGCCTGGGCGGCAAAGCCGAAAGGGACCAGGGTCCCAACCAGAAAAGCCTGCCTGAGGGTCCTTTTCGTCATCATCATCTCCAGCCGAAAGGCACATCTTTTGCCGGTCATCGTTATCCCGTTCCCGTTCCGGGAGAAAGGCTTATCAAGCCCTGCAACCCGGACATTGGCCTCGATATGGTTTTCTTGCATCAATTTGCCCGGCCCATTGCCGGGGGACCGAAGCGGCCACTTCGATGCGGTGAAGAGCCTGCCCCGCAGACGGTTAAGGCCGGATGAACGCCCGCCTCGCGGGGGCTGGCGACCGGCCGGCGGCGTCAGGAACGGCAGGCCCTCGCCTTCGTCTTCGCCATGCGGCGCTGGTGGCGGTCATACATCGACGCCTCCCTTGCTGGCGTGCCGTCGTGGAAGGTGCCGAACGATCGCCAGCAACGTTCGCGAGGGGATCCGGAAGTGGTAGGCGGCGGACGCAAAATACAAGAGACGCTCGACCGGGCGTATCGGCAGGGTGACCGCCCGCCCTGGGGGTAAGCGTCGCGAAAGGCGTCGGCGTGCCGGTCGCAAGCGCAAGGACCACAGCATCGAAGAAAGCTGACCGCAGTCGAAGGTCAGACCAGCATCCCGCCGTCGCTGTCGTCGCCCGCCTCTTCCAGAAGGCGGTCGATGTCGGGGATCAGGACGTGACGGTTGCCTTCCAGCGTGATCACGCCGTCCTTCTTCAACGCGCTGATCTGCCGGCTGACGGTTTCCAGTGTCAGCCCCAGGTAGTCTGCCATCTCTTCCCGGGTCAGCGGCAAATCGACCGACAGCGGGCCGGTCCGCTTCCGCAGATGCAGCGCCGCATCCCGCCGCGCGATGATCGAGATCAGCGAGGCGATCTTTTCCCGCGCGGTCTTGCGGCCCAGAAGCAGCATCCATTCCCGCGCCGCATCCAGCTCGTCCAGGGTCATCTCCAGCAGCCGCTGGGCGACATGCGGCGTCGCGGACATCATCTCTTCGAACGGCTTCTTGCGAAAGCAGCACATCACCAGATCGGTCGTGGCGGTGACATCGAAGGCGGCAGCGGACCGTCCCGGGCGCCCCACGAAATCCGACGGCAGCAAAAGCCCGACCATCTGCCGACGGCCGTCTTCCATCGTCTGCGTCAGGCTGGCGATGCCCGAGAGGACATTCCTGACACTGGACATGGACGGAATGGTCGTTCATCGGTCCCCTCTCAGGTTGATTTGCATCAAGGAGTGCCGACTCCTGCAACCCTAGTCTACCGGGATGAGCCACGACCCGCAACTCGCCCGCCACGGCCTATTCGACGCGCGCGTGCCGCGCTATACGTCCTACCCCACCGCGCCGCACTTTGGGCCAGACATCGGGCCGGGGGATTTCGCGCGCTGGATCAAGGCGATCCCCGAGGGCAGCGAGATCTCGCTCTACGTCCATGTGCCGTTCTGCCGCCGCCTTTGCTGGTTCTGCGCCTGCCGCACGCAGGGCACCACCAGTGACGCGCCCGTCATCGCCTATGTCGAAACCCTGAAGGCCGAAATTGCCCTTCTTGCCGCGCAGCTGCCGCGTGGCGTGTCGCTCAGCCGGCTGCACTTGGGCGGGGGGACGCCCACGCTTCTGTCCGCCGACCTCATGCGCGATCTGGCGAAGGCGATCTTCGCGGTGGCCCCGATGGCGGCAGGTGGCGAGTTCTCGGTCGAGATCGACCCGAACGAGATCGACGATGCCCGGCTGGATGCGCTGGCTGCGGCCGGAATGAACCGCGCCTCGATCGGGGTGCAGGACTTCGATCCGATGATCCAGAAGGCGATCGGGCGCGAGCAGGGCTATGCGCTGACCCGCGACGTGGCGCAACGGATCCGCGCGCGCGGCGTGGCCAGCCTGAACGCCGACATCCTGTATGGCCTGCCGTTCCAGACCGCACCGCGCATTTCGGATTCGGTGCAGAAACTCCTGACCCTCGCGCCCGACCGGGTGGCGCTTTACGGCTATGCCCATGTGCCATGGATGAGCCGCCGACAGCAGATGATCCCGTCGGACGCGATGCCGACGCCGCAAGAACGCCTGTCCCTGTTCGAGACCGCGCGGCGGCTGTTCCTCTGGGACGGCTATGTCGAGATCGGCATCGACCATTTCGCCAAGCCCGGGGATGGCATGGCCCGGGCGTTGCAGTCCGGTCAACTTCGGCGGAATTTCCAGGGCTATACCGATGACCCCACGCCGGTGCTGATCGGGCTTGGGGCCTCGTCCATCAGCCGGTTTCCGCAAGGCTTCGCGCAGAACGCCTCGGGCACGGCGGAACACACCAGGGCCGTCCGCGACGGTCGGTTCTCGACCCACAGGGGCCATCGCTTCCAGGGCGAGGACCTGCTCCGCGCCCGGATCATCGAGGCGCTGATGTGCGATTTCCGCGTGTCGCGGGACGAGTTGCTGCAGGATTTCGATGTCAGCGCCGCGCGGATCGACAGTCTTTTCCTGTCGGCGAAGGCCGAGTTCGGCGACATGGTGCGGCTGACCGCGGACAGCTTCTTCATCCCGGAACGTGCGCGTCCCCTGACCCGGATGATCGCGCGGGCCTTCGATGCCTATGACAGCGCCAAGGCCAGGCATTCTTCGGCGATCTGACGTCGCGGCATCCCGGCCCCTGCCGGGCACGGCAAACCGGCCCAGATCGCTTGCCTCAACCCGGATTCGCGGCTATATCGCCCCCATGTCCGGGTTCATCTTCTTCGACATCGCCGATCATGCGCGGCTTCCCGCCCGCTTTTTCGGCATGACCCGCAACGTCCTTGCCCGCGCCTGACCCCCCAGCGCGCGGCCCGACGACCCCTTCCCAAGCCATCCCGAACAATAGGTAAGAGCCATGGCTCCTCGCACGCTTTATGACAAGATCTGGGACGACCATGTCGTCCATGAGGCTCAGGACGGCACCTGCCTCCTCTACATCGACCGGCACCTGGTCCACGAAGTGACCAGCCCCCAGGCCTTCGAGGGCCTGCGGATGACGGGCCGCCGCGTCCGCGCGCCGGAAAAGACCATCGCCGTGCCGGACCACAACGTGCCGACGACGCTCGACCGCGCCAATGCCGCGACGATGACGGAAGACAGCCGCATCCAGGTCGCGGCACTCGACAAGAATGCCAAGGATTTCGGGATCAACTACTATCCGGTCTCGGATGTGCGCCAGGGCATCGTCCACATCGTCGGCCCCGAACAGGGCTGGACCCTGCCGGGCATGACTGCCACCCAGACGCTGATCCAGCGCAAGGGCCGCAACATGAAGGTCGAGATCACCGGCTCCCTCCGCCCCGGCGTCACCGCAAAGGACATCACCCTCTCCGTCATCGGCGCAACCGGCACCGCAGGCGGCACCGGCTATGTCATCGAATACTGCGGCCAGGCAATCCGCGAGCTTTCCATGGAAGGCCGCATGACCGTCTGCAACATGGCGATCGAGGGCGGCGCCCGCGCGGGCCTGATCGCCCCGGACGAGAAGACCTTCGCCTATTGCATGGGCCGTCCCCACGCCCCGAAGGGTGCCAAGTGGGAGGCGGCGCTCACCTACTGGAAGACGCTTTACACCGACGAAGGCGCGCATTTCGACAAGGTCGTGACGATCCGTGCCGAGGATATCGCCCCCGTCGTCACCTGGGGCACCTCGCCCGAGGATGTGCTGCCGATCACCGGCACCGTCCCCGCACCCGAGTCGTTCACCGGCGGCAAGGTCGACGCGGCCAAGCGCAGCCTTGACTACATGGGCCTGACCCCCGGCCAGAAACTGACCGACATCGCCATCGACACGGTCTTCATCGGGTCCTGCACCAATGGCCGGATCGAGGACCTGCGCGCCGCCGCCGCAATCCTGAAAGGCAAGAAGATCGCGGTGAAGCGCGCCATGGTCGTGCCCGGCTCCGGCCTCGTCCGCGCCCAGGCCGAGGAAGAGGGTCTGGCCCAGATCTTCCTCGACGCAGGCTTCGAATGGCGGCTGGCGGGCTGCTCCATGTGCCTCGCCATGAACCCCGACCAGCTCGCCCCCGGCGAACGCTGTGCCGCGACCTCGAACCGCAACTTCGAGGGTCGCCAGGGCCGGGGCGGTCGCACCCACCTGATGTCGCCCGCAATGGCGGCGGCGGCGGCGATCACCGGGCATCTGACCGACGTCCGGGAACTGATGGGCGAGACGGTCTGATGCGCATCCATTCCGTTCGCGTCAGAAACTTCAAGAGCCTCTGCGACGTCCATATGCGTGACATTCCCAATTTCGCGGTCCTTATCGGTGCGAACGGAACGGGCAAGACAACATTCATTGATGTCTTTGGGTTCCTACGTGACTGCTTGATGGGCAATGTTCGCTCGGCCGTGCAGAAGCGCGCAGGCTTCTCCCAAATGGTCTCCCGCGGCCACGAAGCCGAGAACATTGAAATTGAGTTGAAGGTCGAGCTGGATTTCGTCGGGAGAACCAGCAGAACAGTCACCTATTCGATCGCGGTCGGCGAAACCGGCAAGCGGGCTGTAGTAAAGCATGAAAGGTTGAGCTGGCGACGCGGGAGTTATGGTCGGCCTTTCAACTTCATAGATTTTCGAGAAGGCAAAGGCGTGGCGATTGTCGAGAACGCAGATGCGTTCGGCACCGACGTGCCTGAAGAAGATCTGACGCGTGAAGAGCAAGCTCTGGATGCACCAGATATTCTTGCACTCAAGGCCCTGGGCCAGTTCAAGCGCTTCGAGGCTGCGAGTCAGCTCCGGGAACTCATTGAAGGCTGGAGTGTCAGTGACTTCCGCATAGAAGCCGCAAAGCTTGAACCAGATGCTGCACCCGCCGAGCATCTGAATGACGATGGCTCCAATCTCGCGCTCTACGCGCAGTACCTGCACGAAGAT
>NCDY01000084.1 GCA_002280405.1 Rhodobacterales bacterium 32-66-9 | reverse complement strand
CGGTCAAGCTGGTGATGAGCCGGTCCGAGGTGCTGCGGGCCACGGGGCCGACGGCCAGTGCCTCGATGGACGTGAAGCTGGGGATGAAGAAGGACGGCAAGATCACCGCCGGGCAGGTGTTCTTCCGCATGCAGGGCGGGGCTTTCCCCGGCATGTCCCCGATTGGCGAGGCGCTGCCTTGCGCCTTCGCCTGCTACGACATTGCCGCACTGAAGCACGAGGCGGTGGAGGTCATCGCCAACCGCCCGAAGGCCGCGGCCTACCGCGCGCCGGGTTCGCCGATGGCGGCCTTTGCGGTGGAAAGCCTGGTTGACGAGATGTGCCGCGAACTGGGACTGGACCCGATCGAGGTGCGGCTGAAGAACGGAGCCAAGAACGGGTCGAAATCGTCCTACGGGCCGGTCTACAATGTGATCGGGTTGCAGGAAACGCTGGAGGCCGCGAAGGCGCATCCCAATTACAAGGTGAAGCTGGGGCCGAACCAGGGCCGGGGCGTCGCCTCGGGCTTCTGGTTCAACCACGGCGGCGAAACCTCGGTGTCGCTGGCGGTGGGTGAGGACGGGACGGCCACGGTGATGATCGGCACGCCCGACATCGGCGGCAGCCGCGCCTCCATCGGGTTGATGGTCGCCGAGACGCTTGGCATTCCCTATGAGGACGTCCGGGTCAACGTGGTGGAAACCGGGGCTTTGGGGGTCAATGAGCCGACCCACGGCAGCCGCGCGACATTCGCCAGCGGCAAGGCGGCGGTGGAAGCCGCGCGGCAGGCCATCGCCGAGATGTGCCGTCGCGCCGCTGCCGACTGGGGCATCGACGCCGAGGCCGTGGAGTGGAAGGACGGCGCGGCGCATCCCGCCGGGCCGAACGCAGGCAAGCATCCGCCGATGAGCATCGGCGAGATCGGGTCGAAGATGGGCTCGACCGGCGGGCCGATCTCGGGCCACCACGAGGTGACGGCGGGCGGCTACGGGGCGAGCTTCGGCACCCATGTCGTCGACGTCGAGGTTGACCCGGAGACGGGGCGGACCACGATCCTGCGCTATCTGGTGGTGCAGGATGCGGGGACGGCGATCCACCCGGCCTATGTGGAAGGGCAGTATCAGGGCGGTGCGGCGCAAGGCATCGGCTGGGCCTTGAACGAGGAATATGTCTACGGCGCCGACGGGCGGCTGCAGAACCCGGTTTTCCTCGACTACCGCATCCCGGTGGCCAGCGACCTGCCGATGATCGACACGGTGATCGTCGAGGTCCCGAACCCCGGCCATCCCTACGGCGTGCGCGGCGTGGGCGAGACGGGGATCACTCCGCCGCTGCCCGCCGTCGCTGCGGCGATTGCCGGGGCCACGGGTGCGCGCATCCGCAGCCTGCCATGCTCGCCGCCGAAGGTGCTGGCGGCGATCAAGGCGCTGAGGGGCTGATGGCACGCGTCCATCTCTGGGCCAGCCTGCGGCGGTTCGCCGAGGGGCAGGAGGTGGTGGAGGTGGAGGCCACGACCGTGGGACAGATGCTGGATGCGCTGGAACGGGCGCATCCGGGACTGGGACCGGCGATCAAGGCCGGGCTTTCGGTGGCGGTGGACGGCGAGGTGATCGCCAACAACCGCGCCGCCCCCGTCCAGCCGACCAGCGAGGTCTTCCTTTTGCAACGCCTGAAGGGCGGTTAGAGTGATGCGGAAAAGTGGACTCCGGTTTTCCGCGTCAATCACGCGACCACCGGGGATCCAGGCCCGCAGCGCCGTGCGTTTTGCCAAGGCGATCCGCCATCGATCTTGGCCGGCTGCACGGGCGGTGACCCGGCCCGGTTTCCCGCGCCCCGCGCGGGCGGTCAGCGCAGCCGGTCCAGGACCTCGAGGCTGGGATAGCCGTCCGGCACCAGCCCCCGGGCCTTCTGGAACGCCTTCACCGCCGCCACCGTCTTCGGCCCCATGCGCCCGTCCACGCCCCCCGGATCGAACCCGGCCCGGCCCAGAAGCTCCTGCAACTCCCGCCGCTCTGCCAGGGTCAGCGCGCGCAGATCGCGCGGCCAGCCCGACCTGATCGCCGGTCCGCCCGCCATCCGGTCCGACAACGATCCGATCGCCACCACATAGGCGTCCGCCGTGTTGTATTTCTCGATCACCTGGAAATTCGGCCAGATCAGGAACGCAGCCCCCCGATGCCCCCCCGGCAAGAGGATCGAGCCCGGCCCATGATCCGGCAGGTCCGCCCCGGTTGCCGACCGCACCCCCAGCGCCTGCCAGTCGGCGACCGGCTTCACCACCCGCTCGGTCGTCTGGTCATAGTCGAACCCTTCTGGCAGCGTCACCTCCACCCCCCAGGGCTGCCCCTTCACCCAGCCCCAATACCGCAGGTAATTCGCCGTGGACGCCAAGGCATCCCCTGGATCATCGCTCCAGAGGTCCTTCTTCCCGTCCCCGTCGAAATCGACCGCGAATTTCTCCCAACTCGACGGCATGAACTGCGTGTGCCCGCTCGCCCCCGCCCAGGACCCGGTGAACCGCGCCACATGCCCGCCTGCCACGATCCGCAAGGCCGCGATCAGCTCCGTCTCGAAGAAGGCTCCCCGCCGTCCCTCGTAGGCCAGCGTGGCCAGCGACCCCAGCACCGGCAGATCGCCCCGGAACGTGCCGTAGGCGCTTTCCAGCCCCCAGACCGCCGCGATCACCTCTTTTTCGACGCCATAGTCCGCCTCGATCCGCTCCAGAAGGTTCCGGTTCCGCGCGATGGCCTGCAACCCCAGCGCCACCCGGTCCTCGGACACGGCGGTATCCAGGTAGTCCCAGATCGTCTTCGAGAATTCATTCTGGTTCCGGTCGCGCTCCACGACCTTGGGGTTGAACGCCACCCCCCGCATCGCCGCGTCGAAGGTCGCCGCGGGGATGCCGGCCGCCAAGGCGCGGGACCGGAAGTCCTTGACCCAGGCGTCCAGCCCAGCTTGAGACCCCATCTTCACCTCCCTGCCTTCCACCGGATCGGGCAGGAGTGTCTGCGCGCTGCCCACGCCTGCGCCGCCGATGGCAAACGCCACCAAAAGCCTTCGAAGGCTTTTGCAAATCTCTTCGAAGAGATTTGTCTTCCCGCTCATCGCCGCTTGCGCACCAGCCGCCGCTTCGCCGCCGCCTGCGCGGGTTTCCGGGGCTGATACTTCCCCCCCGCCCGCCGCGGCGGCCGCATCGCCGCCCCCTCCACCGACAGAAGGTCCAGGATCAGCCCGCCCGTCACCGGCACCGCCTCGGCCAGCCGCACCATCACCTTCTGCCCGATCCCCAGCACCAGCCCGGTCTCCGAGCCCATCAGGGTCTGGCTGGCCTCGTCGTAGTTGAAATACTCGCGCCCCAAGGCCCGCACCGGGATCAGCCCGTCCGCCCCGGTCTCGTCCAGCCGCACGAAGACCCCGAACCGCTGCACGCCCGAGATGCGCCCCGCGAACTCCGCCCCGATCCGGTCCGCAAGATAGGCCGCCAGATAGCGGTCGTTGGTGTCCCGCTCTGCCGCCATGCTGCGCCGCTCGGCTTCCGAGATGAGCTTGCCGGTCTCTTCAAGGTTCTCCTCGTCCCAGGGGCTCAGCCCGTCCTTCCCCCAAGAATGGGCAGAAATCAGCGCGCGATGCACGATCAGGTCGGAATACCGCCGGATCGGACTGGTGAAATGCGCATAATTTCGCAAGGCGAGCCCGAAATGCCCGAAATTCTCCGGGTGGTAATAGGCCTGCGTCATCGAGCGCAGGGTGGAGATGTTGATCAGCTCGTCGAACTCCGTCCCCTGCGCCTGGCTCAGCAGCCGGTTCAGGTGCCGGGTCTGCAACACCTGGCCCTTGGCGAGGGTCAGCCCCGCGCCTTCCGCCACCTCGCGCAGGCCGTCCAGCTTCAGGGGCGAGGGTTCCTCATGCACCCGGAAGAGCAAGGGCCGCTTCAGCCGGATCAGCTCCTCCGCTGCCGCCACGTTGGCGAGGATCATCATCTCCTCGATCAGCTTGTGCGCCTCCAGCCGCTCCTTGAACGCGACCGAGGCGACACGGCCCGCGTCGTCCAGCTCGATCCTGCGCTCCGGCAACTCCAGGTCCAGAGGCTGCCGCACCTCGCGCGCCTGTTTCAGCGCCGCGTGGGCGGCGTAGAGGGGCTTCAGCACCGGCTCGACCAGCGGCGCGGTCCTCTCGTCCGGCATCCCGTCCACCGCCGCCTGCACCTGCGCGTAATGCAGCGAGGCCGCCGACCGCATCATGCCGCGCAGGAAACGATGGCTCCGCTTCGCGCCTTGCGCATCCACCACCATCCTGACCGCGAGCACCGCCCGGTCCACCCCCTCGTGCAGCGAACAGAGGTCCCCCGACAGGATGTCCGGCAGCATCGGCACCACCCGGTCGGGGAAGTAGGTCGAGTTGCCGCGCCTCCGCGCCTCGCGGTCCAGCGCACTGCCCGGCGTCACGAAATGCGCCACATCCGCGATGGCGACCCAGATCACGAAGCCGCCCGGATTGCCCGGATCGGTGTCGGCTTCCGCCAGCACCGCATCGTCGCGGTCCCGCGCATCGACCGGGTCTATCGTCACCAGGGGGAGATCGCGCAGATCCTCGCGGCCCTGCATCCCCACCGGTTTTGCGCGGTCGGCTTCGGCGATCACCGCATCGGGAAACACGTCCGGGATGCCATGCTGGTGGATCGCGATCAGGCTCGCCGCCCGCGGCCCCGCCGGATCGCCCAGCCGCGCCACCACCCGGGCCGCGGGCAGGCCCAGCCGCCGCGCGCCGACCGCCTCGGCCTCGACCAGCTCGCCATCCGTCGCGCCCATCGTCATGTCGGGCGAGACGCGCCATTCCTTGTCGTCGCCCTTCTCGATGGGCTGGATCCGCCCGCCTTCCCGGCCCGGACGGAACACTCCCAGCAGCTTCCGCGGGTTCGACCCCAGCCGCCGGATCAGCCGCGCCTCGTAGGTGCCACCGTCGAGGTCCACCTTCGCCAGCCGTGCCAGAATCCGGTCCCCCGCGCCCAGCGCCGGATCGCCCTTCTTCGGGATGACCAGGATGCGCAGGCCCTCGTCCACGCCCTCTTCCAGCGGCCGCGCAAAAAGATCCCCCGCCGCATCCGGAGCCAGCACCTGCAGCACCGCCACCGGCGGCAATACCCCCGGCTCGCGGAAACGGCGGGCGGATTTCTCCACCACCCCCTCGCCCTCAAGCTCGCGCAGAAGCCGCTTCAGCTCGATCCGCGCGTCGCCCTTGATGCCAAAGGCCTTGGCAATGTCGCGCTTGGCCGAAAGGCCGGGGTTCTGGGAAATCCACCGCCGGATTTCCTCCTTGGAGGGGAGTGCTTTCATGCCCGAAGGACTAGCACGGCGGCGGCGGCAAGACTACCCGACTTGGCCATTCACCTGGCCGCAAATATCCTCGGGGGTTCGGGGGGGCGGGCGGCGAAGCGCCCCGGCCTGTCCGGGCCGCTTGCGCGTTCTTTGCGCGCAGAGGCGAGAGAGAGGCTTTCGCGCGGCAGCGCTCCGTTCCGAAGCTGCCGCTACAGGGCGCGGCGCATGTGGCGATGCGGGATGCCGGCGTCGAGGAACTCGTCGCCTTCGACGGTAAAGCCCAGCTTCTCGTAGAACCCCGTCGCGTGGGACTGCGACCCGAGATAGGCCTCCGTCACCCCCGGCACCCGGGAGAGTTCCTCCAGCGCCGCCCCGATCAGCGCCGCGCCGAGGCCGGTGCCCCGCGCCTCCGGCAGCACGCAGACCCGCCCGATCTTGCCCAGCCTGCCCTTGACCAGAAGCCGCGCCGTCCCGACCGGGCAGTCCCCGTCCCAGGCGAGCAGATGCAACGCCTTGCCGTCCAGGCCATCGACCTCGTCAGCCTCGCTCACGCCCTGTTCGTCGATGAAAACCACTCGGCGCAAGGCCTGGCAGGTCGGAATATCCGTCGTGACTTCGATCCGGATCATGCGAAATACTCCCGCAGGATACGGCCGTAGATCGCCTTCAGCTGCCGGATATGGGCCACCTCGACCCGCTCGTCGACCTGGTGCATGGTCTTGCCGACCAGCCCGAACTCGATCACCGGGCAATGGTCCTTGACAAAGCGCGCGTCCGATGTCCCGCCCGAGGTCGACCGCACCGGCTTGCGCCCGGTCTCGGCCAGGACCGCCTTTGCCACCAGCGCGGCAAACTCGCCCGGGGGGGTCACAAACGCCTCGCCCGACACCGAGATGGTCAGGCCGATCTCCACCCCCGTCGCCTCTTGCACGGCCTCGGCCTCGGACCGCAGCCAGGCCGACAGGGTCTCGCCCGAATGGGTGTCGTTGAAGCGGATGTTCACGGTCGCGGTCGCCCGCGCCGGGATCACGTTCGAGGCCGGATTGCCGCAGTCGATCGTGGTGATCGCCAGCGTTGACGGATCGAAATCCGCATTGCCCCGGTCAAGGGGCTCGGCATCCAGCTTTGCCAGCAGTCTCACCATCGCGGTCAGCGGGTTTTTTGCCCGGTGCGGATAGGCGCTGTGGCCCTGCACCCCCGTCGCCGTGATCTTCGCCGTCAGGCTGCCCCGGCGGCCGATCTTCATCATCTCGCCCATCTCGGTCGGGCAGGTTGGCTCCCCCACCAGGCAATGCGTCATCCGCTCGCCGTTGAAGGCCATCCAGTCCAGGATCGCGACGGTGCCATCGCGGCCCTCGCCTTCCTCGTCCCCGGTGATGGCCAGGATCACCGCGCCGTCGGGCGGCGTTTCCCGCACGAAATCCACCGCCGCCGCGACAAAGGCCGCGACGCCCGACTTCATGTCGCAGGCCCCCCGGCCATACATCACGCCATCCTTCACCTCGGCCCCGAAGGGATCGAAGCGCCAGGCCGCCGCATCGCCCACCGGCACCACATCGGTATGGCCGTTGAAGCCGAAGGCCTTGTTCGCCCCCTGCTTGCCCCATCGCGCATAGAGATTGGCGATCCCGCCCCGGTCGACGCGCGCGCAGGTGAACCCTGCCGTGCCCAGAACCCCGGCCAGAAGGGCTATCGCGCCACCGTCCTCGGGGGTGACCGAGGGGCAACGGATCAGCCTTGCGGTCAGCTCCACGGGGTCCAGGGGATCAAAGGGCATCATCATTCCAGTCTGCAGTGCCCGCGATTGCTACCCGCTTGCCCCGGGCGCTGCAACCGGAAGGCGTGTGGCGGTCTCAGTCGAAGAACGGCGTGATCTCGGCCACGATGACCGAGTTTTCCTTCAGCGCCCGTTCCATCAGGAAGCGTTCCTCGTCGTCGATCTCTTCGCCCGCCTGCAGCCGCTCTTCCAGCGTGCCAAGCCCCTGCACCTCCAGCGGAGCCATCTCGGCCTCTTTCAGGATCGCCACCGTCTCGCGCACCGCCTCGGCCTCGTCCACGCCCGAGGCATAGCACAGCAGCGCGGCACCCGTGGCCCGGGGCGGCAGCCCGTCGCCCTCCTTGCGGCCCACCTCGACGATCAGCGCATAGACCTGCTGCGGGCGCTTCGGCTTGTCCGGGGCTTCCGTCATGTCAATCCCGCAAGAGCTCGTTGATGCTGGTCTTCGACCGGGTCTGCGCATCGACCTTCTTCACGATCACCGCGCAGTAGAGGTTGATGCCGCCCTTCGACGGCATCGAACCCGCGACCACGACCGACCCCGCTGGCACCTCGCCATACATGACCTCGCCGGTTTCCCGGTCGACGATCTTGGTCGACTTGCCGATGAAGACCCCCATCCCCAGGACCGAGCCTTCGCGGATGATGCAGCCCTCGACCACCTCGGACCGCGCGCCGATAAAACAGTTGTCCTCGATGATCGTCGGGCCGGCCTGCATCGGCTCCAGCACCCCGCCGATGCCGACGCCGCCGGACAGATGCACGTTCCTGCCGATCTGCGCGCAGGATCCGACCGTGGCCCAGCCGTCCACCATGCTGCCCTCGTCCACATAGGCCCCGATGTTCACGAAGGACGGCATCAGCACCACGTTCCGGCCGATGAAGGCCGACCGCCGCACGATCGACCCCGGCACCGCGCGGAACCCCGCCGCGCGCCACTGGTCAGCCGTCCAGCCCTGCCACTTGGACGGGACCTTGTCCCACCAGTTCGACCCGCCATTGCTGCCGGAGATCTCGTACATGTCGGTCAGCCGGAACGACAGCAGCACCGCCTTCTTCGCCCACTGGTTCACATGCCAGTCGCTGCCCCGCTTTTCCGCCACCCGCAGCGACCCGCTGTCCAAGGCGGTCAGCGTCGCTTCGATGGCATCGCGCATTTCGCCCGTCGTGGCCGGAGAAATCCCGTCGCGCACCTCCCAGGCAGCTTCTATCGCGGCTTCCAGCGAAGCGTTCCGGGCGGCAGTCGACATGGGTCGTTCCCTTTTCGGTTGGTCACGGGCGTCGCGACCCTATAAGGCTGATCCAGAGCCCACGCAATCGAAGTGCCCCATGAAAGACGAACCCCGCAGCCATCCGTTCCGCGACAGCGTCGAGGACATCGCCGCCGCCAAGCGCATCCCCGACACGCCGCAGACCCGCGCACCCGCCTATCGGCTGGCCTTCGCCGACCGTGATTTCCTGACCAGGGACGAGCTGCGCCCCGTCCGCCTGCAACTGGAACTTCTGAAACCCCAGCTCATCATGGACGAGCGCGGGATCGAAACCACGATCGTCATGTTCGGCGGCGCCCGGATCCCGGCGCCCGAACACCGCGACACCGCGCGCACCGGCGGCGGCCCGGGCGTGATGGAGGCCGGCAACCGCGGCGCGGACGAGGCCGGGGGGCAGTCGATCGGCCTCAACATCGTCCTGCCGCACGAACAGGCCCCGAACGCCTATGTGACGCCGGACCTGTCCTTCAACTTCCACTATTTCGCCATCCGCAAGATGCATTTCCTGATGCGCGCGAAGGCGGTCTGCGTCTTTCCCGGCGGCTTCGGCACGATGGACGAGATGTTCGAGAGCCTGACCCTGATCCAGACCGGCCGGATGAAGCCGATCCCGTTCCTGCTGTTTGGTCGCGACTGGTGGGAAAAGGTGGTGAACTGGCAGCACTTGGCCGAGGCCGGGGTGATCTCGCCCGAGGACCTCGCGCTGTTTGCCATGGTCGAGACGGCGGAAGAGGCGGTGGCGGTGATCGACGGGTGGGTGGTGCCGTAGGCTGCGCTACAGCGCACCGTGCTTTGGCGCCACCTCCGTCAGCTTCACCTTTCCGTCCCGCATTTCGCCCCGGATCAGCCGTTCCGGCCTGGCGACATCGGGATAAAGGTCGGACCAATCGCGATAGCGGTCGTTGGTCACGATCCGCGCGTTCAGGTCGCGGGCGGTTTCCAGCAGGAAGGGGTCTGCCTGGGTGCCCTTGGGCACGACAAGAATCTGGTCCCTCGGCAGCGACAGCATCCTGGACAGATCACGCTCTGCCATGAACTTACCCGTCAGCTTGTAGCCCACGTTGGCATCGAAAACCACGCCCGGCCTCAGCCCGCGCCGCGACAGGTCCTGCACCACCTGCAACAGCGGGGCAAGCTGTGGCGTGTTGTCCAGCCAATGGATCACGTTCGAGCCGTCGACAAGGACGGTCTGTCTGGCGTCGCCCGCCAGCGGTGCCGCACCCGGCGGGCGGAGTCGGCGCGGTCGCCGGACCCAGAGGACCAGAAAGACCGCAAGCAGTAGGCCAGCGATCAAGGCAATGAACACAGTCGCGTCGGTCATCGGAAGGCTGCCACCGGCTGGCGAATGTCAGACAGCCTAGCGGCGTTCCAGCCCTCGCGCCACCCCGGCAGGCCGATTCGCCGCTCAGGGTCAAGGCGTCGCCATCTCCGCGTGCGCAGAGACGCAAGAAGGACGCCGGAATGACGGATGAAAGACGGAAGGAACCTTGCGTCGGACCCGGAGTACCACTGCGATCTCAGACACTTGGCCGCATCAGCGTCTCCCGCTCCCACCCGTCCGGAAACTCCACCCTCTCGCACCCCGCGAACAGCGCCAGCCGGTCAAGTTCGGCCTCCAGTTTCGCCCGGCGGGCCCTGGTCAGCGTCACCCCGGCCTCGGGCCAGAACGCCTTGACCCGCAAGGCCCCGGCATCGCGGAAGGCCTTCACGTCGATCCGGCCCACCAGCCGGTCGCCTTCCAGCACCGGGAAGACATAGTAACCCCAGACCCGCTTCGGCTCGGGGACAAAGACCTCGATCCGGTAGTGGAACCCGAACAGGAACTCCGCCCGTTCGCGGTCCCTCAGTGCGGGATCGAAGGGCGACAGGATGCGCAGGCGGGGGGTGGGTTCCGCAAGCACATCTTCAAGAATATCAGGGAACGCCAGTGCCTTGCGCCGCTGACCCTGCGCCCCCTCGACCTCGACGCCGATGATCTCGCCCCGGTCCAAAGCCTCCCGGCACCAGGCTTTCGCGGCCTCGGGGCTGACCGCCTTCCAATAGGCCGCGATCTCTCCCGAGGTCCCGAACCCCAGATGCCGAAGGGCGCTGCGGCAGGCCCAGTCGCAGACCTCCGCCTCTGGCACCGGGGCGCGGTGGATCTCGGGGATCACCCGTTCCGTCAGGTCATAGATCTTGGCGAACCCGTCGCGCCGGGTGATTGCCAGCCGCCCCGTCCGCCACAGCCATTCCAGCGCGGTCTTGGACGGATGCCAGTCCCACCAGCCGCCGCGGCCCCGCACCTCGCCGATCCCGACATCCGCCGTCCCGACCGGCCCATCCCTGGCTATCCGGTTGAGGATGCTGTCGAATTGCGCTTCATAGCCGTTGCGGAACCAGCTTTTCCAGTTCCTGTGCAACCGCTCCTCGTCGCGCCGGAACCGGTGCTGCCAGACCCCATGGAGCCGCACCGGCAGGATCGAGGCGTCATGGGTCCAGTGTTCCCAAAGGCTCCGGTCGCGCTCCAGAAGCCGCTTCAGCGCCGGGGGCCGGAACGACTGCCGCCGCGACCAGAGGATCATGTCATGCGCCCTGGCGACGGTGTTGATGCTGTCGACCTGCACGAAGCCGATCCGTTCGATCAGGTCGTGAAGGGCCTGCCCCGATGCCGGACCCACGGGGGCCTCGGACAGGGCATGGCGGTGCAGAAACAGACGGCGGGCGCGAAGGTTCGGGATCAGCTCGGGCATCGCCAAGCCGTAACATTGCAAACTGTTTCGGCAAACGCAGAATTTGTGACCAGCCCCGCTGCCGCGACGCATTGCAATGCGGGTTGCAGTGCCTACTCTCGCCGTGTCTCCTGACACAATCTCCCCGCAAGCAGATGGCCACGCCGCACCGGCGGAGTGGACCGGAAAGGACCGTGAAACATTGCCCCACGAAACGCCCCTGATCACCACCCTTGTCGCCGGCTTCGGCTTGGCCTTCCTGTTCGGCCTTCTCGCACAGCGGCTGAAGCTGCCGCTGATCGCCGGATACCTTGTGGCCGGGGTGGTCATCGGCCCGTTCACGCCGGGCTATGTCGCCGATCTGGGCCTCGCGTCGGAACTGGCCGAGCTTGGGGTGATCCTTCTGATGTTCGGCGTCGGCCTGCACTTTGCGCCCCGCGACCTGATGGCGGTGAAGGCCCTGGCCGTGCCGGGTGCCCTTGGCCAGATCGCGGTCGCGACCCTCTCCGGCATGGTCGTCGGCTGGGCCATGGGCTGGACCCTTGGGGCCGGCCTGATCTTCGGCATCGCGCTTTCGGTCGCCTCGACCGTCGTCCTCCTCCGTGCCCTGCAGGACCGTGAGCTGGTGCAGACCGAGAAGGGCCACACCGCGGTCGGCTGGCTGATTGTCGAGGATCTGGTCATGGTCCTCGCCCTCGTGCTCATCCCGCCGCTTGCGGGCCTCCTCGGCGGCACCGCCATGCCGGTGGCGCAAGAGGCCGAGATCGTCGCCGAGGTAGGCATCGGCATCGGTCCCATCGCTGCCACCATCCTGATCACGCTGGTGAAAGCCGGAGCCTTCGTGGTGCTGATGCTTGTCATAGGCCGCCGGGTCATTCCCTGGATCCTGCATTTCGTGGCGCACACCCGATCCCGCGAGCTGTTCCGGCTGTCGGTCCTCGCCATCGCCCTCGGCGTCGCTTACGGTGCCGCCTATTTCTTCGGGGTCTCCTTCGCGCTCGGGGCGTTCTTTGCCGGGATGGTGATGTCGTCCTCGACCTTGTCGCAGCAGGCCATGCGCGAGACGCTGCCCCTGCGCGACGCCTTTGCCGTGCTGTTCTTCGTCTCGGTCGGGATGCTGTTCAACCCGGCCATCCTGCTGACCCAGCCGCTTGCGCTGCTCGCCACCGTGGCGATCATCATCGGCGTCAAGGCCGCGGCGGGGTTCTATCTGGTCAAGGCATTGGGCCATGGCCGCGACATGGCGCTGACCATCGCGGCCAGCCTTGCCCAGATCGGCGAGTTCTCGTTCATCCTGATCACGATGGGCGCAAAACTTGACATTGTCCCGCCCGAGGCGCGCGATCTGGTGGTGGCGGGTGCGATGATCTCGATTCTCGCGAACCCGCTGCTGTTCCACCTCCTCGACCGCCGCGAGGCGCGCAAGACCGAGGCTCTTCGTGCGACTGCGTCTTCTCATCGCGATGACCCTGCGAGGCGGGCCGATGTCCCCGACGAGCAGGCCCCTACACCTGACGCCCCGTCAGCAGCTTCGGAAGCTCGCCCGTCAGCCCCGCCGCCTGCCGCATGAAGCCGCGCCGCACGGACGGCAGCGCGTTCACCACGCCCATGCCAAGGTCGCGGCCCAGCCGCAGGATCGGATTGTCACTTGAAAACAGCCGGTTGACCCCGTCCATGCCCAAGGCCAGCGCCGTTGCGTCGAACCGCCGCCAGCGCTGATAGTCTTCCAGTGCCGTCGGGCTGCCCGGCTCCTCGCCGCGACGGCGGGCCAGGATCAGCACTTCGGCCAGTGCCGCCACATCGCGCAGGCCCAGGTTCAGACCTTGCCCGGCGATGGGATGCACCCCATGCGCCGCATCCCCCACCAACGCGACACGGGGGCCGACGAAGCGCTCGGCCAGCGACAGCGACAGGGGGTAGGTAAACCGTTCCCCCGCCAGCGCGATCTCGCCCAGGAAATCGCCGAACCGGGGGCGCAGGGCCGCAAGATACGCGGCATCCGGCAGGGCCTGGATCGCGGCGGCGGTCTCGTCCGTCTCGCTCCAGACGATGCTGGAATGGTGCCCGCCCTTCAGCGGCAGGATCGCCAGCGGGCCCGCCGGCATGAAGAACTGCTGTGCGATGCCCTGATGGTCGCGCTCGTGCCGGATCGCCGTCACCAGCGCGGTCTGGCCATAGCCCCAGCCCACCCGCCTGATCCCCGCCCGCGCAGCGACACCCGACCCGCGTCCGTCGCAACCGACCAGAAGCCCCGGCATCGCCGCCAGGAAGGCCGCATAGAGATGCCGGTCCTCCAGCATCTGCCCCATCGGGCCTTCCTCGATCTCGGCCGCGTCGAAATGCAGGAAGAAGGGTGCCGCCCCATCGCCCGCCCGCCCGTCGCTCGCCTTGATCTTCAGCATCGGCTGCGCCTTGTCGGCAACCCTCGGCCAGACGCCGATCGCCGTCAGAAGCCGCACCGAAGCGATGGCCAGCGCATAGGCCCGCCCGTCGAACCCGGCCTCGGCCCGGGCCGGGGCAGGACGGGCATCGACCACGGTCACCCGGAACCCGCCCTGCGCCAGCGCCAGAGCCAGCGCCGGGCCGTTCAGCCCGCCGCCCGCGATCAGGATATCGGCGTCCCATCCCATGCGCCCTACATACCCCGCGCCGCCGGATTGTCCATGCGTCGCCAAGCCGCTACCCTCGGGCCAACATGGGGGACCCTGATGACCGGAACCTGGGCGCATATGACTGCAGCCGACCTTGGGCGCGATATCGGCAAGGGCCGCATCCACCCGGTCGAATTGACCGAATTCTTCCTCGACCGGATCGAGAGCCACCCTCTCGCCCCCCGCATCTATGCCCGCGCCACTCCGGCGCGCGCGCGGGCCGAAGCCATGGCCGCTGCGGCCCGGGCCAAGGCGGGCTTCCGCAAAGGCCTCCTTGATGGCGTCCCGATCAGCTGGAAGGACCTCTTCGACACGGCAGGCGTGGCGACCGAGGCCGGTTCGGCCCTTCTGAAAGGCCGCACTCCGGACCGGGACGCGACCGTGCTGGAAACCGCCACGCTGCAAGGCCTTGTCTGCCTGGGCAAGACCCACATGTCAGAGCTTGCGTTCTCGGGCCTTGGGCTGAACCCGGTGACCGCGACCCCGCCGAACCTGAACGACGACCGCGCCGTGCCCGGCGGGTCATCGTCGGGGGCCGCCGCCTCGGTTGCCTTCGGTCTGGCACCGGCCGCCATCGGGTCGGACACCGGCGGCTCGGTCCGGGTTCCCGCGGCCTGGAACGACCTTGTCGGCCTCAAGACCAGCGTCGGCAGCCTGCCGATGGGCGGTGTGCTGCCCCTGTGCGAACGCTTTGACAGCATCGGTCCGCTGGCCCATTCGGTCGAGGATTGCGCGCTGCTTCTGCAAGCCCTGTCAGGTGGCGCGCCGACCGACCTTGCCGGGGCCACGCTGTCCGGCGCGCGCCTTGCCATTCTCGAAACCGTGGCGCTGGACGACATCCGCGACCGCCCGGCAAAGGGCTTCGACGACGCCGTCGCGCGCCTTGGCCGGGCCGGGGCCACGATCACCCGCCTC
The DNA here is from genome assembly GCA_002280405.1 of Rhodobacterales bacterium 32-66-9. GTDB lineage: Bacteria > Pseudomonadota > Alphaproteobacteria > Rhodobacterales > Rhodobacteraceae > Tabrizicola. Next base: position 5,722 of record NCDY01000084.1, on the reverse strand, counting down.
GGGTTTCCCGAAGCCGCCGAAGCGATGGCGCTCGCCGCCACACTGGTCACCGCCGAAGCCTATGGCATCTGGCGCGACATCATCGAGACCGCGCCGCAGAAGATGTTCCCGCGCATCCTCGACCGCTTCCGCACCGGGGCGACTGTCCTTGCCATGGACTATGTTGCGGGCTGGCGCAGGCTGGAGGCGATCCGCAAGGTCTGGGCCGACCGCACCGCCGTCTTCGACGCGGTCCTGCTGCCCACCTCACCGATCCTGCCGCCGGATGCCAACCGACTGCTGGCCGACGACGCCTATTATGTGACCGAAAACCTGCTGGCCTTGCGCAACACCCGGATCGGCAACATGCTTGGCGTTTGCGCCCTGACGCTGCCGACATCGCAGCCCTCGTGCGGGATCAGCCTGATGTGCCCCCCAGGGCAGGAAGCGCGACTGCTCCGGCTTGGCACGGCCGCGGAACGGGCACTGCGCTAGAATCGCTCGTCAAAGTCCTTCGACGAGGCGTTGCCTCAGACCCGGTGATAGGGCGACCCCGACAGGATCGTCGCCGCGCGGTAGAGCTGTTCGGCCAGCATCACCCGCACCAGCATATGCGGCCAGACCATGCGGCCAAGGCTGACCACCAGATCGGCCCGGGCGCGCAGGCCAGGGTCCAGCCCATCCGCCCCGCCGATGACAAAGGCTGCATCCTGCCGCCCGGCATCGCGCCATCCCGCCAGGGCCGCGGCGAACTCGGGGCTGGACAGTGACTTGCCGCGCTCGTCCAGAACGCACAGCGCCGCGCCCTCGGGGATCGCGCGCGACAGAAGAAGCCCCTCGGCCGCCATCCCGCCACCGCGCCGGTCCTCGACCTCGTGCTCGCTGACCGGCCCCAGCCCCAAAGGCCGCCCGGTCCGCTCCAGCCGTTGCAGATAGTCGTCCACCAGATCGCGCTCCGGCCCTGCCCGCAGGCGACCCACGGCGCAGAGGTGCAGCCGCATCAGGCCTTGGCAGCCAGGGTCGAACCTGCCGGAAGCCACATCTTTTCAAGCTGGTAGAACTCGCGCACTTCGGGGCGGAAGACGTGGACGATCACGTCGCCCGCGTCGATCAGCACCCAGTCGCCGGTTTCCTTGCCTTCCATGCGGACGGAAATCCGCAGCTCCTGCTTCAGCCGGTCCGCCAGCTTTTCCGAGATCGCCGCCACCTGGCGCGACGACCTCCCGGCGCAGATCACCATGTAGTCGGCCACGTCCGACCGCCCGCGCAGGTCGATCTGGACGATGTCCTCGGCCTTGTCGTCATCGACCGATTTCAGGACCAGATCGAGGACGGCTTTCGACGACTGGCCCTCGGCGGGATCATCGGCGTGCTTGGGGCGCGGACCGACGGGAAGGCCGGTGGCGGGATCGGAGTGCGACAGGACGGGGTCCTCCAGAGGAAGCGCGGCCTGAGCCTTGACGTCGGCGGGCCCCCGCGCCGGGCCTTCCGGTCAAGCCTAGCACCGTGACTGGCCAATCTCAACCGAAGGCGGGCGGGTACGCCCTATTCCGCGCCGATGCAAGGCTTGATCGCGCCAGAGCGTTCCTTCCCGCCCACGGTCAGCCCTTCCGGCCCAGCACCTCGTCCTGATGCTGCCCCAGCCGTGGCGCGGGACGGTCCAGCGCCAGCCCGGCCCCCGAGAATGTCATCGGACTGCGCACGCCCGGCAGACCCTCCGGCGCGATCTGCAGACCACGGGCCACCACCTGCGGGTCGGCGAATACTTCGGCCAGGTTGTTGATCGGCCCCGCCGGCACGCCCTCGACCTCGCAGGCCGCCAGCAGCTCCGCCTTGGCCCAGGTCTTCGTCGCAGCCGTCAGAAGCCCGGTCATCTCGGCCCGGTTGGTCACCCGGTCGGCATTCGTCGCGAACCGGGGGTCCGTGGCCAACCCTTCCAGCCCCAGCACCTTGCACAGCCGCTGGTACTGCCCGTCATTCCCCGTGGCCAGGATCAGCCAGCCATCCTTGCAGTCGAAGACCGCGTAAGGCGCCAGATTCGGATGCGCGTTCCCCATCAGCCCGGGGGCTTTGCCCGAGGCGAGGTAGTTCATCGCCTGATTGGCCATCACGCTGGTCGCCACGTCCAGCAGTGCCATGTCGATCTGCTGGCCTTCCCCGGTCCGGCCGCGCTGGATCAGGGCCGCCAGGATCGCCGTGGCCGCATAGACCCCGGTGAAGACATCCGTCACCGCGACGCCCACCTTCTGCGGCTGCCCGTCCGCCGGGCCGGTGACCGACATCAGCCCGGACATGCCCTGAATGATGAAGTCATACCCCGCCCGGTGGGCATAGGGCCCGTCCTGACCGAAGCCGGTGATGCTGCAATAGATCAGCCGCGGGTTCACCTTGCGCAGGGACGGCCAGTCCAGCCCGTATTTCGCCAGCCCGCCCACCTTGAAATTCTCGATCACCACATCGGCACCCGCGACCAGCCGACGCACGGTCTCCTGCCCCTCCGCCGTGCGGAAGTCGCAGATGATGCCGCGCTTGCCCCGGTTCGCGGCGTGGAAATAGGCTGCTGTCCGCTCGCCCCCGGCCTCGAGGAACGGAGGTCCCCAGCGGCGGGTGTCGTCGCCTTCCGGCGCTTCGACCTTGATCACATCCGCGCCAAGATCGGCCAGAGTCTGCCCGGCCCAGGGTCCGGCCAGGATCCGCGCCAGTTCGACGACGCGGATACCATCCAGGGGTGGCGTCACAATTTCGCCAGTTCGGCGTCCAGGATCGCCTTCAGCTCAGCATAGGTCATGTTGGAATACTCGGTGCCGTTGATGAAGAACGTCGGCGTGCCCTTGACCCCGTCGGCTTCGAAATTGGTCTGGAACCGCTTGATCAGCGCCTCGGCACTGGCCTTGTCGTTCAGGCAGGCGTCCATCGCGGCATCTTCCAGCCCGGCTGCGCGTCCGATCGTTTTCAGGTTCTCGACAACCTGCATCGGGTCTTCGGATCCGGCCCATTCCTTCTGCTGCGAATACAGCATGTCGTGAATGCCGAAATACTTCATGTCGCCGCCACAACGGGCGATCAGCGCGGCCCACAACCCGTAGCGGTCGAAGTAGACTTCGCGCATGGTGAAGTGGACCTTGCCGGTCTCGATGTACTCCGACTTCAGCCTGCCATAGGCTTCCTTGTGAAACCGCGCGCAATGCGGGCAGGTGAAACTTGCATACTCCACGATCTTGATCGGCGCATCCGGCGAGCCCAGGGTGTAATCCTTGGGCTCGGTGCCCGCCGCGGGGGCGGCTTCCTGCGCCAACGCGGGCGTCATCGCCGCAGTGGCGGCGGCGGCAAGGGCAATCATCGCCCGGCGGTTCAGCTTCATCATCGGTCGGCGTCCCTTCCCGTCGCGCGGATCATGGTCGGTGGCGATTTAAGATGTTTTCCGCAAGCTGTTCAAGGGCGGCCCGCAATCCCGGATCGCTCACCTTGCCCGTCGCCGCCTGCGCTTCGGCGCGGGTGGCGGGGTCAGGGGCCTTGACGGCCTTCGCGGCCGGGATGAATTCCGCCTGCCCCTCGGCAAAGCCGGTGGCTGCCGTCTGGGTCAGGTGGATATGGCTGATGGCGTTGTAGCCGTAGACGGCATTCACCCGTTCCTTCAGGACCGGCAACGCCATCTGCACCATCGGCGCCTCGCTGGCCTTGACCAGCAGCGTCAGCGTGGCACCGATCCCGCCGCCCGGGCTTGCTCGGCCATAGCCGATCTTCACCGGACGGGTCTTGTGCGCCATGTCTTCGCCCGCAACCTCGGCCCAATGCGTCAGAAGTCGCGCGACCGCGAAGCCGCGCGCCTCTCCGGCTGCCCGCACCGACTGCTTCATCAGCCCGAACACGGGCTCGAACCCGCGCATCCGGTGCCCGGCGGACGGCGAAGGAGGCAGGGTGGGTTTGCGGCTCATCGGGCTCCGATCCTGGCGGGCATTCTAACGCAACTCCCGGCGCTTGCCAGCGGCAAGGCTGCAATCGCGGGAAACCCTGCGGCATGCCGGGGTGTCGGCCCGGTTCCGCGCCCCTCTGGCCCCGGGGGCACGGTCCGCTATTGTCGCCGCGATGACCGATGCCGAATCGCTCTCAGCCGCGCTCCTGGCCTGGTATGACGCCCACGTCCGGGTCATGCCCTGGCGCGTCTCGCCCCGGGACCGCGCCGCGGGCCACCGCCCCGATCCCTATCGCGTCTGGCTGTCCGAGGTGATGCTGCAGCAGACGACCGTCGCCGCCGTGCAGGGCCACTTCCACCGCTTCACCGCGCGCTGGCCGACCGTCATCGCGCTTGCCGCCGCCGAGGATGCGCAGGTGATGGGCGAATGGGCGGGTCTTGGCTATTACGCCCGCGCCCGGAACCTGCTGAAATGCGCCCGCGCCGTCGTGACCGACCACGGCGGACAGTTCCCCGCCACGCGCGAGGGCCTTCTGACCCTTCCCGGCATCGGTCCCTACACCGCCGCCGCGATCGCTGCCATCGCCTTTGACGCACCCGCCACCGTGGTCGACGGCAATGTCGAGCGCGTGATGGCCCGCCTTTTCCGCGTCGCAGCGCCGCTGCCTGCCGCCAAGCCCGAACTCACCGCCCTTGCCGCCCGGCTGACCCCCGAGACGCGGCCCGGAGACTACGCCCAGGCCGTGATGGATCTCGGTGCCACGATCTGCACCCCGCGGTCGCCCGCCTGCGGGCTTTGCCCCTGGACCGCAGCCTGCGCCGCGCGCGCCGCCGCCATGCAGGGCGACCTTCCGGCCAGAAGTCCCAGGCCGGAAAAGCCGACGCGGCACGGGATCCTCTGGCTTGGCCATCGGGACGGCGCGATCCTGATCGAACGCCGCCCGGACCGGGGTCTTCTTGGCGGGATGCTGGGCTTTCCCGGAGACGGATGGGACGGCCAGGGCGGCCCCGCCCCGGCCGAGGCGGCCTGGCGCGACGTCGGCGCGGTCCGCCACACCTTCACGCATTTTCACCTGGTCCTGCGCATCCTCGTTGCCCGTATCGACGGCCCGCCCGGGCGCGGCGACCTGATCCGGCGTGCGGATTTCCGCCCCGCCGATCTGCCCACCGTGATGCGCAAGGCCTGGGATCTCGCCGGCCATCGTCTTGACTGACGACCCTGCCCCCGGCCTGAACCGGATCCCGCTGACCCCGCGACCGGCTTCGATCCCCGCGCAAGCCGGGTTGAGCCGCGCCGCCTTTCCGCTATCCTGACCGCATGAGCCGCATTCCGAACCCCCTGCCGTTCTGGCTGTCCCTGTGCCTGCCGCCGCTTGCCGTCGTCGGCATGGTCCGGGGGGGCTGGACCATCGCGCTGCTGCCGGTGTCGACCTGGTGGCTCTTCATGATCCTCGACGCGATCACCGGGCCGAACACCGAGAACCCCGATCCCGCCACCCCCGACCATGCCATGGCCGCCCACCGCCTGGTCACCCTGATCTGGTTCCCGGTGCAGGCCACCCTTCTGGCGCTCATGCTCTGGTATGTGCCGCAAGCCTCCCATCTCGACGCCGGCGAAAAGATCGCGATCTTCTTCGGGATGGGCGTCGTCTCGGGCACCATCGGCATCACCTACGGCCATGAGCTGATGCACCAGAAATCGCGGCTGGAACGCTGGCTGGCCGACCTTCTGATGGCCTCTGTCCTCTACTCGCACTTCCGCTCGGAACACCTGCGCGTCCACCACATCCACATCGGCACCCCGCGCGACCCCGTCACGGCCCGCTACAA
>NCDY01000083.1 GCA_002280405.1 Rhodobacterales bacterium 32-66-9 | reverse complement strand
CTCCGCTCGGTCTACCCCGGCCTGAAGCTGGCCCAGGGCTTCGACGTCGGCATGGAGATGTCGGGCAGCCAGCAGGCGCTGGACCAGATGGTCGAGCATATGGTGATGGGCGGCCGCATCGCGATGCTGGGCATCCCGCCGGGCAAATCGCCGGTGGACTGGTCCCGCATCGTCTTCAAGGCCATCACCATCAAGGGCGTCTACGGGCGCGAGATTTTCGAGACCTGGTACAAGATGATCGCCATGCTGGAAAACGGCCTCGACATCCGGCGGGTGATCACCCACCGCTTCAGGGTCGACGACTTCCAGCAGGGCTTCGCCGCCATGCGCTCCGGCCTGTCGGGCAAGGTGGTGCTGGACTGGACCTGAAGCAGCTTTCCCTCCTGCAAATATCCCCGCCGGAGGCCCGCCGGAGGCCCGCCGAGCCTCTCTGCGTCCTTCACGCAGAGAGGCGAGACAAGAAGTCTCCGCGCCGCAAGGCGCTCGATTCGATCACCGGCCCCACCGCACCCGAACGCGGACTGCCCCCGAAATGCCCCGAAATGGCCGTCCAGCGTTAACGCCCCGGTAACCATTTGGCGGCTCACTCGCCCTTGTGGGACAGGAGAGAAAGATCATGGATGGATCACATCCCCCAGGCTTTGCCGAGGCGCCGATGGCCTACGCACCAGCCGAGCCCGTCCCTGCAGCCCCCGTCCTTGCCGAAGGCACCCGCTTCCGCGTTCGGTCGCTCTGCCTTGCGCCCGGCCAGACCACCTTCCTGCAATCCCGCCTGCATCGGTCCGAACACTGGGTGGTCGTCGAAGGCACCGCCGAGATCACCCTGGGGGTCCGTGCCCGTCTGGTCGGCGAAGGCGAGGCCGTCCACATTCCCCTCGGCCAGCGGCATCGGCTGGAAAATCCCGGCCGGCTGCCGGTCACGCTGATCGCCGTGGAAACCGGTTGCTACCTTGGCGAAGACGACGTGGTGCGGCACGACTGACGTCCCCTCGCTCCCTTCGGTCGCTCGTCGGTGGGCCCCGACGAGGAGCGACCGAAGGAAGACGAGCCGCCACCCTGGTGAATCGCAGCTAAACGCCCACGCCCAACCCCTTGATTTCCCACGCCCGGAAAACCTGTCCACGCGTGGACACCCCGGCCCCAACCCCGGTTTACACCGCCCCCTGCATCGGCGATAACCAGCCCAACCGGCCCAAGGGGAAACCGATGCTCCTCCTGATCGACAACTACGACAGCTTCACCTGGAACCTCGTCCACTACCTCGGGGAACTCGGGGCGGAGGTGGTCGTCAAGCGGAACGACGCCCTCGAAGTCCAGGACGTGATCGCCATGGCCCCGGAGGTGATCGTCCTCTCCCCCGGCCCCTGCGACCCCGCCCAGGCCGGGATCTGCCTGCCGCTGACCAGGGCCGCCGCCAGCGCCGGCATCCCCCTTCTCGGCGTCTGCCTCGGACACCAGACCATCGGCGAGGCTTTCGGCGGCAAGGTGGTGCGCTGCCACGAGATCGTCCACGGCAAGATGGGCACGATGCACCATTCCGGGAAAGGCGTCTTCCGCGGCCTGCCCTCGCCTTTCCAGGCAACCCGGTATCATTCCCTCGTCGTCGACCGCGGCACCCTGCCCGCCGAGTTGGAAGTCACCGCCTGGCTGGAAGACGGCACGATCATGGGCCTGCGCCACAAGCAGCACCTGATCGAGGGCGTCCAGTTCCACCCGGAATCTATCGCCTCCGAGCACGGCCACCAGCTTCTGCGCAACTTCCTCGACGAGGCAAAGACCAGGGTTCCGGCATGAGCGATACCCTGAAGCCCCTGATCGGCATCGCCGCCAGCCGCCCCCTGACCCGCGCCGAGGCCGAAGCCGCCTTCAACGCGCTGTTCGAGGGCGAGGGCACCCCGGCCCAGATGGGCGGCTTCCTGATGGCCCTGCGCACCCGGGGCGAGACGGTGGACGAATACGCCGCCGCCGCCACGGTGATGCGGTCGAAATGCAACCCGGTGAAGGCCCCGCCGGGTGCCATGGACATCGTCGGCACCGGGGGCGACGGGAAAGGCACGCTGAACATCTCCACCGCCACCGCCTTCGTCGTGGCCGGGGCGGGCGTGACCGTGGCCAAGCACGGCAACCGGAACCTGTCGTCGAAATCCGGTGCGGCGGATGCCCTGACCGAGCTTGGCCTGAACGTCATGGTCGGGCCCGATGTCGTCGAACGCTGCCTGCAGGAGGCCGGGATCGGCTTCATGATGGCCCCGATGCACCATCCCGCGATCCGCCATGTCATGCCGGTCCGCGCCGAGCTTGGCACCCGGACGATCTTCAACATCCTCGGCCCCCTGACCAACCCTGCCGGGGTCAGGCGACAGCTCACCGGCGCATTCTCCGATGCCCTGATCCGTCCGATGGCCGAGACGCTCCTCGCCCTGGGTTCGGAAAAAGCCTGGCTTGTCCACGGCTCGGACGGGACCGGCGAAATCACCATCTGCGGCGCGACCAGCGTGTCGGCGGTGGAAGATGGCGCGGTCCGCGACTTTACCGTCCACCCCGAGGACGCGGGCCTTGCCCCCCACCCGTTCGAGGCGATCCTCGGTGGAACGCCTGCGGAAAACGCCCGGGCCGTCCTCGCGCTGCTGGACGGCGCGCCCGGAGCCTATCGCGACGCGGTCCTGCTCAACAGTGCCGCCGCCCTCGTCGTGGCGGACAAGGCGGGAACGCTGAAGGACGGCGTTGCCTTGGCCAAGCAGTCCATAGACTCGGGTGCCGCCAAGGCCAAGGTCGACGCCCTGCGCCGCCTGACGAACGCCTGAGAGGGGCTCATGTCGACCATCCTCGACCGCATCAGGACTTACAAGCTGGAGGAAGTGGCCAAGGCCAAGGCCGCCACACCGCTTGCCGACCTTGAAGCCGCCGCCAAGGCCGCAGCACCGCCGCGCGGGTTCGCCCGCGCCCTGCGCGAAGCGACGCTGACCGGCTACGGGCTGATCGCCGAGATCAAGAAGGCAAGCCCCTCCAAAGGGTTGATCCGCCCCGACTTCAACCCTCCGGCCCTGGCGAAAGCCTATGAGGCCGGGGGCGCGGCCTGCCTGTCGGTCCTGACCGATGGCCCGAGCTTTCAGGGGGCTGACGCGTATCTGGTCGCGGCGCACGACGCGGTGGGCCTGCCCTGCCTGCGCAAGGACTTTCTCTACGACCCCTGGCAGGTCATCCAGTCTCGCGCCCTGAACGCCGACTGCATCCTGGTCATCATGGCCTCGCTTGACGACAGCCAGGCCGCCGAACTGGAGGCCGCCGCGATGGCGCTTGGCATGGATGTGCTGATCGAGGTGCATGACGAGGCGGAACTGGAACGCGCCGCACTGTTGAAATCGCCGCTGATCGGGATCAACAACCGGAACCTTCACACCTTCGAGGTGACGCTGGATACCACGCGCAGGCTGGCGCGGCGCGTGCCCGAGGACCGGATGATCGTGGCCGAAAGCGGGCTTCACAGCCCTGCTGATCTCGCCGACCTTGCGCAATACGGCGCGCGCTGCTTCCTGATCGGCGAAAGCCTGATGCGGCAGGACGACGTGACCGCCGCCACGCGGGCGATCCTGGCGAAGCCCCTGACCGCGCAGGGCGGGTTTTGAGCGGCCTGTCGCATTTCGATGACCGGGGCCGCGCCCAGATGGTCGATGTTTCGGGCAAGCCGGTGACCGACCGTGTCGCCGTGGCGGTGGGTGCGGTCAGAATGACCGCCGAGACGCTGGCCCTGATCGCCGAGGGCCGCGCAAAGAAGGGTGATGTCCTTTCGGTCGCGCGGCTGGCCGGAATCATGGCGGCGAAGCAGACGGCGAACCTGATCCCGCTCTGTCATCCGCTGCCGATCACTGCGGTCGCACTGGACCTGATCGCCGATCCCGCCCTGCCGGGCGTCAGGATCGAGGCGACGGTCAGGACCTCGGGCCAGACCGGGGTCGAGATGGAGGCCTTGACGGCGGTCTCGGTGGCGGCGTTGACCGTCTATGACATGGTCAAGGCGGTCGAGAAGTCGATGGTGATCGACGGGGTTCGTCTGATCCTGAAAGATGGCGGCAAATCCGGGCGTTACGAGGCGAAATTGTGATTTCGGTCGAAGAGGCGCTGGCCCGTTGCCTGGCCCTTGCCGCGCCGCTTTCATCCGAGTCCGTTCCGCTTGCCGCTGCGGCAGGCCGCTGGATGTGCGCCGCGGCGGCAGCCAAACGCGACCAGCCGCCATTCCCGGCCTCGGCGATGGATGGCTATGCGGTGCGGGGTGATCCCCGCCCCGGGGACGGCTTCATGGTGGTCGGCGAAGCCGGTGCCGGCCATGCGTTTGCCGGTCGGGTAGGGCCCGGTCAGGCGGTGCGCATCTTCACCGGTGCCCCGGTGCCTGCCGGGGCGACGCGGGTGATCCTGCAGGAGGATGTGGTGGCCGTCGGGGACCGGATCACCCTGAAGGATGGGCTGGATGCCGGGCCGCATGTCCGCCCCCTCGGCCAGGATTTCCGCGTCGGGGACAGCCTGTCGCCCCGCAAGCTGCGGGCCAATGACCTGGCGCTTCTGGCCGCGATGAACGTGCCGCAGGTCACCGTCACCCGCAAACCCGTGATCGCCCTGATCGCCACGGGGGATGAGCTGGTGATGCCGGGCGAGGCGCCGCGGCCTGACCAGATCATCGCCTCGAACAGCTTTGCCCTGAAGGCGATGGTCGAGGCGGAGGGCGGACTGGCGAGGCTTCTGCCGATCGCCCGGGACAGCGAAGCGGAACTGGCGGCAGTCCTTGGCCTTGCCGAGGACGCCGACCTGATCGTCACCATCGGCGGGGCTTCGGTCGGGGATCATGATCTGGTGGGCAAGGTCGCGGGGCTGGAGCACAGTTTCTGGAAACTGGCGCTGCGTCCCGGCAAGCCGCTGATGGCGGGACGGCTGAACGGGGTGCCGCTGCTGGGGCTGCCGGGCAATCCGGTCTCGGCCATCGTCTGCGGGCATCTGTTTCTGTTGCCGATGATCCGGGCGATGCTGGGCGACCCTGCCCCGGCCCCGCAGGCCCGCCTGGCGCGGCTGGCAGTGGAGCTGCCCGCAAACGGCGCCCGGGCGCATTACATGCGGGCGCGACTTTCGCCGGGCGACGCTGCGCCGGACATCGCACCCTTCGACCGTCAGGACTCCGCGCTGCTGTCGATCCTGGGCCAGGCCGATGCGCTGTTGATCCGGCCGGTGGACGCACCACCCAGCCGCGCCGGAGACATGGTGCCCTATCTGCCACTCTGATTCAGCCGCTCAGGAGCTTTATGGATAAGCCTTGACACAAACCGGGAACACGGGCAGAACATTGTGTTAACTCATGATGTGGGAGGTGACCCCGTGCTGACACGCAAGCAGTTGGAACTTCTGGACTTCATCAAGACGCGGATGGACCGCGACGGGGTGCCGCCTTCTTTCGACGAGATGAAGGATGCGCTGGACTTGCGGTCGAAGTCGGGGATCCACCGGCTGATCACCGCGCTGGAGGAACGCGGCTTCATCCGCCGCCTGGCGCACCGGGCCCGCGCGCTGGAAATCCTGAAGCTGCCCGAGGCGATGGAAAAGCCCGGCTTCAGCCCCAAGGTGATCCCGGGCGACAAGATTGATCTGCCCAGAGGCGCGATGCCGATCTCTTCCGTCCATGCGATGGAACTTCCGGTGATGGGGCGGATCGCGGCGGGTGTGCCGATCGAGGCGATCTCTGAGGTGTCGCATCATGTCGCGGTGCCGGGCTCGATGCTGTCGGGCAAAGGGCAACACTACGCGCTTGAAGTCAAAGGCGATTCCATGATCGAGGCCGGGATCAACGATGGCGACATCGTCGTGATCCGCGAACAGTCCACGGCAGAGAACGGCGATATCGTCGTGGCCCTGGTCGAGGATCACGAGGCCACGCTGAAACGCTATCGCCGACGCGGCACCATGATCGCGCTGGAAGCGGCAAACCCGGCCTACGAGACGCGGGTGTTTCCCGATCACCTGGTCAAGGTGCAGGGCCGGCTGGTGGGTCTGATCCGCAGCTACTGAGCGGCGAGGGTCACCGGCCCGATCGAAAGCTCGGGCAGCACCGCCTTGCGGGCGGGCGGCGACCAAAGCCGCGCTGCCTGCTTGGTGCGTTCGATCCGCACTTCGCCGCCCTTGATCCAGATCGCCAAGGGCCCGGTCGCTGTCAGGGTTCGCGCATCGATCAGGCCGCAGCCATCGGGCGGGCCCTTGGCCTCGGCCCCCAGGATCACCAGCGCCGCACCGGCGCAGGCGGCCGCCAGCTTTGTCTCCGCCCCCTTGCCGGTCAGGACGACCCCGCGAAGCCCGCCAAGGTCGAACCATCGCTCGCCCTTCGGACCTGTGAACCCGGGACGATCCGCCGCGGACACCTGATCCGCCAGATCGCCGTCATTCTGCAGCCAGTTCTCGGCGGCAAACCCGCCGCCTTTCGCCGCCGACAGGGCGCGGCCCTCCGGCCCGGTCAGGCCGACAAGCCTGCCGTCGCCCGAAACCAGAAGGGTCGGCCGCTCGGCCATGATCCACAGCAGCAGCGCCGCCATAAGCGGAACGGCCCCGGCCACCTGCACACGCCCCCGCCAGAGGATCAGCCAGAGCGCCCCAAGCGTGAACAGGGGCAGCACCCATGGCCCCGGTGCGGGGATCGCGGTCACGGCCCCGTCCAGCCCGGCAATCCAGTGCGCGACAAAGAGAATCCAGCGCGCGCCCTGCTCCATGAACCACAGCGGCAGCCAGGCGAGGCCAAGCGGGGCCAAAAGCGCGGCAACCGCCCCCGCCGGCATGATCACCGCGCCCATCACCGGCACGGTCAAAAGGTTCGCCAGCAGGCCGTAGTCGGTGAATCGGTTGAAATGCGCCGCCGCGTAGGGTGCTGTGGCAAAGCCCCCGATCACCGAGCTGAGCACGAGGGTGAACACAGGCATCAGCCAGCGCGGGATCCGCTGGCGATAGATGCTGCCGTCCAGCGCCGCAAAGCCCACGATCAGCGCGATGGTGGCGGCAAAGGACATCTGGAACCCGGGATTGAGCAGGCTTTCGGGCTTGGCAAGCAACAGAACGACCGCCGCCACCGCCACCGACCGCAGGGTCAGCGCACGGCGATCCAGCAGCACCGCACCAAGAAAGACCGCGATCATGATGAAGGCGCGTTCGGTCGCGACATTCGCCCCGGACAGCAGAAGATAGAACAGCGCGACCCCCAGGCTGACCACGGCAGCGACCTTTCTGGTGTCAATCCGCAGGGCCACGAAGGGTATCAGCGCCAGCCCGTAGCGGAACAGGGCAAAGACGAAACCGGTGAGGAAAGCCATGTTCATCCCCGAGATCGCCAGAAGATGCGCCAGCGAGGAATCGCGCAGCGCGGCCACCGTGTCTTCGGTGATGGCAGAGCGGTCCCCGGTCATCGCCCCCGCGGCAAAGGCGCCGGCCTGCCCGTCCATCTGCGCGAGCATGCCCTTGGTCAGATAGCTGCGCAGCCGGTCGATCGGCAGCGCGCCGCCGGTCGGTTCCTCCAGCAGCAGGACCGGCTTGCGGGTGTAACCCACCGCACCAAGCCGATCGAAATAGGCCATGCGGCGGAAGTCGAAGCCGCCGGGTTCCACCGGCCCCTCGGGAGCCGCAAGCGAGGCCGTCAGGACCACGATCTGACCCGGCACCGGATCAAGCCAGGGCTGGTCGTCCTGCAACGAGATCCGCACCCTTTCCGGCGTTCGGTCGGGCGCGACCTCGCGCAGCACGACCCGGTCCAGCGTCAGCCGCAACGCATCGGACTGCGACCGGTCGACAAGGACAATGCGCCCCTCGACCGGGCCGTAGTAGCGAAAGTCAAGCATCGGCGCGTCCACCAGCTGCGCCCGCAGCCCCGCGGCCAGCCAGCCTGCGGCGACGGCTGCGAGAGCCAGGGCAAGCGGGCGCCCAAGGTCCGGTCCGCGCCAGGCGAGGGCCGCACCGGCCACCAGGATGATCGCGGCCAGCGCATAGCTGCCGGGCCCGGGCTCGTCCAGGACCGCGAACCATCCGCCGATCCCGCATCCGATCAGGATGGCGATCCAGGGAAACAGCGTGCCACGCACCGATTGCAGGGCAACCAGCGGCCAGAGGATGCCCCGCCAGATCAAGCCAACGGACGCCACCTTGTGTCCCTTCCCCTGAATGCCTAAACCCGCCGCAAGCCTATGCGCTCATGGTTTCCGAAAGGTTAACGCCCGATGTCCGCCCCTGCCCAGGTCGTCACCCGTTTCGCACCCTCGCCCACCGGGTATCTGCACATCGGCGGCGGACGCACGGCGCTGTTCAACTGGCTTTACGCCCGGGGCCGGGGCGGGAAGTTCCTGCTGCGCATCGAGGATACCGACCGCGAACGCTCGACCCCCGAGGCGACGGCAGCGATCCTGCGGGGGTTGACCTGGCTTGGCCTCGACTGGGATGGCGATGTCGTCAGCCAGTTCGAACGCCGTGGCCGCCACGCCGAAGTCGCGCATCAGATGCTTGCGCGAGGAACAGCCTACAAGTGCTTCTCGACGCAAGAAGAAATCGCCACCTTCCGTGCCGCCGAAGAAGCCGCCGGGCGCTATCCGGTGTTCCTGTCGCCCTGGCGCGACGCCGACGCAGCGACCCATCCGGACGCGCCTTACGTCATCAGGATGAAGGCTCCGCGCACGGGCGAGACGGTGATCGACGACATGGTGCAGGGCCGAGTCGTGATCCAGAACGCGACGCTGGACGACATGATCGTCCTGCGCTCGGACGGCACCCCGGTCTACATGCTGGCCGTGGTGGTCGATGACCATGACATGGGCGTGACCCATGTGATCCGGGGCGACGATCACCTGAACAATGCGGCACGCCAGCAGATGGTCTATGACGCGATGGGCT
>NCDY01000082.1 GCA_002280405.1 Rhodobacterales bacterium 32-66-9 | reverse complement strand
AGGATCCGATTGATGCGCTCTCCCCCCGTGAGCGGACGCTGCTGGAGGCCTTGTCGAAAGGGCTGACCAACCGGGAGCTGTCGAAGGAGCTGGAAATCAGCGAGAATACGGTGAAGTTCCACCTGTCGAACCTGTTCGAGAAACTGTCGGTGAAAAACCGGGCGCAGGCGATTGCGTTCTTTTATGCGAACCGGGCTTCGCGCGGCGAGATGTGACGCATTTTCCGGCTTGACGCGGGGGGTCGCCTTCGGGGATGCGTAAGGCGGGTGCAGCTCCCTCAACGGAGCCCGAACATGTCTTTCCACGTCATCACGCAGGCCCCCGCGCGCCTGAACCGCAGCGAGCTGGCCGTTCCGGGCAGCGCACCGCAGATGTTCGCGAAGGCCGCCGCCTCGGATGCGGACGTGATCTTCCTGGACCTGGAAGATGCCGTAGCACCGGACGACAAGCCGCAGGCGCGCCGCAACATCATCAAGGCGCTGAACGAGATTGACTGGGGCCGGAAGACCATGTCGGTGCGGATCAACGGGCTGGATACCCATTTCATGTACCGCGATGTGGTGGATGTGGTGGAGCAGGCTGGCCAGCGGCTGGATCTGATCATGATTCCCAAGGTCGGGACGGCGGCGGATGTCTATGCGGTCGACATGCTGGTGACGCAGATCGAGGACG
This sequence comes from Rhodobacterales bacterium 32-66-9, assembly GCA_002280405.1. Lineage (GTDB taxonomy): Bacteria > Pseudomonadota > Alphaproteobacteria > Rhodobacterales > Rhodobacteraceae > Tabrizicola. The sequence continues at coordinate 13,507 of NCDY01000082.1, read as the reverse complement.
CGATGGGCTTCAAGAAGCGGATCGGGTTCGAGCATATCATCGAGACGGCGCTGGGGATGCAGAACGTCTCCGAGATCGCGGGGGCGTCGAAGCGGAACGAGTCGCTCCACTTCGGGGTGGCGGATTATGCGGCCTCGACCCGGGCGCGGACGACGATCATCGGCGGGGTGAACCCGGATTATTCGGTGCTGACCGACAGGCTGGAGGATGGCAGCCGCGCGGTCCACTGGGGCGACATGTGGCACTATGCGCTGGCGCGGATGGTGGTGGCGGCGCGGGCGAACGGCTTGCGGCCGGTGGATGGGCCGTTCGGGGATTTCTCGGACCCCGACGGCTACCGGGCGGCGGCGAAGCGGGCGGCGGTGCTGGGTTGCGAGGGGAAGTGGGCGATCCATCCGAGCCAGATCGCGCTGGCGAATGCGGTGATGAGCCCCTCGGAGGCCGAAGTATCCCGGGCGAACCGGATCCTCGAGGCGATGGCGCAGGCGGCGGCGGAGGGCAAGGGAGCGGTGTCGCTGGACGGGCGGCTGATCGACTATGCCTCGATCCGGCAGGCGGAGGTGCTGGTCCAGAAGGCCCGGCAGATCGCGGGGGGCTGACGGGTTGTCCACGCGTGGTGCCTGAATCGAGGTCAACGAATTCAGTGGGTTGCCTGGCGACGTTCAGGAACGGTTAACTCAAGTTCCGGCAGCAACGCTTTTGGCGATTTCCTTGGCGAAGGCTTCGGCGGGTGTTCTTCAGCCGAGGGCCTGTCCTTTACCAGCGGACATGGTCCGGCCAGACATAATGTTCGTCCGGGTCCGGCAGCGCGGGCATCGCAAGAGCCATCGACCGGCCGCGGAGGGTCAGCGTGACCGCGTCGCGGGGCAACTGGCGCAGCTCCTCGGCGCTGATCGGCGCGCCGACAGCGATCTCAACAGGCCGTGCCATGCGGCGGCGGGTTTCGTGGAAGATCAGCGCGACGCGCAGCGGGTAGGAGGCGTGGCTGGCGATCTGGAAAAGGCGCGAATTCTGGCCGGCGAAATGCACCGGCACGGTGGTCACGCCCGGAATGGTGGCCAGCCGCGCCACGAAGGGGTGCCAGGGCGCGTCCACCGCGCGACCCGTGAGCGGGCGGTTCGCGGTGGCCACGCCGCCGGCGGGAAAGATCGCCACAACCTTGCCTTGCGCCAGAAGATCGGCGGCGCGGCGGCGGGTTTCTCCGGTCAGCCTGCGTGCCTCGGGCGTGCCGGAGAAGTCGACCGGCAGAAGGTGGGGATCGATCTCGGGCACGCGGCACAAAAGGCTGTTGGTCATGATCCGCGCGTTTCCGCGCAGCCGCATCCCGAGGTGACCGATGGTCAACCCATCCACCACGCCGAACGGGTGGTTGGCAACCAGGAGAAGCCCGCCGGTTTCGGGAATCCGGGCCAGATGCCCTGCGCCCGAAAGGATGCGCGGAGTGATCGAGAGCTTGCGGAGGGCGGCGTCGAAGACCGACTCACCCGGCCTTTTGTCGCAGATCACCCAGTCGACATAAAGCCGTCGCAAGGCAGGCTGACCGGTCAGCATCTCGACTGCCCGGATGACGGCGCGGCGGAAGGCTGACTGGCCCGGATGCGCGTAAGAGAAGCCCGCCTCGGGCGAAATCGGGCCCTGGTCGAAGCTGAGGCTGTCGGAGGCGATCAGGTCAGAGGTCATTGCACCGGCTCTGCTGACGGGGATGGATGGTGCAGGAGTCTGCCAGCGAGGGATCACACCCGCGCGTCAGGACCGTGACAGTCGCGCGACGACGGTCGGATCAGCCGACCGGCAGCAGCGCCACGGCGACGCGGCGACCTTCGCCGAGAAGCACGTTGTAGGTTCGGGCGGCGGTGGGAGAGGCCATGATCTCGACCCCGATGCCCTGCCCTTCCAGTGCGGCGCGGAATGCCTGCGGCACCGGGGCAATGCTGCTGCCGGTGCCGACGAACAGCACATCGATCCGGTCCACCAGCGACAAGGGGGTGGCGGTATCGTCATAGCCGCCCCAGGGCCCTGCATCCCAGGGGGTGATCAGGCAGGCCCCGCGCAGCACATGCCCGGCCACCCGGAAAAAGCCGGGGCCGTAGCCCTCGATCGCCTTGGCGCTGCCATAGGTGACTTCGGTCAGGCGCATCGGACCGCCCCTCAGGCGTCGACGTTGGCGAATTCGTTCTTGCCGGTCTTCTTCGGCTTGTCGCCGCGGTCGAGACCGATCATCAGCACGATGTTCTTGGCGACGAAGACCGAGGAATAGGTGCCGAGAACCACGCCGAAGAAGATCGCGAAGGAAAAGCCGCGGATCACGTCGCCGCCGAAGATCAGCATTGCGCCAAGGGCGACCAGCGTGGTGACCGAGGTCATCAGCGTCCGGCTGAGGGTTTCGTTCACCGACAGGTTCATCACGTCACGCAATGGCATGGTCTTGTATTTCAGAAGGTTTTCGCGCAACCGGTCGAAGACGACGACGGTGTCGTTGATCGAATAGCCGAGGATCGTCAGCAGCGCCGCGATGATCGTCAGGTCGAATTTCAGCTGGAAGACCGCGAAGACGCCGATGGTGATGAAGATGTCATGGATGAGCGCGATGACGCCGCCCAGGGCATATTGCCATTCGAACCGCATCCAGATGTAGACCATGATGCAGAAAGATGCTGCCACCATCGCGGTGATCGCCTTCCAGATCAGCTCGCCCGAGACCTTGGGCCCGACCGATTCGATCGACGGAAAGGTGATCGAGGGGGCGATGGATTTCAGCTGGGTCTCGACGGCCTGGATGGTCTCGGGCGGGACAGATTCCGCGCCTTCCAGGGGCGCGATGCGGATCTGGGCGACATTCTGGTCGGCGCGGAACGAGGGGTCGAACACCTCGGTGATCGCGACGTCGCCGATACCGAGACCCTGCAAGGCCTGTCGGTAGGCGCCGACATCGACCGGCTCGACCGCCTCGGTGCGGATCGTGGTGCCACCGCGGAAGTCGATGCCGTAGTTCAGGCCCATCACCGCCCAGGCGAGGATGGCGAAGACCGTCAGCATCATCGAGCCGCCAAAGGTCAGCCACTGATGCTTGAAGAAGTTGATGTTGGTCTTTTCGGGGGCAAGTCGGAAGCGCCAGGCCATGATCTGTTCCCCTTACACGACGACGGTCGCGGGCTTGCGCCAGCGATACCAGGTTTCGGTGATCAGCCGCGTCACATAGACGGCAGTGAACACCGAGGTGACGATTCCGATTCCAAGCGTGATGGCAAAGCCGCGCACCGGACCCGCCCCGACCAGGAACAGCACGACCGCGGTGATGAAGGTGGTGAGGTTAGCGTCGATGATCGCGGAAAGCGCACGTTCCTAGCCACGTTCGATGGCGCGGGCCGGGTTCCTGTTGGCGCGCAATTCCTCGCGGATGCGTTCGAAGACCAGGACGTTCGCATCGACGGCCATGCCGATGGTCAGGACGATCCCGGCGATGCCGGGCAAGGTGAGCGTGCCGCCGACCGCTGACAGGGCCGCGAAGATCAGCGCCATGTTGATGACGAGGGCGATGTTGGCGAAAAGCCCGAACAGCCCGTAGCTGGCGACCATGTAGAGCATCACGGCGACACCCGCGACCATCGCCGCGACCCGACCGGCGGCGATGGAGTCGGCACCCAGCTCGGGGCCGATGGTGCGTTCTTCGAGGAAGTTCATCTCGGCCGGAAGCGCTCCCGCCCGCAACAGCACGGCAAGGCGGGTCGATTCCTCGACCGAGAAGCTGCCGGTGATGATGCCGGAGCCACCCGGGATGTAGCTCTGGATCACCGGGGCGGAGATCACCTTGCCGTCGAGGACGATCGCGAAGGGCGCGCCGATATTGGCGGCGGTGTAGTCGCCGAAGGCGCGCGCGCCGGTCGCGTCAAAGCGGAAGCTGACCGCAGGCCGGCCGTTCTGGTCGAACGAGGGCTGGGCATCGACAAGATCGTCGCCCGAGACGACGGGCGCGTCCTCGACGATGTAGTAGACCCCGGTCTCGTCCAGCGAGGGCAGGAGAGAATTGCGCGCGCCCGCGGTGGCAGCGGCATCGGTCGTGCGGCTGACGACGGCATTGAAGGTGAGTTTCGCGGTCTGGCCGATCAGCGCCTTCAGTTCCGACGCCGAGCCGATGCCCGGGACCTGGATCAGGATGCGATCCTTGCCCTGGCGCTGGATCGTCGGTTCGCGGGTTCCCGCCTCGTCCACCCGGCGACGGATGATCTCCAGCGACTGCTGGATGGTGCGTTCGTCGGTCGCCTGGCGTTCGGCTTCGGAAAGACGAACGACGATGTCGTTGCCTTCCGCAGTCACGTCCAGCGTGCTTTGCCCGACCCCGGTGAGGGATATCACGCTGCTGCCAAGGCCGCGCACGGCCTCCAGCGCAGCCGTCATGCCGTCCGGGTTCGACACGGTGACCCGCAGCACATCGTCGGGCGAGGGCGCGCGGCGGACGGCGCCGACCTGGTCGCGCAGGCCGCGCAGGCTGTCGCGCACTTCGGGCCAGAGCGAGTCCATCCGGCTCTTGTAGACATCGGCGACCTTCACCTCGGCCAGGAGATGCGCCCCGCCGCGCAGGTCGAGGCCCAGGTTCATCAATGCCGACGGCAGGAAGTCCGGCCATTCCGCCCGTGCGGCGGATTGTTCGGCGGTCGCGGTGCCGCCTGCCGCCGCGATGGCGGCGACGGCGTCATTGTGGCGCTCGACGCGGCCGTAGAACAGGTTCGGGATCGCGCCGACGATCCCCCAGCCGCAGATGAGCAGGATCAGGATCCGCTTCCAGAGCGCCATCGGTTCCATGCGTCGGTCTCAGCTTGCTGCGGCGGGTTCGGTCTTGTTCAGCACCTGGGTGATGGTGTGCTTGACGACCTTCACCTTGATGCCTTCGGCGATCTCGACCTCGACCATGCCGTCATCCTGAACCTTCGAGACCTTGGCGACGATCCCGCCGGCGGTGACGATCTGGTCGCCGCGGCGCAGCGCGTCGACCATGCTGCGGTGGGCTTTCATCTTCTTTTGCTGCGGGCGGATCAGGAGGAAGTAGAAGATCACGAAGATCAGGACGATCGGCAGGAACTGCGCGAAGGCGGCAGCGCCGCCAGGGGCGGCACCTGTGACTTGCGCAAAGGCGGGGGTGACGAACATGGGCATCCTCTCTGGCGGGGCGGGCGGCCTTTTCCGGCGGCCCCCGTTTGCGATTGTCGGCTCATGTAAGGCCTTTCGTCGGGCTTTGCCAGAGGGTGCAGGCGCATCCTGCGTCGGGCGATGCCTTCCCCCCTGCCCCGTTATCGGGCATAAGCCGCCGCGTGAGCGTTCCAGGAGGCCAGCCCATGCACGACATCCGCTTCATCCGCGAGAACCCCGCCGCGTTCGATGCGGCGCTGTCGCGGCGCGGGCTGGCGGGGATGTCGGCAGAGGTGCTTCGCATCGACAGCGCGCGGAGGCTTGCCATAAAGGCTGCCGAGGATGGTCAGGCGCACCTGAATGGACTGAGCAAACAGGCGGGAGCTGCAAAAGCCGCGGGCGCCAATGAGGCGTTCGAGACGCTGCGTGAGGATATTGCGACCCGCAAGGGCCTGATCGCTGAACAGGAGGCCCATGCCAAGCAACTTGATCTGGACATGAAGGACCTTCTATCGACGATCCCGAACCTGCCGCTGGACGAGGTGCCGGACGGCCCGGACGAGAGCGGGAACGTCGAGATCCGCCGCTGGGGCACCCCGCGGCCACTGGACTTCAAGCCCTTGGAACATTTCGACATTCCGGCGGCAAAGGCGGGGCTGGACTTCCCCACCGCCGCGAAACTTTCCGGCAGCCGCTTTGTCGTGCTGCGCGGGGCCGTCGCCCGCGTCCACCGGGCGCTGGCGCAGTTCATGCTGGATCTGCACACGACCGAACACGGGCTGGCCGAGACCTGGGCCCCGGTTCTGGTCAAGGAGGAGGCGATGTTCGGCACCAACCAGTTGCCGAAATTCGCCGAGGACAGCTATCAGACCACCAACGGCTGGTGGCTGATCCCGACGTCGGAAGTCACGCTCACGAACTCGGTCGCGGGCGAAATCCTGGAGGCGGCGGTCCTGCCGATGCGGCTGACGGCGCACACGCAGTGCTTCCGCTCCGAGGCGGGGTCGGCGGGCAAGGACACGACGGGGATGCTGCGCCAGCACCAGTTCGAGAAGGTCGAGATGGTGACGATCTGCGCGCCTGAGACCGCCCTTGCGGAACATGAGCGGATGACGAAATGCGCCGAGGCGGTGCTGGAACGGTTGGGCCTGCCCTACCGGACCATCGTGCTGTGCACCGGCGACATGGGATTCGGCAGCCAGAAGACGCATGATCTGGAGGTCTGGCTGCCCGGCCAGAACACCTATCGCGAGATTTCCAGTGTCTCGACCTGCGGCCAGTTCCAGGCCCGGCGGATGAATGCGCGCTATCGGCCCGCCGGAGGAAGACCTGACTTCGTGGCGACGCTGAACGGGTCGGGACTGGCCGTCGGCCGCTGCCTGATCGCGGTGCTGGAAAACGGGCAGGAGGCTGACGGATCGGTGACCTTGCCGGCGGCGCTGGTGCCCTATCTTCAGGGCAACACCAGGATCACGGCGGCAGGTGCGCTTGCCTGATCGCAATACCCCGGTTGTCTGGAGCCCTTGATGTCCCGCTTGTCTGCCCTGATCCTGGTGCTGGAGACGATTGCCTTCGGCCTGGCTCCGCTGGTGACCCCGCCCTTCACGGGATATGACCCGTCACTGTTTCCGGTGCAGATCGGCCGCCCGGCGATCCAGCCCGCGGGCTACGCCTTTGCGATCTGGTCGGTGATCTATCTGTGGCTGATCGTCCATGCGGTCGGCGGAGCATGGCGGCGGGCGGATCATCCGGCCTGGATGCCCACGCGCCTGCCGCTAATGCTGGCGATTGGCGTGGGAACGGTCTGGCTGTGGATCGCGGGACAAAGCGCGGTCCTGGGCACGGTCACGATCTGGATCATGGCCGTCGCGGCGCTGACGGCCTTTCTGCGCGCCCCGACCGAGCCGGATCGCTGGCTTCTGTCGGGGCCGCTGGCGATCTTCGCGGGTTGGCTGACGGCGGCGGCGGCGGTCTCGACCGGCGTGCTGATCGCGGGCCATGGGGTGCTGTCAAACGCTGGCGCGGCGCTGGCGATGCTGGCGTTGGTCCTTGCGATCGCGCTGGCGGTGCAGGGGCAAAAGCCGCGGATGCCGGTCTACGGGCTGACCGTGGTCTGGGCGCTGGGGGGCGTCATCGTGGCGAACCTCGGCGACCGGCCGCTGATTGCCGTGGTGGCGGCGGCGGGAGCGGCGGCGATGCTGGGCGCGCTGGTCTTGACCTCGCGCAGAGGGTGAGGCGGGGCCAAATTCCTTCGAAGGAATTTGCAAAAGTCTTCGAAGACTTTTGCCCGCACCCTACTGCCCGGTGTTCTTTTCCTTGTGCTTCCTGAGGCGCGACGGCGTGTTGAACTTGCGCTCCTTCCAGGGGTTCTGGTCGCCCTGGCTGCGCAGGAACAGTCGGATCGGCGTGCCGGGCATGTCAAAGTGTTCCCGCAAGCCATTGACCAGATAACGCCTGTAGCTGTCAGGAAGCTCGTCCGGGCGCGAGCATTTGATCATGAAGCCAGGGGGCCGGGTCTTGGCCTGCGTCATGTAGCGCAGCTTGATCCGGTGGCCGCCGGGGGCCGGTGGCGGGTGCGCCTCGGTCATCGCCCCAAGCCAGGAGTTCAGCCGCGCCGTCGGGATGCGGCGGTTCCAGACGTCATGCGCCTTGCGGATCGCGTCGTGCAGCCGGTCGAGCCCCCGGCCCGTCTTGGCCGAGACCGTGACCAGGGGCGCGCCGCGCAACTGGGGCAAGAGACGCTCGAACATCTCTTTCAACTCGGCCAGCTTGTCCTGCTTGTCGTCCTCGAGATCCCACTTGTTGACCGCGATCACCACCGCCCGGCCTTCGGTTTCGGCGAAGTCGGCAATGCGGAGGTCCTGCACCTCGAACGGGATTTCGACGTCAAGGAGAACGACCACCACCTCGGCAAAGCGGACGGCGCGGATGCCGTCCGACACGCTGAGCTTTTCCAGTTTCTCGGTGATCCGGGCCTTCTTGCGCATGCCGGCGGTGTCGAAGATGCGGATCGGGGTGCCTTGCCAGTCGGCGCGGACGGAAATCGCGTCGCGGGTGATCCCGGCCTCGGGTCCCCTCGGGGCCGGTCAAAAGCCGGTCGTAGCCCAGGATCTTGTTGATCAGCGTGGACTTTCCGGCATTCGGGCGGCCGATGACGGCGATCTGCAAGGGCTTTTTCGGCGTCGGGTGATGGGCGGTTTCATCAACCTCAAGCTCGGCGTCGGCTTCGGCAAGGTCGATGTCCACTTCGGGCGCGTTTTCGGCCTCGCGCTCGGCGAATTCGCCTTCCAGGGGTTTCAACTCGCGGTAGAGGTCGTCCATCCCCTCGCCATGTTCGGCGGAAATGCGGATCGGCTCGCCCAGGCCCAGGGAATAGGCTTCCAGAGCACCGGAATCGCCGGCCTTGCCCTCGGCCTTGTTGACGGCAAGGAAGACGCGGGCATTCTTCTTGCGCAGGATGTCGGCGAAGACCTCGTCGGTCGGGGTGACGCCGACGCGGCCGTCGATCACGAAGAGGCAGGCGTCGGCCAGTTCCACCGCGCGTTCGGTCAGGCGGCGCATCCGGCCCTGCAGGCTGTCGTCGGTCACCTCTTCCAGCCCCGCCGTGTCGATCACGGTGAAGCGCAGGTCGATCCAGCCCCGCCGTGTCGATCACGGTGAAGCGCAGGTCGAAAAGCCGGGCGTCGCCTTCGCGCAGGTCGCGGGTGACACCGGGCTGGTCATCGACCAGCGCCAGCTTGCGCCCGACCAGGCGGTTGAAAAGCGTGGATTTGCCCACATTCGGGCGCCCCACGATGGCGAGGGTGAAACTCATGGCATGCGTCCAGGCTTGGCGAAGCGCCTGCCATACACGGGATCACGCCTAGCGGAAAGCCAGAAGTTGCCCGTTGCCGCCGACGACATAGAGCGTGCCCCCCGCCACCGCTGGCTGCGCCGCTGCACCTCCGGGGATTTCGGCGCTGTAGACCAGGCTGCCATCGGTCGGATCGAACGAGCGCAGCAGGCCGTCCGAAGACACGACGATGATCCGCCCTCCGGCCATCACCGGCCCGTAATGGGCGAAGATGCCCTTGCGGCGCTTGATCTTGTCCTTGGTGAAATAGGGCAGCGCGACCGACCAGATCACGTCGCCGGTCGTGGCATCAAGTCGCACCAGTTTCGCCTCGTCGCTGACCAGGAAGATCGACCCGCCCGCAACGGCGACCGGGCCGAGGGCGCCTTCGCCCGCCGACCAGATGCGTTCGCCCGAGGAGGCCGACATCGCCACGGTGCGACCAGAGCCGGAGCCTGCGAACAGCGTTTTTCCCGCAATCACCGCGTCGCCGGTGACATCGGGCGTCAGCGCGTAGGCACGGCCGAGGCGCTTGCCGGCAAGCGAGGCCTGCCAGATCTTGGTGCCGCCGCCGATCTTCAGCACGGCCATCAGATCGCCGCCCGCGGACGGAAAGATCACCGCGCGCTCGCCCACGCTGGGCGCGGCGGTGCCGACATAAGCCGCCGTGCCTGGCGTCCCGGCGACTTGCCAGATCACCTTGCCGTCGGCGGCATCGACCGCCCAGGCCGATCCGTCGCGGCCCGAGACATAGACAACCGCGCCATCCGTCGCCGGTGCCCCGCTGATTGGCGCATCGACGCGCTGACGCCAGAGCACCGCGCCCGAGGCGGCGTCAAGCGCGACAAGCTCGCCGTAGCCGGTGGAGGCGAAGACCTTGTTGCCCGCTGTGGCGAGGCCCCCGGCGGACAGCCCGCCGCCCTTGTCGAAACCCGCGGTCAGGTCGGTCGACCAAAGTGTCGCGCCGCTGGTCGCGGTGGCGGTCACGCCCACGCCCGCATCGATGGTGAAGATGCGGCCGTCGGCAACCACCGGCGCGGCACCGATCCGGTTCTTGCGGCTGGAGCCCGCGCCGATCCTGGCCGACCATGCAAGCCGGGGTGTCGCGGACAGGACGGCATGGGGCATCAGGTGGCGCGCGTTGCCGGCGCGCTGGGTCCAGTCGCCCGCGCTTTGCGGACCAAGCGAAATTGCGACGCTGCGGTTCTCGGCCGCCGCCGGAGCGGTCGGGGCGGGCTGCCCTTCGACGGGGATCGAGGCTTGCAGATCCGCGCGCACCGGGAAACGCTCGCCTTGCAGGATCACTTCCCTTTGCGCGCATGCCGCCAGCAGCGCCAGAAGCCCCGAGGCTTCCTGATCCTGCATCAGCGCCGCAAGCGCGGCGATGGCTTCGTCCGGCTTGCCGTCCTCGATCAGGAGATAGGCGAGTTGTTCCGCGGCCAGCACCCGGTAGGGTCGGCCCGGCAGGGCAATTCCGTCCAGTGCCGCGCGGCGGTCGGCGACGGAGAGATCGGCCCCGGCGACAAGCACCCGCCGCAGGACGGCAAGGTCGCGGTAAGCTGGAGAAAGGGTTGCGTCGTTGGCGACCTTCTCCAGCGCCGCAAGCGTTGCGGCCTTGTCCTCCGCCGGATCGCCGGCGAGGATCAGGTTCAGGATGCCGGACTGATCCGCCTCTGCCGGGATCGCCGCCAGCGCCGCGCGCCGTTCCTGCGGCGCCCCGGTGTCCAGCGCGTCGATCAGCGCATCGCCGAAGGCCTGCGCACGGGCGGCCTCGCGCGACTTCGACCATTCGGACCAGGCCGTGCCGCCGACAACGGCGAGGATCGCCACGACGCCGACCCAGCCATATTTGCGGAACAGCCGGAAAAGACGGTCCCGGCGCACCTCTTCGGTGACTTCCTCGATGAAGCTGTCGGGATTGCTCAATGCCGTGGCCTCTGTCTGCGTTTTCCCCGTCTTACAGGGAAAGCCCGCGCGTTGCCAAGCCCCGCCCGGGCGGACCGGCATCGACCACCCCATCCAGGGATCGGGGAATGCGGACGTCCGCCCGGATGGCCGAGGGAAAAAGCCGGTTCCGGCGGGCCTGGCGCGGGCACGGGGTCAGGCGGCCTCGCCTTGCGGTTCGCTGTCTTCCTCGGCGGACTGACGTTCCCACATCTGCGCGTAGCGGCCGCCCCGGGCCAGAAGCTCCTCGTGCCGACCCTGTTCGACGATCCGGCCGTTTTCCAGCACGATGATCTGGTCGGCATCGGCGATGGTCGACAGCCGGTGCGCGATCATGATCACGCTGCGCCCCTGCCCCATCTCGCGCAGAGAGTCCTGGATCGAGCGTTCGGTCTGGGTGTCAAGCGCGGAGGTCGCCTCGTCCAGAATCAGGATCGGCGGATTCTTGAGCAGCGTGCGGGCGATGCCGACGCGCTGCTTTTCCCCGCCCGACAGTTTCAGCCCGCGTTCGCCCACCGTGGTGTCATAGCCCTGCGGCAGCCCGATGATGAACTCGTGGATCTTCGCGGCCCGGGCAGCGGCCTCGATCTCGGTGCGGCTGGCTCCGGCGCGACCGTAGGCGATGTTGTAAAGGATCGTATCGTTGAACAGCACCGTGTCCTGCGGCACGACGCCGATGGCCTGGTGCAGCGAGGATTGCGTGACGGTGCGCACGTCCTGCCCGTCGATGCGGATCGCGCCGCCCTGGATGTCGTAGAACCGGAACAGCAGCCGCCCGATGGTCGACTTGCCCGACCCCGAAGTGCCGACCAGCGCCACCCGTTCCCCGGGAGCCACCCGGAAGCTGATGCCGTGCAGAATCTGGCGTTCGGGCTCATAGGCAAAGCGAACCGCGTCGAAGACAACCTCGCCACCCCGGATGTCCAGCGGGCGGGCATCGGGGGCATCGGTGATCTCGGCGGGCTGGCCCAGAAGGCCGAACATCTCGCCCATGTCCACCAGCGCCTGCCGGATTTCGCGATAGACGGTGCCGAGGAAGTTCAACGGCAGGGTGATCTGCATCATGTAGGCGTTGACCATGACGAAATCGCCCACGGTCAGCGTCCCCGAGCGGACGCCGACCGCGCTCATCGCCATGACGATGACGAGGCCGGTGGTGATCAGCGTGGCCTGGCCGATGTTCAGGAATGACAGCGACAGGCCGGTCTTGACCGCAGCCGTCTCATACTGGCGCATCGCGCCGTCATAGCGGTCGGCCTCGCGCTGTTCGGCGTTGAAATACTTGACGGTTTCGAAGTTGAGCAGGCTGTCGATCGCCTTCTGGTTCGCGTCGGTGTCCTGGTCGTTCATCTCGCGCCGCAGCTTCACCCGCCATTCGGTGACCGCGAAGGTGAACCAGACGTAGAGCGCGATGGTGACGATCACGACGGCGGAATACTGCCAGCCGAAGACCAGCGCGAAGATCACCGCGACCATGGTCAGCTCCAGGATCAGGGGGCCGATGGACAGCAGCATGAAGCGCAGCAGGAAATCGACGCCCTTGACGCCGCGTTCGATGATGCGGCTGAGGCCCCCGGTCTTGCGGGTGATGTGATAGCGCAGCGAGAGCTGATGGATGTGGGTGAAGGTCTCGATGGCAAGGCGGCGGATCGCGCGCTGGCCGACCCGGACGAAGACGGCGTCGCGCAGCTCGCCGAAGACGACGGCCCCCAGGCGCGCAAGACCATAGGCGACGACGAGGCCGACGGCACCAAGGCCGACGAGCGCGCGGGGGTCGCTGCCCGCCTCGCCCGACAGGCTGTCGACCGCAAGCTTGTAGATGTAGGGCGTCAGCACCGAGACGAGCTTGGCGGCCAGGAGAAACACGAGCGCGATCACGACCCGGCGCTTTACCCAGGTCTGCCCCTCGGGCCAGAGATAGGGCACCACGCGGCGAAGCGTGGTCAGGGCGGGGGCGCGGGCGGTGCCCGTGTCGGCAGAGGTGGCGGTCGTGGTCGTGCGGCGCATCAGGCTTTCCCGGGCGGGCTGTCCCGGGAGCTGCCCTTTCAATTGTGCGGCAGTCGCGGATCGGCTAGGGTTATTTCAAGGCCGCTTGAATAGTTGAGACATGGACCGAAGTAAAGCCCTCGCCGCCCTGTCGGCTCTTGCGCATGAGACGCGGCTGGATCTGATCCGGCTTTTGACGCCGCAAGGCGAAGCGGGCATGGCGGCAGGCCAGATCGCCGAAACGCTGGGCATTGCCGCCCCGCGCCTGTCGTTTCACCTGTCCGCGCTGGAACAGGCGGGCCTTCTGCGGTCGCGCAAGGTGGCGCGGAACGTCTTTTACAGCGTCGATACGCAGGGGATCGGGTCGACGATCTCGTTCCTGCTGAACGATTGCTGCCGCGACCACCCCGAGGTGCTTGCAGCCTCTTCGCATCGCGACGCCCCGCCTCAGGGCGAGGTGGCGGGAACCGCGAACACCTGACCCGGATAGATCAGGTCCGGGTCCCGGATCTTGTCGCGGTTGGCCTCGAAGACCTGAACATACATCACCCCGGTGCCATAGCGGTCCTGCGCGATGCCCCAGAGGGTGAAACCGGGCTGGACCGTGACCGTGACCGGCAC
>NCDY01000081.1 GCA_002280405.1 Rhodobacterales bacterium 32-66-9 | reverse complement strand
GAATGTGCTGCTGGACGGCGGGGCCACCAACACCACGCTGTAGCTCAGGCGTAAGTCGCCGGGTGCCGCTTGCCCGGATCGATCAAGCCCAGCGTCGCCAGGACGCTTGCCCCCAGGATCCAGGTCCAGGCTCCGGCCCCCAGGACCCGCGCGGCAAGCTCGGACACCTCGGCACCGGAAAACGACAGGATTTCCGCATCCGCGCGCGTCACCAGCGACACCAGCGCCCAGGCGACCAGCGCCACCGGCACCAGGCCGGTCAGGAGCGCCAGAAGGCGCGACTCGCGCCCGATCAAGGCAAAGCCGACGAAAAGCGCGGCAAGGACGAACGAGCAGCCATAGGCAATGGCTTCGGGCCGGGCATCCCGCAGGATCGCCTGAGCCGATCCTGCGTCAAGCCCGCGCAGGACGGTCCAGGGCACGACATTCGCGCCGAACGGCGATGAAAACCAGGGAAGAAAGAGGCTGGCCAGGATGGCGGCAGCGGCAATCAGCGCAAGCGGGCGGGACAGCATTTTTTCGCACCTGTCAGCAAACCGGTTCGACAAGGCAAGCACCGTCCAGAGAGTCCGTCAAATTCCAGCGGTGAAAACCCCGGCATTGGATCGCATCCCAGATCAATCCCCAATCAGTGCCAGCTTTGATGCCGTGCCGTCCCGAGTGCATCCGCAGCGACTCACTTGCCCGGTCTTGCCCGCCCCGGTGCGCGCTGCTAATGGAAAGCCTGACGAATTTTCTCGAGTTTCATGCCCGACAGCCTGCCTCTTCGTCTGGAAGTCACCCATCTCGGCCGGTCCTTCGGCGGGCGGCGCGTGGTGGACGATGTTTCTCTGGCGGTGGCTGCCGGGCAGGTGACCTGCCTGCTCGGCCCGTCGGGCTGCGGCAAGTCGACCACGCTGCGCATGATCGCCGGGGTCGAGCGCGCCGCCTTCGGAGAGGTGTGGCTTGACGGCCAGCGGGTTGCGGGGCCGGGGGTGCATGTTCCGCCCGAAGCCCGGTCGGTCGGTCTCATGTTCCAGGACTTCGCCCTCTTTCCGCATCTCACCGTGGCCGAAAACGTGGGCTTCGGCCTGCGCATCGAGCGGACAGAGAAGGCCCGGCGGGTGGGCGAGCTTCTGGAGAAAGTCGATCTGCCCGGCTTCGGCCCGAAGCACCCGCATCAGCTTTCGGGGGGTGAGCAGCAGCGGGTGGCTCTGGCCCGCGCCCTGGCCCCGAACCCGCGCGTGATGCTGATGGACGAGCCATTCTCCGGTCTCGACAACCGCTTGCGCGACGGCATCCGCGACCGGACGCTGGAACTGTTGAAAGAGGCGGGTACGGCGGTGCTTCTGGTCACGCATGAACCGGACGAGGCGATGCGGATGGCCGACGAAATCGCGCTGATGCGGGCCGGGCGGATCGTGCAGAAGGGCGCGCCCTACAACGTCTACAACGCGCCGGTCGACAAGGCCGCCGCAGCCTTCTTCAGCGATGTCAACGTGATCCGCGGCATCTCGCGCGGGGCGCTGACCGACACGCCCTTCGGCGCCTTCCTGACCCCGGGCCACCGGGACGGCGCCGAGGTCGAGATCGTGATCCGCCCGCAGCATCTGCGCATCGACTTCGACCGGGCGGGCAAGGGGCCGAACCCGACGCCGCAGGACGGCGCTGCCGCGCGCGGGACGGTGCTGCGCAGCCGGTATCTGGGGCGCGAAAGCCTGGTCGACTTCGCGATGGACTTTGAAGCCGCGAAACTGACAGCCAGCGTTCCGGGGGTCTTCCTGCCGAAACCCGGAACGGTCCTGTGGTTGATGATCCGCCGGGATCGGTGCTTTGTGTTCGGGGTGTGACGGGCGGCATCAGCCTTCCATCTCGATCCCTGATTGCGGCAGCAGCGTCGCGACCTTGTAAAGCAGGCTACGTGCGGCCTTCGCCCGGGGACCCCCCTCCTGGCCGACATGGCGCAGGCCCTCGACCAGCGCCTCCAGCTCTTCGGGTGTCAGCATGGTCGGTGGCAGCACCAAGGGCGAGCGCAGGATATACCCGAGGCCGCGCTCGCCCGTCACGGGCAATCCGGTGGCCGCCAGCATCTCCATGTCGCGCCAGATCGTCCGGGTCGACACGCCCAGCGTCCGGGCCAGCTCGCCCGCCGTGTGCAGCCTGCCGTCGCGCAGGGCCTGGACGATGTCGTAAAGGCGGGCGTCGCGTTTCATGGCTTTCGGGGCCTCGGATGGGCGATATTGCGCCACTTACTGACAAAATACTGTCAGTTGACTGCACAGCGCAACCCTGTTCGGCCTTGGAACCCGGGTCGCGCTGGCCGTAATACGGGGTCAGTTGCGACATTCGCCCCGCTCGGGGCATCAACCGGAGGTTTTCCCATGTTCAACAATATCGGTCTGCCGGGCCTTCTGCTGATTGCGGTCGTGGTTCTGGTCCTGTTCGGCAAAGGCAAGGTGTCCAGCCTGATGGGCGAGGTCGGCAAGGGCATCACCGCCTTCAAAAAGGGCGTGAACGACGGCACCAAGGAGCTTGACGACGCCGCCAAGGCCGAAGCCGCCAAGGACGTGACCCCGACCGAAAAGGAAAAGGTCTGAGCAGCAGGCCTGCGGGGGACGCGAGATGGACTTCAGCTGGTCCGAACTTCTGGTCGTTGGTATCGTCGCGCTGGTCATCATCGGCCCGAAGGATCTGCCGGGCATGTTCCGCGAGCTTGGCCGGATCACCGCCAAGATCCGCGCCATGGGGCGCGAGTTCAGTCGCGCGATGGAGCAGGCGGCGAAAGAGTCCGGCGTCAAGGACGTGGCCGACGATCTGCGCAAGGTGACCTCGCCCGGGGCGCTGGGACTGGATGCGGTGAAATCGGCAGCCGACAGGTTCGAGAAATGGGATCCGCTGAAGAACGCGGCAGTGCCGACAAAGCCGTTGACCCCGGCCCCGATGCCGCCCGCTGCGCCAACCGCGACTGCTGCCGACGCCGCCCCGCCCGCCGCCGCGTCCGCGCCGGAGGCTGCGGGTCCGGCGACGGCGGCGCTTTACGAAAAGCAGGCGGCGCGCAAGGCCGTGGTGGGTGAGGCTGCGGCAAAGCTGCGCTCGATTGCCCGGCCGGATGCCGCCGCCGCGGCCGCGGCGCCCAAGGCTCCGGGTCGGCGGCGCAAGAAACCCGAAGCCCCGGCCGGTGACGACGCATGAGCAGCAAGGATGAAATCGAAGACAGTTCCGCCCCGCTGGTCGAGCATCTGATCGAACTGCGCAACCGGCTGATCTGGGCCGTCGCGGCCTTCCTGATCGCCATGATCCTTAGCTTCATGGTCGCCGAACCGATCCTGAACTTCATGCTTCAGCCGATCGAGCGGGCCATGCGCGGCCTGGGCGATCCAAACCCGGTGATGCAATACACCGCGCCGCAGGAATACTTCTTCACGCTGATCCAGATTTCGGTGGTTGCCGGGCTGATGCTCAGCTTTCCGGTGATCGCCTACCAGCTATGGCGGTTCGTGGCGCCGGGCCTCTACAAAAGCGAAAAGCAGGCCTTCCTGCCGTTCCTGATCGCCTCGCCGGTCCTGTTCGTGATCGGCGCGGCTTTTGCGCATTATGTGGTCACGCCGATCGCGATGACCTTCTTTCTGGGCTTTGCGGATTCATTCTCGGTCGTGACCGCCCTGGTCCCCGGCCTGGCAAAGGCACCGGCAGACGCCGTGGCGGGAACTGCGGCACCGGTTGCGAAGTCGGGCATCAGCATCGTCTTTCAGGGCAAGGTCAACGAGACTCTGGACATCAGCCTCAAGCTGATCATCGCCTTCGGTCTTTGTTTCCAGCTGCCCGTGCTGTTGACGCTGATGGGCAAGGCCGGGCTTGCGACCTCGGCCGGGCTGGCGGGGATGCGCCGCTATGCCATCGTCATCATCCTGATCGTGGCGGCCGTGGTGACGCCGCCCGACGTGATGAGCCAGCTTATCCTCTTCTTCGCGGTCTACCCGCTCTACGAAGTCTCGATCTTCCTGATCCGCCGGATCGAAAAGCGGCGCGAGGCCGAGTTGCGGGCCGAGGGTCTTTGGGAGGACGAGACGGACAGCCCGCCGGAGACCCCGGAGACCAAGGTGTGACCGACCCGCTGGAGCGGATCGCGGCGGCGCTGGAACGGCTGGCGCCCGCGCCGCTGCCTGCGCCCGATTTCGCGGCCGAGGCCTATGTCTGGCACACCGGCCCGGACCGGCTTGACCCGGTGGCCCAGGTGTCGCGGGTGGACATCGGGCTTCTGGTCGGAGTGAACCGGTCGCGTGACACGCTTTTGGAAAACACCCGGCATTTCGCGCGCGGATTGCCGGCGAACAACGCGCTTTTGTGGGGCGCGCGCGGCATGGGGAAATCCAGCCTTGTCAAGGCGGTGCATGCCGCGGTCCGCGCGGAAGGCCATGATCTGAAGATCGTCGAGCTGTCCCGCGAGGATCTGCCGACCGTCCAGCGCCTGCTGGGCCATCTGCGCGGCGCGGCGCACCGGTTCGTGCTGTTCTGCGACGATCTTTCGTTTTCGCATGACGACCAGCATTACAAGTCGCTGAAGGCGGTGCTGGACGGCGGGATCGAGGGTCGGCCAGAGAATGTCCTGTTCTACGCCACCTCGAACCGTCGCCACCTGATGCCGCGCGACATGATCGAGAATGAGCGGTCGACCGCGATCAGCCCCTCGGAGGCGGTGGAGGAAAAGGTCTCTCTCTCTGACCGCTTCGGTCTCTGGCTGGGGTTCCATCCCTGCAGTCAGGACGACTATCTTGCAATGATCCGCGGCTATTGCGCCGCGCATGGCGTGCGCGTGTCCGACGATCGTCTGCATGCCGAGGCGATCGAATGGCAGGCGACGCGCGGAGGCCGTTCCGGCCGGGTAGCCTGGCAATTCTTCTGCGACCTCGCGGCGCGCGAAGGGGTGCGCATCCGGGCGTGACATGTGATCTTCACTTGCAGCATCGCGCAACTCGCCTTAGGCGAGAGAGACCATGATTGCTGAAACCCTGGTCATCCTGGCCCTGATCGTCGTGAACGGCGTGCTTGCCATGTCCGAACTGGCCATCGTCAGTGCCAGGCCGGGGCGTCTCAAGACACTGGAGGCGAAAAGCCGGGGCGCGCGGATGGCGCTGCGGCTGGCCGAACACCCCGGTCGGTTCCTGTCCACCGTGCAGATCGGGATCACCGCCGTCGGCATCCTGTCGGGGGCCTTGTCCGGCGCGACCCTGGGGCAACGCCTGGGCACCTGGCTTTTGGCGCAAGGCCTCGCACCCGACTGGGCGGCAAGCATCGGCGTTGGCGTCGTCGTCGTGGCAATCACCTATGTCAGCCTGGTCGTCGGCGAACTTGTTCCCAAGCAGATGGCGCTGCGCAATCCCGAGGCGGTGGCAATCCGCATGGCCCCGGCCATGACCCTGCTGTCGGTCGTCGCCGCGCCGCTGGTCTGGTTCCTCGACCGCTCGGGCCGCATCCTTCTGTGGCTTCTGGGCCAGCGCGGGTCCAGCGAGAATCGGGTGACGGAGGAAGAGGTCCATGTGCTGCTGGCCGAGGCCCATGAGGGCGGCGTCCTGGAAACCGAAGAGCGCGAGATGATCACCGGCGTGATGCGCCTGTCCGACCGCACCGCGCGCGCCCTGATGACCCCCCGGCACGAGGTCGAGATGCTGCCTCTCGAGGCGACCGGGGCCGAGGCGGTCGCCGCGATCCGCAAGGTCGCCCGCCCCCGGATGCCGGTGGCCGACGCGCAGGGCGAGGTCGTGGGCATCGTGCTTCTGTCCGAAGCGTTCCAGGTCGTCTCCCGGCGTGAGACGTTGAACCTCAAGGCGCTGGTCCATGACGTGCCGGTGGTGTCCGACCAGGCCGAGGCTCTGGATGTGCTTGAAATCCTGCAGAAATCCGAACACCACTTCGCCCTCGTCTATGACGAGTACGGCCATTTCGAAGGTATCCTGACCACCGGCGATGTGCTGGAGGCGATCACCGGGGCGGTCGCGGCCTCCGAGGCCGACGAACCGGCCATGGTCGAACGCGAGGATGGCAGCCACCTCGTCGCGGGCTGGATGCCTGCCGACGAATTCTGCGACAAGCTGGGCCTGCCGCAGGGTATGGCCGGGGATTACGACACGGTGGCCGGGCTGATCCTGCATCAGCTGGGCCATATCCCGGAACTGGGTGAAACCTTCTCGGCCCAAGGCTACCGGTTCGAGGTGATCGACCTCGACGGCCGGCGGATCGACAAGGTGCTGGTGGCGCAGGCCCCGGACTGACCCCGGACTGACCCCGGCCGACCCCCGGCCGCCCGGTGACCAACCCGCGACCTGCCCCCCCGCCGACCACGATCCGGCGCGAAGGATGCGACCGTCCGCCGCCAGGCGGCCCGCTAGATCGGGATGATGTTCGATGGAAACATCATCCCGATCTCGGTTCTTGGTGGTCGCGCGATTGACGCGGAAAACCGGATTACACTTTTCCTCATCACGCTCTATTGCAGATAGTCGACCGGATCGTAGCTTTTCTTCGTGGTGTCCCGCACTTCGAAATGCAGGAAGGCCGGATCGCCAGGTGCCACTTTGCCGATCTCCTGACCGCGCTTCACCTTGTCGCCCTTCTTCACCACCATGTCGCTGACACCGACATAGACGGTCAGAAGGTTCCCGGCATGGCGGATGATCACGATGCCCTTGCCGGTCGTGTCCGCCGACAAGACCGTCACGGTCCCGGCGTCCGCTGCCTTTACCGGGCTTCCCGCGGGTGCCGCAATGTTGATGCCCTGGTTCTTTTTCGGATCATAGCCCAGGATGATCTTGCCCGAGACCGGCATGGTCATTTTCGTCGCCGACGCCGCAGATTTCTCGGCCCCCAGGTCTGGCGAGACCGGCGTGGCCTTGGGCTTGGTCGCGGCGGCCTCGGTCTTTTCATCCGGCAACGGTTTCTTGGCCGAGGGCGGCTCGGGCGTCGGGCTTCCGGCACCGGGGGGGGTCGGCACCGGTTCTGGATCGGGGGCCGCGGCGGTGGCGATCGGAATGATCAGCGTCTGACCCTCGCGGACCGCCATGTCCGGCCCAAGCTGGTTCCAGTCCGCCAGCGCCTTTGCCGACACATTGTAGGTCCGTGCGATGATGAAGGCGGTTTCGCCCCGCGCGACGCGGTGGGTCAAGGGCTGGCCCGCGATGGGCTTCGATGCCGCCGGCGAAGACGCGACCGGTGTCGGCCCGGCCTCGTCCAGCGCGGTGGTGGCGATCGACCTGATGTCGACCGACCCGCCCGACGGCAAGGCCGTGCCGCCGATCACGGCGGGCTGCGGCGTGGCGCTGACCCGGTCCGGCAGAAGCAGCATCTCGCCTTCGCGCAACGGATCGGTCGGTCGCAAGGCATTGGCCCGTGCAAGGGCATCCGGGCTCATCCCCAGTCGGCCCGCCATACTGGCGACGGACTCGCCGCGCCGGGCGGTCGCCAGTTGATAGTCGGGATAGGAGATGATGCCGTTGGCGTCCGGCGTCGGCGCTGCCGCTGTCGCCTGGCGGGCTGCCTCCGAGGTGTCGCCATTGCCCCGCCGCAAGTCCCAGTCGAGGGGGCCGGTCTGGATGCAGCCCGAAAGCGCCAGCACGCTTGCGCCGAGCACAAGGTTTGCCCGTAGTCTCGAGGTTCTTGCCATCTGGTCCCGCCTGATCATCTGCCGCCCGGTTTTGGCCCGGTTTCATGGCGCGGCAGTCTACTCCGAGCCCATGCCCTCTACCAGAGGGACAAAGCGCACTGGGCGAAGTTCTTCGTAATCAAAGCCGCTGGCGGTGCGCGTGACCTTGATCAGACTCTGCACCGCGTCCGACTGGCCCACCGGCACCACCATGATCCCGCCGGGCTTCAGCTGTTCCAGAAGTGGCCCCGGCGGGTCTTCCGCCGCCGCCGTCACGATGATCCGGTCGAAGGGGGCCTGCTCGGGCAACCCGTAGGACCCATCCGCCGTGATCGCGGTGATGTTGACCAGATCCAGCTGGTGAAACAGGTCCGATGCCTCGCGCACCAGACGGCGATAGCGGTCCACCGTGTAAACCCGGCGCGCCAGTTGCGACAGGATGGCCGCCTGATAGCCGGACCCGGTGCCCACCTCCAGCACGGTGTCGCGCGGGTTCACTTGCAGCGCCTGCGTCATCAGGCCCACGACCGAAGGCTGACTGATCGTCTGGCCGCAGGCGATCGGCAGGGGCATGTCCTCATATGCCCGGTCGGCAAAGGTGCCGCGCACGAAAAGCCCGCGGTCGATCTTCTCCATAGCGTTCAGAACGCGGGTATCTGTCACGCCGCGCGATCGGAGGGCAAAGAGAAAGCGCATCTTGCGTTCGGCAAGCTGGTCGGAGGTCGGGTCGTCCTCCGGGCCATCGGTCATTTCAGCCGCGCCTCAAGGTCCGCCAGCAGGTCATGCGCCGTCAGGTCCGCGCGCATCGGCGTGACCGAGATGTAGCCATCCAGGTTCACTGCGGCATCCGATCCGGGCAGGGTGGGCGTGTGCTGGTGCCCGCCCTTGATCCACAGGAACTTGCGGCCCGAGGGCGAATTGTGCGGCTCGACCGTGAAGGAGGTGTCACGCCGGAAGCCTTGCGCGGCCACCCTGTGGCCTCGGGTTGCGGCGGCAGGCAGGGGCGGGAAGTTCACGTTGTAGAAGCAGCGGTAGTCGTCCCGCGTCCACAGCCCCTTGTCCAGCAGCGCGCGGACGACCTTTGCCCCATGGACGCGGGCGGTGTCGAAGGGATCGGCCAGCCCGGCGTTGTCAGGCCCGAAGAACTGTGACAGCGCAATCGCCGGGACACCCTGCAAAGCCGCCTCCATCGCGGCCCCGATGGTGCCCGAGTAAAGCACGTTCTCGGCCGAGTTGTTGCCCCGGTTCACCCCCGACAGCACCAGATCCGGTTTCGCCCCGTCCAGCACGTCATAGATCGCCGCCAGCACGCAATCTGCGGGCGAGCCTTCGGCAGCATAGCGGCGGGGGCCAAGCTCGGCGATCATCATCGGGTGGGTATAGCTGATGCAGTGCCCGACCCCGGACTGTTCAAAGGCAGGTGCGACGGTCCAGACCTCGCCTTGCGGCCCGGCGATTTCCGCAGCGATTTCGCTCAGAACCTCAAGCCCCGGCGCGTTGATGCCGTCGTCATTGGTGATCAGGATGCGCATGGTCGGGGGGGTTCCTTCGGGCTTGCCCCTGATTAGACGAG
>NCDY01000080.1 GCA_002280405.1 Rhodobacterales bacterium 32-66-9 | reverse complement strand
AGTTCCAGCGTCATTCCCGTCCCCCTATTCCGCCGCCGGGCTAAGAGCCCGGGCAGCGTCCGCCATGAAGCGGTCAAGCGTCTCGATCTGGTCCGCCGTCATCCGCAGGCCCAGCTTGGAGCGCCGCCAGACGATATCAGCCGCCGCGACCGCAAATTCGCGCGCCATCAGCCAGCGCACCTCGGCTTCGGTCAGGGTCGCGCCGAAATCCCGGCCCAGAGCCTCGGGCGTGCCGGCACCGCCAAGGATCGCTGCGGCCTCGGTGCCATAGGCGCGGATCAGGCGACCGGCCCAATAGGGGGTCAGGAACGGGTACTGCGTCTTCAGCCCCGAGGTGAGCGCGGCCACGCCGTCATGCGGGAAATCGCCGCCTGGAAGCGCCACGCGGGCGGTCCAGGCGGCAGTCGCCCTCGGGAAGAAGGGCATGAGTTTGGCCAGCGCCGATTCGGCGAGACGGCGGTAGGTGGTGATCTTGCCGCCGAACACGTTCAAGAGCGGCGCACCGTTCTGGTCAAGGCTGAGGACATAGTCCCGTGTCGCCGCCGTCGCCGACTTGGCCCCGTCGTTGTAAAGCGGGCGCACGCCGGAATAGGTCCAGACCACATCGTCCCTGGTCACCGGCCGGGCGAAATACTGGCTGGCGAAGGCCAGAAGATAGTCGCGTTCCTCATCAGTGCATTTCACATCCTTCGGGGCGGACTGGTGGTCCTTGTCGGTGGTGCCGATCAGGGTGAAATCCTGCTCGTAGGGAATGGCAAAGATGATCCGGCCATCGGTGCCCTGAAAAAAGTAGCAGCGGTCGTGGTCGAAAAGCCTTTTCGTCACGATATGGCTGCCGCGCACCAGGCGGACTCCCTCGGCGGAATTGATCCGGGCGACGTTGCGGATCACGTCCTCGACCCAGGGACCGCCGGCATTGACCAGCGCGCGGGCCTGATGGTGGTCGGTCCCGTGCGGGCCCTCGGTGGTGACATGCCAAAGACCATCGCGCCGTTCCGCGCTGACGACGCGGGTGCGGGTCATGATCCGCGCACCCCGGGCCGCGGCATCGCGGGCATTGAGCGCGACGAGCCGGGAATCCTCCACCCAGCAGTCGGAATACTCGAACGCCTTGCGGAACTTGGGCTTCAGGGCCTTTCCGGCAGGGTCCTTCGTCAGATCGACCGCGCGGGTTGCAGGCAGGATCTTCCGGCCGCCCATCGTGTCGTACATGTAAAGCCCAAGCCGGATCAGCCAGTCGGGACGGCGGCCCCGCGCCCAGGGCATCACCCAGCGCAGAAGCCGCGCGGTCGGCGTGTCGCTTTCGAAGCGCATGTCGGGCGACAGCGGCAGCACGAAACGCATCGGCCAGGAGATATGCGGCATCGCGACGAGCAGCGTCTCGCGTTCTTCCAGGGCCTCGCGGACCAGGCGGAACTCGAAGTATTCGAGATAGCGAAGCCCGCCGTGGAACAGCTTGGTCGAAGCCGAAGACGTGCCCTGCGCGAGGTCGCCCTGTTCGGCAAGGGTGACGGTCAGCCCGCGCCCGGTGGCGTCGCGGGCAATCCCGCAGCCGTTGATCCCGCCGCCAATGATGAAGAGATCGCTCGCGACCCCTGTCCCGCCGTCTGTCACCATGGGTTCCTCCCCCCAGGCAAGGCTGCGCCGATTGTCACGACTTCGTCAACGGCATTCTTTCGTTTGCACGCGATTTTTGCAAAAGCGAACATCCTCGCGCCAAACAGCGGTGCTTTTTCTGCGTTCGCAGCATTTTTCTTCTGCATACGCAAACAAACGAACACCGGCGCGGCGGCGTAGAAATCCGCTGACACGCAGGCGCCTTCATGGCAGAAGACGCGAAACGCAAGGGAGCCCGATGTGGCGCTGAACTTCCGGCAGAGCGAGATCCTGGAACTGGCCCGTGCCGAGGGCCGGGTGATGGTGGAGGATCTGGCCCAGCGATTCGATGTCACGCTGCAGACGATTCGCCGTGATCTGTCGGATCTGGCCGATGCCGGACACCTCGACCGGGTGCATGGCGGCGCGATGCTGCGCACGGGTGTGGCGAACATCGGCTACGAGGCGCGGCGGCGGATGAACGAAGGCGCCAAGACCGCGATCGCCCGGGCCTGCGCGGCCTCGATCCCGGACAACTGCAGCCTGATCCTGAACCTGGGCACCACGACCGAGGCCGTCGCACACGAGCTGCTCACCCACCGCAACATCACGGTGATCACCAACAACATGAACGTGGCGAACATCCTGGTCGCGAACCCGGGCTGCGAGATCGTGGTGGCGGGTGGCGCACTGCGGCGAACCGACGGCGGCCTGGTGGGAGAGCTGACGACGCAGTTCTTCGAGCAGTTCAAGGTCGACTACGCGGTGATCGGCGTCTCGGCCCTGGACCGGGACGGCGACCTTCTGGACTTCGACCTGGCGGAGGTGCGGGTGTCCAAGGCGATCATCCGGCAGGCGCGGCGGGTCTTTCTGGTCGCGGACCATTCCAAGCTGGACCGTTCCGCCCCGGCGCGGCTTGCGTCGCTGTCGGAGATCACCCGGCTGTTCACCGACCGGCCCCTGCCCGACGAGCTGACGCGGAAATGCGAGGCCTGGGGGACCGAGGTTCAGGTGGTCGCCTGAGCCGCCAGAAGCGGGGCCAGGCGGCGGGCGAAGGCATCCGAGCCCAGCCAGCGGCGCAGGATGTCATGGGCCTGGGTCGCGATGCGGATGCGCAGCGCCTCGTCCGCCAGCAGCCGGTGCAGGACATCGGGCAGGTCGGACAGGTCCCAGGCCAGGGGTGCATAGGTTTCCCAGGGGATGAAGATGTCGGGGTCGGTCTCGACATGGCTCATGTCCGGCTTGACCAGAACCGCGCCGGTCAGAACCGCCTCGTAGTCGCGCCAGCAGACCTCGCCATAGCCGAAGGGGCTGAGGCAGACCCGGGAATGACGCATTTCGGCCAGGAACCGCGCGTGAGACACGCCGGTGCCGCGCAGCACCGACACGCCTGCGAGCGCCGAGACCGCAGCGTCGGCTTCGGCTCGCATGGCACTGTACCACGGCGTCCCGGAAAGTTCGAACCGCGCATGCAGATCGAAGGTGCGGCCCGCCGTTGGCGGTCGCTTGCCCAGAAGCGCGCGCAAAAGCGTCGGTGCGGTGGCAAAGGACGGCCCGATCACGAT
The DNA here is from genome assembly GCA_002280405.1 of Rhodobacterales bacterium 32-66-9. GTDB lineage: Bacteria > Pseudomonadota > Alphaproteobacteria > Rhodobacterales > Rhodobacteraceae > Tabrizicola. The sequence goes on along the minus strand of NCDY01000080.1, from coordinate 21,439 downwards.
CTTCCGCAGAAAACCGGGCGGGTCGGAAACAGCGTGGCGGGCTCTGGCAGGCCAAGCCGACGGGCATAGTGGTCGGTCAGGTTGGTATCGCCCAGCGTCGGACGGCCATACTGGCTGCGATCTCGCAGAACGTGCTTCTTGATGTAGAGGTCGATCCGGGCGTCCATCCGCGCCGCGTTGCGCAGATCGGTCGGCGCGAACCAGTCCAGACAGGCGACCCGCGCCAGGGGGTGATCCTGCCGGATGCGGGCGAAAAGCCGGTCCAGGTCGGCGTCCGACACATCGAAGGGGGTCTGGAACGCCAGGGCTGTCGCCCCCGTGGCCGCGACGGGACGGCCTGCAAGGAAATCGCCAAGGTCGGCCTCGCGCAGATCGGTCCCGTAAAGCCGCTTCAGGTCGGCCGCATAGTGGTGAAACGGGTAGATCTGGCTTTGCGGCAACCGGTCGCCCTGCGTCACCAGCAAAAGCCGCGACGTGGCATCGGGTGCGAAGGGCCGGGACATCGCCCGCAGGCGCAGCTTTTCGGCGTGGCGGCGATCGAGATACTTTCGCACCCGGATGAAATGGGGCTCAAGACCCGGAAAAGACATCACTCACCACCTGCTGTCCCTTGGGGGCAGCCCGGTCCAGCCGGGCTTCCAGTGCGATCAGCCGTCGTGCCTCGTCCTTGGTCATCGCGCCGACAAACTGGTCATGCAGCCGGTAGATGTCCGCCGGGCCACGCCGCAATGACGATCTTGTAACCAGGTGCCGCATGGCCGTCAGAGCGGCCGGACCGGGCTGCGCCAGCGCGGCGACACGCAGAGTGTCCACCACGTTCGCCACCCGCCCCCAGCGCAGACGCGGCAGCGGCTGGCTGCGAAAGCCGGTGTCGTAGGGGATGTCGGCATAGTCCGGGTAGGCCGTGGCGATGGCATCGTCGTGCAATCTCTGGTCGCGGGTTACCGAGAACGGCAGCGACAGGCCAAGTTCGACAAATTCGGGCGACAGGAAGGGACAAGCGACCATCGCGGCACCACCGAGAATTCCGGTCGAGACGAACGAGATCTCGCGACGGGTCCGGTTCCAGAACCAGAAGGCCTGGTAGGGATCGGGGGCGGCGTCGAAGACCCGGATTGCCGCCGCGATGCGCGCGACGGCGGCCTCTTCCAGTTCGGGAGAGTAGAGCGTCCCGGCCCCGCCTGGATGGCCCGAGCGGCTGATGACGCTGCCATGTCCTGCGGCAAGCCGGCGGGCGATCGCGTCATGGTCCCCCTTTCGGGCGCGGTCGAAGAAGTCCGCCGCGGAATCGTCCGGGTTTGTCAGGATGTCGCCGCCGATCCCGTCCAGCACCGCAGTTGCCGGCGAGCCGGCCAGAAAGTCGCGCATCGGCATCATCTGCGCGTGTTCATCGGCGCAAAGCTGGGTCAGCAGCAGCGCGCGCAGCGCATCGCGCAAACGTCGCCTCGGGTGGCCAAGCAGCGTGTGGCAGAGGCCAGCCCGGGACGCGACAGCCCGGGCCGCCTGCACTTCGCGGTCAAGGTAGCGCCCGCCCTGATGAAAGGTCGCCGCCGTGTCGGGCCTGCGGCCCTGATGCACCAGTTCCAGAGCGATATGGCGGGAATCGCGCCCTCCCGACAGGGGCAGCACCATCGGCCCGTCCCAGGCCGCCAGAAAGCGCCGGATCGAGGCGCGCGGCAGTTCGATGAAAGCCTCGACCGCCTGCGCCCTGGTCAGGGGCTGTTCGCGCGGGATGGCCAGATCGCCGGTGACCGTAGCCACTCCGTCGCGCCAGATCAGCCTGCCCCCGGGCGGCAGGACCTTGATGTGGCGGAACGGGGTGTCCTCGCCCAGGAAATGTCCGATCCGGTGAAAGACCGCGAGAGCGATAACGTCCGGTTCCGGGTCTGCGCCCAGCGCCAGAAGCTGCAGGATCGACGGCGACAGGGCGATCTCGTCGCCCTTGCGGTAGACGAACAGGCTGAAGTAGCCCAGTGGATCGACTTCGGCGCTGAGGGTGGCTCCGTCCCACTGCCATGCGCCATAAAGACCGGCCGAGGCGTCCCCTGCCCGGCCACGGTGCCCGACACAGGCGGCAGCCGTCCCGGTCACCGCCACCCGACCCGCGGCAAAACGCAGATGCACGACCGGCGCATGCGCGGCCCCGGTGTGCCGGGTCATGGGGTGCAAAGGCGCAATTTCGGTGCTTCCAGCACCGGCTGAACCAAAGATCTGTGTCAATGTCTCTTCCCAATTTTCAGACGCTCGACACCGGGAAGTCGCATGTCGTCCGCCCCGGATCCGGCATGTTTCCGTCAAAAATCAATTTCATGACGAGAGTCGCAATCAAGCGACCGTACTGCGCCCTCCTGATGCCTGGAGCGATTATCACGAAAGTGTTATATGATACCCTGCCCGGATCAAGCGATTTGTGCGCAGCATTCCGGCGAAAAGCCGCGCTTCTGCCGGGCGGTGCGCGACGGTGGCCGGTCGGCTTTCAGGATTGCAGGTCATTGGTGGAGCAGAGGGGGATCGAACCCCTGACCTTATCATTGCGAACGATACGCTCTCCCAACTGAGCTACTGCCCCAATGACCTTGGGTGGCTGTGTTACCGATCGGATGGGTCTTGTCAAGTTGCGGCGGGGCGTCAGGCCGCGCCGTTCTGGCGGACGAAGGCGATGATCTCGGCTGCCGGGCGGGCACCGGCAAGGCGGGCGACCTCGCGACCGCCGCGATACAGGATCAGCGCCGGGATCCCGCGGATTCCGGCGCGGGCCGAGACCCCGGGATGATCCTCGGTATTCAGCTTCATCAGCCGGACATCCGGGACCAGCGCCCTGGCGGCCTTGGCGAATTCGGGCGCCATCATCCGGCAGGGGCCGCACCAGGGGGCCCAGTAGTCGACCAGGACCGGCAGGCCGTCCCCGCGCGTCACCTTGTCATGCGTCGCGGCATCCAGGTCCGCAACCCGACCGTCAACCAGCGCCTCGCCACAGGATCCGCATTTCGGAGCCTCGGACAGCCGCAGCACCGGCACCCGATTGGTCTGGCCACAGGTCGCACAGGTCAGTTTAAGGGCCGCGGCAGCAGTCATCGCGCATCTCACACCTTCTTTGCTGCACAGATGTGACCGCGAAAGCCCCGACGCAAGACCAGACCGCGGGCGAGAGCGTGATGCGGAAAAGTGGACTCCGGTTTTCCGCGTCACTCACGCGACCACCGGGAAGCGAGAACAGGATGATGTTTCTATCAAGCATCATCCTGTTCTAGAGGAGATCCTCTTCCTCGCCCGACACATCGACGCCCAGTGCGTCAAGCCCGGCTTCCAGATTTTCGGCCAGATGCGGCATGCCCATCAGGTAATCCGCCGTGGGGGTGGTCGCCTCGGCAATGGCGGTTGCTATGGCCTCGTCGAAATCCTCGGGCTCGAAGGCCCCGCGCCCGACCCAGGCCACGGCGGTAAGCTGGGCCTTGTCGTCGTCATTCAGCGCATCAATGAAAGCGTGCAGTTCCGCCGCGCCGGCAGGCCCTTCCCGAGACAGGAAGATCACCTGCACCACCGTCGCCGGGCTGATCTCGAACATGGTTGCCTCCTTGGCTGCCGGCATGGTTGCGCATCGGGGCACGGGGCGCAAGCGTCAGGCGACAAGCCAGACCGTGATGCCATGGACCGCCGCCCCGCAAAGCGCGGCAAGGACGACCGAACGGCGTACCAGATAGGCGACAAGAACGGCAAGGGTGCCGGTGACCGCTGGCAAAAGTCGCAAGACATCGGGGCTCAGCGTCGGCAGGATCGAGGCGACGAACAGCGTGGCGATGGCCGCCGGTCCGGTGGAAGCCAGGACCCGCTCCAGCCAGCCGCCCGCGACGGTCCGGTCGGTCCGCGCAAGAATCGGCAGCGCCCGGAACACCCAGTTGGCGGCCCCTGCAAGCACGGCGACGACCAGAAGATCCCAGGTCATCGGCCAAGCAGTCCGGTCAGGGCCCCGGCGAGCATGCCCAGAAGAATCCCGGCGGTGGCCGAGATCGCAAGCGTCCCCGCGATCGTGGCGAGGCCGGCAACGGCGATCACCGGAAGCTGGCGGCGGCTGAGGATCGACAGAAGAAGGGCCAGGAACAGCGCGGGAAGCATGAAGCCCAGCCCGGCACCAAGTGCTGGCCAGGCGTCAAGCTCCCCGCCCCCGGCAAACGCCCCCGCCACCGTGCCCGAGACCCATGCGGCATATGCCCCGAGGCCAAGGCCGAACATGTAGGGCTCCGAAAACCGCTGCCCCCGCGCCAGCGCCCCCAGCGCCTGGCCGAAGACCTCGTCCGTCAGCCCCCAAGCCCAGGCCCAGGCGTGACGTCGGGCGGCCTTGCTGCCCGCCGCGCGCATCAACGCCGGGCCATACAGAAGATGCCGCAGATTCATCGCGATCAGGGTGAAAGCCGCCACCAGCACCGGCGCGCCAGACGCCAAGAGCGCCAGCGCCAGGAACTGCGACGCCCCGGCATAGATGATCAGCGACAGCGCAAAGGCATCAAGCGCGCCGAACCCCGCGCGGGTGGCCGCGACGCCGAAGGAAAAGGAGATGGGCAGATAGCCCATGACGATGGGCAGGCTTGCCAGAAGGCCGTCGCGGAAGGGGGATGTGGTCGAAGGCATCCGGCGCAGGGCTACCGCGCGCGCGCGCCGCGGTCAATGCCGGCTGGCTGCCGGGGAAAGCCTGACTTGCCTGATTGCCCCGGCCACGGCATTCTGGTTCGCAAACCAGCCCGAGGATTTGCCCATGCGCCCTTTCCCCCTTGCCGCTGCCCTGCTTTCCGCCTTCCTGTCCCCCGGCCTTGCGCAGGTCGCAGAGATACCCGGCTCGCAGTTCGAGGCGGGAAACTGGGTCGGCGGGGCCTACACCGATGACCGTGGCGCATTTTCCTATTGCTACACCTCGGTCAGCTATGAGGCCGGCCAGGTGCTCTGGATCGGGCTTTACCCCAACGACACGCTGTCGATCCTGATGTCGCAGCCCGATGTGACGTTCCAGCCCGGGCAGAAGTTCGAGCTGTGGGTGATGATGGAAACCGGGCTGCCCGCCATCGGCAACGGCGAGGCCTGGGACGCAGAGTATGGCGGCATCACCTATGACGGTATCCAGGCCTCGGTCGATTTCCTGAACAGCGGGCGCTATCTGCGGATGCTGGGCATGGGGATCGACGACGGATTTGACGTGGACGGCATCGGCGCGGCGCTGGTGCAGGCCCAGGACTGCCTTGCCAGGCAAAGCGGAGCCGGGGGTGCAAGGGTGCTCGAATCCACCCCCGGAGCAAAGGCCCCGCCCCGGACGACGGGCCTGGCCAGACCACAGACCGGCAGCGTCGGCACGCCGATGGTCAAGCCGCAGCCCTGACGTTTTCGCACCCTTGACCCGACAGGGCCAAACTTTCCTGAGGAAGAATTTGGCAAAATTCTTCCTCAGGGATTTTGCGCGCGCTACTCCGCCGCCTCGGCATAGGCCTCCACCGGCGGGCAGGTGCAGACCAGGTTGCGGTCGCCGTAGACGTTGTCGACCCGCCCGACCGGCGGCCAGTATTTGTCGACCCTGAAGGATCCCGGCGGGAAGCACCCCGCTTCGCGGCTGTACTTCCGGTCCCACGCGCCAACCAATGCGGCCACGGTATGCGGCGCATGGCGAAGCGGCGAATCCTCGGCCGCGATCTCGCCCTTCTCGACCGCGCCGATCTCGGCGCGGATCGAGAGGAGCGCGGTGATGAAGCGGTCGATCTCGGCCTTGGTCTCGCTTTCGGTCGGCTCGACCATCAGCGTTCCCGCCACCGGCCAGCTCATCGTGGGGGCGTGAAAACCGTTGTCGATCAGGCGCTTGGCGATGTCGTCCACGGTCACCCCCACCTCGGCGAAGGGGCGGGTGTCGAGGATGCATTCATGCGCCACGCGGCCCTTGTTGCCCGTGAAGAGGATCGGGTACGCCCCCGCCAGCCGCGCCGCGATGTAGTTCGCGTTCAGGATCGCCACCCGCGTCGCCTGGGTGAGGCCCGGCCCGCCCATCATCAGGCAATAGGCCCAGCTGATCAGCAGGATCGAGGCGCTGCCATAGGGTGCCGCGCTGACGGCCCCGTTGCCCCCGGTTTCGGGATGCCCCGGCAGATGGGGGGCAAGGTGCGCCTTCACCCCGATCGGCCCCATGCCAGGGCCCCCGCCGCCATGCGGGATGGCGAAGGTCTTGTGCAGGTTCAGGTGGCTCACGTCGCCGCCGATCTCGCCCGGCTTCACCAGCCCGACAAGGGCGTTCCCATGCGTGGACGGGTAGGTGATCATGCAGGCGGCAAGCCTGTCGCCCGCTGCCGTGGCCTTGGCGCGGAAATCCTCGACATCGACGTCGCCGTTGGCCGAGGCCTTGACCACGACAACCTCCATCCCGGCCATCTGGGCGCTGGCCGGGTTGGTGCCGTGGGCGCTGGTCGGGATCAGGCAGATCTTGCGGTCGTGATCGCCCCGGCTGCGGTGGTAGGCAAGGATGGTCAGGAGGCCCGCGTATTCGCCCTGCGCGCCCGAGTTCGGCTGCATCGACATCGCGTCATAGCCGGTGATCTCGCACAGCTTTGCCGTCAGGTCGGTGATCGCCTCGGCATAGCCCGCCGCCTGGTCGCGCGGCGCGAAGGGGTGCAAGGATCCGAACTCCGGCCAGGTGATCGGCATCATCTCGGCCGCGGCGTTCAGCTTCATCGTGCAGGAGCCCAGCGAGATCATCGCCCGGTCCAGCGCCAGGTCGCGGTCCGACAGGCGGCGCATGTAGCGCATCATCTCCGACTCGGCCCGGTTCATGTGGAAGACCGGATGGGTCAGGTAGTCTGTCTTGCGCAGCATTTCCTCGGGGAAACCCAGGGTCGCGCGGTGCGGCGGGACGCCGTCGATGCCAAAGGCGCGCAGCACGCGAATCAGCACCCGCTCGTCTGTCGTCTCGTCAAGGCTGATGCCAACGCGGTTGTTGCCGATCCTGCGGAAGTTGAGGCCTTCGTTGCGGGCGGCGGCCAGGATGCCCGCCTGCCCGACGCCAACCTCGACCGTGATCGTGTCGAAGAACGCCCTGGGGTCGACCTTCGCCCCCGCCGCCTTCAGCGCGCGGGCCAGCCGCTGGGTCAGGAAATGCACCCGTTCGGCAATCGCCCGCAGGCCCTTGGGTCCGTGGAAGACGGCATACATCGAGGCCATGACGGCCAGCAGAGCCTGCGCGGTGCAGACGTTCGACGTGGCCTTTTCGCGCCGGATATGCTGCTCGCGGGTCTGCAGCGCCAGCCGGTAGGCCCGCCCCCCCTGCGCGTCGATGCTGACGCCGACGATGCGCCCCGGCATCTGCCGCTTGTGCGCGTCCTTGACCGCCATGAAGGCGGCATGCGGCCCGCCATAGCCCATCGGCACCCCGAACCTCTGGGCCGAGCCGACCGCAATGTCCGCCCCCATCGCGCCGGGTTCCTTCAGCAGGCACAGCGCGAGGAGGTCGGTCGCCATCACCGCCACCGCCCCCGCCGCATGCAGGGACGCGATGCGCTGGGTGAAGTCGGTGACATGGCCGTAGCTGGACGGATACTGGAAGATCGCGCCAAAGACCTTGGCCGGGTCCAGCGCCCGGACGTCATCCTCGATGATCTCGATCCCCAGGGGCAGGGCCCGGGTGCGGATCACCGCGATGGTCTGGGGATGGCAGAAGCGGTCGACGAAGAACGCCCGCGCCTTCGACTTCGCGACCCGTTCGGCAAGGGTCAACGCCTCGGCTGCCGCCGTCGCCTCGTCCAGCAGGCTGGCGTTGGCGACATCGAGGCCCGTCAGGTCGCAGACCATGGTCTGGAAGTTCAGCAAAGCCTCCAGCCGACCTTGCGCGATCTCGGGCTGATAGGGGGTGTAGGCGGTGTACCAGGCCGGGTTCTCCAGGATGTTGCGCTGGATTGCCGGCGGCGTCACGGTGCCGTAATAGCCCTGCCCGATCAGCTGGGTCATCACCCGGTTCTTCCCGGCAACCTCCTTCATCTTCGCCAGAAGCTCGTGTTCTGCCAGCGGTGCCCAGGTCAGGGGCATGGCCTGGCGGATCGAGGCCGGCACGGTCTGGTCGATCAGCTCGTCCAGCGAGCGGACGCCGACAGCGGCCAGCATCTCGGCCATCTCGACCGGAGACGGTCCGATGTGACGGCGGTTGGCGAAGTCGTAGGGGTTGTAGTCGGTGGGCGTGAAGGTCATGGCGCAAACCTCTGGCATGGGGCGGACAAATTCCTTCGAAGGAATTTGCAAAACTTTTCGAAAAGTTTTGCCCGGCGCGGAGGCCACACCGGGCGCAAGACGATCAGCCGATCAGATCCTGATATTCGTCCTCGTCCATGAACTGATCCAGCACGGACAGGTCATCGACCCGCATCTTGAAGAACCAGGCGGCGCCGGTCGGATCCTCGTTGACCAGCGCCGGGGCGTCGACCAGCTTGCCGTTGACCGCAACGATCTCGCCGTCGATCGGGGCCAGGATGTCGCTGGCTGCCTTCACGCTTTCGATCACGCAGACCTCGTCGCCTTCGGCCACCATCGTGTCGGGTTCGGGAAGTTCCACGAACACGACGTCCCCCAACTGGGTTGCGGCATGTTCGGTGATGCCGACGACGACCAGATCGCCCTCGACGCGCAGCCATTCGTGATCCTTGGTATATTTCATCATCTTGCCTCAACGCTGGTAGCTGGTGGGATGGAAAGGAAGCTCGCAGACGGTCACGGGCAGGCGCTTGCCGCGCACCTCGCCCATGAGTTCGGTGCCGAGTGTAGCATGGGATCGGGCGACGTAACCCATTGCAATCGGGGCGTTCACCGATGGCCCGAACCCGCCCGAGCTGACGCGGCCGACCGGCGTGCCGTCCCTGGCGAACAGATCGACCCCCTCGCGCATCGGCGCGCGTCCTTCGGGGCAGAGACCGACGCGCAGTCGCTCCGGGCCTTGCGCCAGTTCCCTCAGGATACGCGCCGCGCCGGGGAACCCGCCTTCGCGCGCGCCGCCCGCGCGGCGGGCCTTTTGCAGCGCCCAGGTCAGGTTCGCCTCGACCGGGCTCGTCGTAGTGTCGATGTCGTGGCCATAGAGGCACAGGCCCGCCTCAAGTCGCAGACTGTCGCGCGCGCCAAGACCGATGGGCGCAACACCGGGTTGCGCCAGCAGCTTCCGCGCAAAGCCTTCGGCCTGCACCTCTGGCACCGAGATCTCGAACCCGTCCTCGCCGGTATAGCCGGACCGCGACACCCAGATGTCGCCGATGACCCGGTGATCCATGAACCGCATAGCGGCCACGCCCGGCAGCACCGCTTCCAGCGCCGCCTCGGCCCCTGGCCCCTGCAGCGCCAGAAGCGCGCGGTCGGCGACCGGTTCGACCGAAACGCCCGGCATCATCGCGGTCATGTGGGCGATGTCCGCCGCCTTGCAGGCCGCGTTCACCACGACGTAAAGGTGCTCCCCCCGGTTGGTGAACATCAGGTCGTCGAGGATGCCGCCCTGATCGTTGGTCAACAGGCCATAGCGTTGCCGCCCTTCGGCCAGCCCCAGCACGTCGACCGGCATCAGCGCCTCGAAGGCCAGCTTCAGCGCCGCCATCCCGGCCTTGGGGCGCAGGATCACCTGCCCCATGTGGGAAACGTCGAACAAACCCGCCGCCGCACGGGTGTGCAGATGCTCTTTCAAGACACCATCCGGGTATTGCACCGGCATGAGGTAGCCCGCAAAGGGCACCATCTTGCCACCCAACGCAACATGCAGGGCTTCCAGCCCAAGATGCAGAAGCTCCGGTTCAGGGTCGGCCATCGCCGCCTCCATCCCTCTGGCCGGAAAATACACCGGCACCGTCAGGCGGGCCAATCCCCACCCTGCGATGCCCCCTCTGTCCTTGCGCCAGCAGGCGCGCCTGAGATCGTTATCCCTTCGGCGTCCCGGATTGCCCGGGAACTCTCCAGAGTCTGTCGTCAGCTACGGTCCCTTGCGCCTGAGAGTTTACCGGGGCGGTTGCTCCTTCGGCACCTTTGGACCCCGAAAGGTCCGCCGGATTCTCCCGAACCTGACGCTGAAGGCGTAGCGCAAAGCCCCCGTATCGGGCAAGGGCAAATCGGAATACGACGGTATGCAGCGCGGGCGCTTGCCCCTCACGCCCGCCGCTCGCCCGGACTGACCACCGGCTCTGCCTCGGGTGAGGGCACTGCGACTGGCATCGGGCCTGCTCTGGGCGGCGCCAGCGCAGGCGACCGGATCGCCACCAGCGCCAGCCAGGCCGCCGCGATGCCAAAGACCACGCCGCCCAGGGCCTGCCCGACCAGAACCCCTTGCGCCCCCCAGGTCTGCCCCAGCCAGAGCGCCAGGGGAATCGTGCCCACCGTATGCCGTCCCCAGTTCACGACCGTCGACCAGAACGGCCGCCCAAGGTTGTTGCAGACGGCATTGCCGACAAAGATCATGCCGTTGAAGAACCACAGCAAAGCCAGCGGCCCGCAGAAGAGGTAGACAAGGTCGCGCGTCAGCCCCTCGGCCCGGAAGGCATCGGCGATGGGTCCGCGCAAGGCGAAAAGCAGGGCCGAGACCACAAGGATCACCAGCCCGGTGAAGATCAGCCCGTCAAGGAACGCGCGGCGCACGCGGTCCATCCGCCCGGCCCCGAAGTTTTGCCCGATGATCGGCCCGATGGCCCCCGACAAGGCGAAGATCACCCCGAACGCCACCGGCGTCAGCCGCCCGGCAATCGCCATGCCCGCCACCGCCGCCTCGCCATAGGCCGAGGTCGCGCGGGTGACGAAGGCCTGCCCCACCGGCGTCGCCACCTGGGTCAGGATCGCCGGCACCGCGATGGCCCAGACCGGCCCCATGTCGGCCACCACCTGCCCCGGCGTCGGGCGGTCGAACCCGCCGTGATTCCTCAGGATCGGCCGCAGCGCCATCACTGCGATCACCATCCGCGCCAGGACGGACGCGATCGCAGCGCCGGTCAGTTCCCAGCCAAGGCCGAAGATCAGGATCGGGTCCACCACCGCCGTCGCCAGCGCCCCCCAGACCGTCGCCATCATCGCCGACCGCGCATCGCCATGGCTGCGCAGGATCGCCCCGCCGATCATGCCCACCATCAGCAGGGGCTGCGACGGGGTCACGATCCGCAGGAAATGGACGGCAAGCGCCGCCGTCTCTCCCGTCGCGCCCAACAGCGCCACCAGCGGCCCAAGCGAAATCCAGACCACCGCCGCGAAAAGCGAGCCGAAGACGAATCCGATGATCAGCCCCGTCGTCGCCCGCGCCCTGGCCAGGGCCGGGTCGCGCGCCCCCAGCGCCCGGGCCACCAGGGCGCTCACGGCAATCGACATGCCGATGCCGAAACTGGTGGTGAAGAACAGGATCGCCCCGGCATAGCCCACCGCCGCCGCAAGCTCGGCCCGGCCCAGCAGGGCGATGTACAGCATGTTGATCAGATCGACGACAAAGACCGCCATCAGCCCGACCGACGAGGTCAGCGCCATCACCGACACATGCCGGAAGAGGTTCCCCTCGACGAACTTCGCTTGTGGTCCAGCCATTCCCGCTCCTCTCAGAGAACTTGGCCAAAGCCCTTTCTCTTCTGCAAGTATCCTCGGGGGTCCGGGGGCAGACGGCCCCCGGGGCCGGCACCGGGTCTCAGACCGTCGGCACCTTGCGCAGCAGCGGCATCACGTCCGCCATCTCGGGCCCCGCATCGCGCCCGGTCAGCGCGCGGCGCAGCGGGCGGAAGAGGTCCTTGCCCTTGCGCCCCGTCGCCTGCTTCACCGCCGTCGTCCACTCATCCCAGGTCGCCGTCGGTCGCCGTCGTCCAGGGCTGCGCGGGCAGCAGCGCCAGCGCCTGCCGGACAAAGTCGCGGTCGCCCTCGTCCACCACCGGCTCGGCCCCGTCGCGGAACAGGGTCCACCACTGCCCCAGATCGTCCAGTATGGTGATGTTGCCCTTGGCCACCGCCCAGAACGCCTCGGCCTCCGCCTCGGGCACGCCCAGCGCCTGCACGCGGTCCTTCACGGCTGCAAAGGGCAACCCCTGCACATGGTGCCGCGGCAGCGGGAACAGATCCTCGGCGTCGAACTTGGTCGGAGCTGCCCCGAAGGAGCCAACGTCGAACCCGGCCACGAGCTCGTCCATCGAGGATACCAATTCGACCGGCTTCGACGACCCCAGCCGCGCCATCAGCGACAGAAGGGCCATCGGCTCCACCCCCCGCGCCCGCAGGTCGCGCAAGGACAACACGCCAAGGCGCTTGGACAATTCCTCGCCCTGCGGCCCGGTCAGCAGCGAATGGTGCGCGAATGTCGGCGGTGTGCCCCCCAGCGCCTTCATGATCTGGATCTGCGTCGCGGTGTTCGTCACATGGTCCGCGCCCCGGACGATATGCGTGACCCCCATGTCGACGTCATCCACGCTGGAGGCGAAAGTATACAGCACCTGCCCGTCCGCCTTGATCAGCACCGGGTCGCTGACGGACGCCGCGTCGATCGAGATATCCCCGATGATCCCGTCCTTCCACTCGATCCGCTCCTGATCCAGCTTGAAGCGCCAGTAGCCCTGCCGCCCCTCGGCGCGGTAGGCGGCCTTCTGCGCCTCGCTCAGGTCCAGCGCCGCGCGGTCATAGACCGGAGGACGCCCCATGTTCAGCTGCTTCTTGCGCTTCAGGTCCAGCTCGACCGGGCTTTCGAAACACTCGTAGAACCGCCCCGCCGCCTTCAGCGCCTCGGCAGCGTCCGCATAACGCGCCATCCGCTTCGACTGCTGCTCCACCCGGTCATAGCGGATGCCCAGCCAGTCAAGGTCGGCCTTCAGCCCGTCGATGTATTCCTGCTTCGACCGCTCCTGGTCGGTGTCGTCCAGCCGCAGGATGAACTGCCCGCCGTTCTGCCGCGCGATCAGGTAGTTCATCAACGCGGTGCGCAGGTTGCCCACATGGATCCAGCCAGTGGGCGAGGGGGCGAAGCGGGTGGTGGTCAGAGACGACGTGGCGGGCATGGCAGCGGCTCCTTCAAGCGCCCCTCCCTGTCACAGGCCCCCGACATTGTCCAGTTTCCAGCCTGCGAGCCGCTGTCCGTGGCAACGCCGTCAGCGGGGGCTCGATGCCCGCGCTGACGGCTCCCCGCGCTGACGGCTTTGCACCGGACGGATCGTCGGGCGGGCGCAACGGATCTTCGGACCCGCCCGGATCGGTCCGCGCGGCACGCCCTCGTCCATTGCGGCCGGACGGCCGACAGGACGGCGGCCAGGCGGGCCGCGCCGGCCCGGTCCGGCACCCCTTCCCCCGGCTCAAACCGCTTCCTATCTTTCCCGCATGACAAACCCAGCGCCCGCCAGCATCGCCCCGTCCCTCGCCCTGATCGAACAGCTTGCCCATGAGGCGATCTCCACCCTGCCCATGCCCTTCCGCGACCCTGCCGCTCATATCCGCCTGCGGATCGAGGACTTTCCCGGTGACGAGATGCTGGAAGAGCTGGGCATCGACGATGCCTTCGACCTGACCGGTCTCTACGACGGCATTCCCCTGACCGAGAAATCCACGGCGGAGCAGATCACCCGTCCGGACGTGATCTGGCTGTTTCGCCGCCCGATCCTGGACGAATGGGCCGAGCGGGGCGACATCTCGATCCAGGATCTCGTCACCCATGTCGTCATTCATGAACTTGCGCATCACTTCGGCTGGACCGACGACCAGATCGCCGCCATCGACCGCTGGTGGGAATGACCTGCGCTCCGGCCTTCCTGCACAGCGATTGTGCAAGGCTGCACCGGCGATGACGCAGCCGTGACCGGACCCGCGCGCCCGCAGGGCTACCCTTCCCCGCAGCTTTCGCAGGAGAACAGGATGACCAGCATTTCCCGCCGTCAGGCGCTTTTCGCCGCTGCCGCGCTGCCCTTCGCCTCGGCGCTGGCCCGTCCCGTCGGTGCCCAGGAAACCATGCAGGGCTCTGGCTTTGCGCCGTGGAACCGCTTCAAGCTGGGCGCATTCGAAGTGACGACGCTGCTGGCGGGCACCCGTGCGGGCGACAAGCCGCAGGAAACCTTCGGCACCAACGCCACGCCCGACGACTTCGCCGCGCTGTCTGCGGCCAATTTCATTCCCGCCGACCGGACCCAGACCTTCTTCACCCCGACCGTCGTCAACACCGGGGCCGAGATCGTCCTTTTCGACACCGGCCTTGCCGCCGAAGGCACGCTGGCCGCGCTGACGGCGGCGGGAATGACCCCGGACATGGTCGATGTCGTGGTCCTGACCCACATGCACGGCGACCATATCGGCGGGCTGATGGGGGCGGATGGCGTGACGCCGACCTTTGCCAATGCCCGCTACGTGACCGGGGCCACCGAGCACAACTACTGGGCGGGCGCCGCGAACGAAGGCTTCGACAAGAACGTGAAGCCCTTGAACGACCGGATCACCTTCCTCGACACCAACGGCAGCGTCGCCTCCGGCATCACCGGAATGGATGCCTTCGGCCATACGCCCGGCCACATGATCTACCAGATCGAATCGGACGGCCAGCGGCTTGCGATCACGGCGGACACCGCGAACCACTATGTCTGGTCCCTGCAGAAACCCGACTGGGAGGTCCGCTTCGACGCCGACAAGCCCGCCGCCGCCGCCACGCGCAAGTCCGTCTTCGGGATGATCGCCGCCGACAGGATTCCGTTCATCGGCTACCACATGCCCTTCCCGGGCATCGGGTTCGTCGAAGCGAAGGATGACGGCTTCCGCTACGTGCCCGCCAGCTATCAACTAATGCTGAACGGCTGAACCCAGGAGCCAAAATCCTTCGAAGGATTTTGCCAAAAGTTTTCGAAAACTTTTGCCCTCGGACACTCACTCCGGGGGCGGTTCCATTTCGTCACAAAGCCCTTATGATAGCGGTAACAGCCTTGAGGTGCCGCATGTCCCAGCTTCCGATCCTCACCCTCACGCTCAACCCCGCGCTCGACATGGCGACCGCGGTGCCCGAGCTGATCCCCGGCCACAAGCTGCGGTGCACCGAACCGCAGCTTGACCCCGGCGGCGGCGGGCTGAACGTTTCCCGCGCGATCAAGGCGCTGGGGGGCGACAGCCTGGCCCTTGTCGCCATCGGCGGCCTCACCGGCGACCGTCTGGCCGGGTTGATCCGGGGCGAGGGCGTGACCTTCCTCTCGATCCTCGGCCCCGGCGAAACCCGCCAGTCGCTCACCGTCAACGAAGACTCCACCGGCAGGCAGTTCCGCTTCATGCTGCCCGGTCCGGTCTGGGGCGAGGCCGAACGCGCCCGCGTCTTCACCCTGCTGCGCGCCACCGCACGCCCAGGCGGGCTTTCGGTGATCTCCGGCAGCCAGCCCCCCGGCGTGCCGGTCGACTTTCCCGCGCAACTTGCCGCCTCGATGCCCGAGACGCGCGTGATCCTCGACACCTCCGGCTCCACCCTGACCGAGGCGGTGCGCCACCCGATCCCCGGCCTCGAAGTCCTGCGCATGGACGGCCCGGAAGGCGAAGAGCTTGCCGGTCGGCCCCTCCCCTCTCTCACCGACACCGCCGAGTTCGCGCAGAGTCTGGTCCGCAAAGGCGTGGCGAAAACCGTCATCGTCGCCCGCGGTGCCGAAGGCAACGTGCTGGCCGATGCCGGACAGCGCCTGTTCTCCAGGGCAGCCAAGGTCCGCGTCCGCTCCACCGTCGGCGCAGGCGACAGCTTTGTCGCGGCCTTCGTCCTTGCCCTGTCGCGCGGCCAGTCGAACGCCGAGGCCCTCGCCCTCGGCTCTGCCGCCGCATCTGCCGCCGTGATGACCGACGCCACCCAGCTTTGCCGCCTCGATGACGTGATGCGACTTCTGCCTGAATGCGCGGTGGTCAAGGTGTGACCGCCACCCGCGAGCTGCACCGACGGGCACCCAGAAGGCCGCAAATGCCAGTCGGGTGCCACCAGCCCCAATGGCGGGCTCGCCCAAGCCCATGCATGAGCCCCGGATGCGAGGGCCAGGGCAAACGGACCTACACCAGCGGCAAGATTACCGCGGGCAACTGGCAGCACGCTATCCGGACGGCTTTGGCAAAGGCCCCAGCGGCCCCCCGCTGAGGGCGTGATGCGGAAAAGTGGACTCCGGTTTTCCGCGTCACTCACGCGACCACCGGGAATCGAGATCGGGATGAGGTTGCTATCAAGCATCATCCTGATTCAGGGCGACAGACCGGCGGGTCGGGCTTCGGCCTGACCTTCCTCCAGATCTGCCACCTTCCCCGGACGCGCCGTCACTGCGCACCAACCAGCGCACCACAGGGCAGCGTCCGATCGCGGGGTGGACGTCCGACGCCCGATTGAAGTGCGCTATCGCTCCCGTTGCATCCTACCGAAACTCCGCCTCTATCATCGGCGAAGCATCCTCCCGACCGATCCTCCACTCTCCCAGCTGTCATCTCCCCGCAAGCGGGGACCCACCATATGGACGGCTCTTGCAACACCAACCGGGTTCCTGCCAGCGCGACAATGACAGATTGCGCAACGACCCAACCCAAACCAATCCCCCAACGCCCGCAGCCAACCCCTTGAAATCCCGCAACTCGCAACCCGCGCCACGCGTGGCGCGGCAGAGACCCTTGCGGCCCCTGCCCCGGCCCCGCTACTCCTGCCCCATGCGGCAGACCCTGACCGAACTCTACGAGGCCCGTGTGGCCCAAGGCCTCCTCAGGGCCGACCCCGCGCAGCATGCGATCCTGCCCCGGCTGGAAAGCCTGCGGGTCTGGCTGGAATCGAACGCCACCCGCAAGGTCGGCCTCTTCGCCGGTCTCTTCGCCAAGCCGATCCCCGCGCCCGTGGGCCTTTACCTCTGGGGCGGGGTCGGGCGGGGCAAGTCGATGCTGATGGGATCGAGGATCCGCTTGGCCCGGTCGCCGAGGAGATCGCCCGCGACCTGCGGCTCCTCGCCTTCGACGAGATGCAGATCACCGACATCACCGACGCGATGATCGTGGGGCGGCTGTTCGAAAAGCTCTTCGCCGCCGGGGTGGTGATCGTCACCACCTCGAACCGCCCGCCGGTGGACCTCTACAAGGATGGCCTCAGCCGGGCGCTGTTCCTGCCCTTCATCGCCATGCTGGAGGACCGGCTTGAGGTCGTCGAACTGCAAAGCCCGACCGATTACCGCCAGCACCGGCTGGCGGGCGCGCAGGTCTATTTCCACCCCGCCCGCGAGGCGACTGCCGGGATCGCCGCGCTCTGGACCGACCTGACCGGCGGGGCACCAGAGCAGCCGCTTCGGCTCGAGGTGAACAGCCGCCAGCTGATCCTGCCCCGGTTCGCCAACGGCATCGGCCGAGCGAGCTTCTGGGATCTCTGCTCCAAGCCGCTTGGCCCCGCCGACTTTCTCGCCATCGCCCGCGCGGTCCGGGTGCTGATCCTGGAGGACATCCCGCAACTCTCCTCCGCCAACTACAACGAGGCCAAGCGCTTCGTCACCCTGATCGACGCGCTTTATGAGGCGAAGGTGCGCCTGATCGCCTCCGCCGCCGAAGCGCCGGAGCGGCTTTACCTCGAGGGCGAGGGTGCCTTCGAATTTGAACGCACCGCCAGCCGTCTGCGCGAAATGCAGGCGGCGGGCTGGGGTGCCTAGGCCAAGGCCTGCCACAACAGCCGCAGCGCCATCGCGGTCGAGACAACCACCAGCAAGGGCTTGATCAGCCGCGCGCCGGTCCGGATTGCGACCCGTGCGCCAAGACTTGCGCCCGCGACCTGGGCCACGGCCATTGCCAGCCCCACCGCCCACCACGTCGCGCCCGAGGGGATGAAGACGAGAAGCGAACCAAGGTTCGAGGCGAAGTTCAGCATCTTGGTATGCGCCGTGGCCTTCAAGACGCCGTAGCCCGCGAGAAGGACCAAGCCAAGCATGAAGAACGAGCCGGTGCCCGGCCCGAAGAACCCGTCATAAGCGGCAATCGCCGGGACCACCGTCATCGCAAACACCGCAGGTTTCACCCGCTCCGCCCGGGCTTCGTCAGACAGGCCGGGCTTCAATGCAAAGAAGGCAGCCACCCCGATCATCACCACGGGCATGACGATCCGCAGAACCTCGGCCGGGACCAGATGCGCCACCAGCGCGCCCAGGGCACCGAAGACGGCGCTGATCACCGCCATGCCCAGCTGATCCTGCGGTCGCACATGCCCTGCCCTGGCATAGGTCAGCATCGCCGTCCCCGCCCCGAAAGTGCCTTGCAGTTTGTTCGTGGCCAAAGCCTCGACCGGCGAGGCTCCGGCCAGCAGGAGAGCCGGGACCGTGATCAGCCCTCCCCCGCCTGCAATGCTGTCGATGAACCCCGCGCAAAAGGCGGCGATGATGAGGAGAATGGCAAAATCGGTGGCAATCTCGAACATGGGCCCGGTTCTGGCCGGTTTGCGGAACGGGGGCAAGGGGGAGCCGCCTTGGGGCCCATCGAGGGCCCGCGCGGCGGCGCTGCCGCGGACCGGCGCCCCAAGGCTGCGCCAGGTGTCACGGCAGAGCCTCCGGCGGGAGTATTTGGGAAAATGAGCAAATGCAGCTTGCTCATTTGCCAAATACTCTGGGGGTCTGGGGGTGAAACCCCCATCACCGAGGAGGAGGGCAAAGTCCCGACGACGAGAGCAAAGACTGGCGCGGAACGCGCTCCGTCCGTTTGCTGCGGGTCAGGCCGGGGCGAAGGCGTCGCGCGCATAGCCTTGCAGATACAGCAGCGCCGTCAGGTCGCCGTGGTTGACCCGGACCTCGCACTCGGCCTGCACGCGCGGCTTGGCGTGCAGCGCGACCCCGGTCCCGGCGGCCAGCAGCATCGGCAGATCGTTCGCCCCGTCCCCGACCGCCAGCGCCTCGGCCGACGTGATCCCCAGCCGCACCGTGATCTCGTGCAGCGCCCGAAGCTTGGCTTCCTTCCCCAGGATCGGCTCGGCCACGGTGCCGGCAAGTCTGCCCTCCACCACATGGAGCGTGTTCGCCCGGGTCTCGTCGAACCCCAGCCGCGCCGCCACTGCCGAGGTAAAAGCCGTGAACCCGCCCGACACCAGCGCCGCATGGGCCCCGTTGGCCTTCATCGTCGCCAACAGCACCTTGCCCCCCGGCATCAGCGTGATCCGGTCGCGCAAGACCTGCCCGATCACCGCTTCGGGCAGGCCCTTCAGCAGCCCCACCCGCTCGCGCAGCGCGGCGTCGAAGTCCAGCTCGCCATTCATCGCCCGGGCCGTGATGCCGGCCACCTGGGCACCAACCCCGGCCTCGTCGGCAAGCTCGTCAATACATTCCTGCCGGATCATCGTCGAATCCATGTCGGCGATCAGCAGGCGCTTCTTCCGCCCCGCGGCGGGTTGCAGCACCATGTCGATGCGCAGGCCCTGCAGGCCCTCCCAGACCTGCCAGCGGTTCTCAGGCACCGACCCGAGGTCGAACTCCGCCGCCACGCCGGGATCAAGCCAGCGCGCCGCGCCCCCGCCCCAGGCATTGCGCAGGCTTTCGACCGTCACCCGCTCCAGCACCGGCGTTTCAGGGTTGGTCAACAGGGTCACGGTGAACATGGGCCAGGTTTCCGATAGTGAACGGCGGCGTCGCTTTTTCGCGACGATGCGGCGGATTAGCGCGATTTTTCCGCTTGTGCCACCCCCCGTCCCGCAGCTAAACGCGGCCTTGGGACACCCTTCCCCACCGAAGGGCTTTTAGCTGGAAGGCTACCATGACCGATCTGACCCCGCCGGCCAAGCGCCCGGCCAATCCGCGCTTCTCCTCCGGCCCCTGCGCCAAGATCCCCGGATATTCCCTGAACATGCTGGCGGACGCCCCCTTGGGCCGGTCGCACCGCGCCGATGTCGGCAAGGCCAAGCTGCGTGAGGCGATCGACCTGACGCGCGAGATTCTCGGCGTGCCTGCCGACTACCGCATCGGCATCGTTCCGGCCTCGGACACGGGTGCTGTCGAGATGGCGATGTGGTCGCTTCTGGGCGCCCGCCCGGTCGAGATGCTGGCCTGGGAGTCGTTCGGCGAGGGCTGGGTGACCGACGCGGTCAAGCAGCTTAAACTCGACGCGAAGGTGCGGATCGCGCCCTATGGGCAGATCGTTGACTTTGCCGAGGTCGATTTCGACAGGGACGTAGTCTTCACCTGGAACGGCACGACCTCTGGCGTGCGGCTGAAGAACGGCGACGCGATCCCGGCCAAGCGGCAGGGCTTGACGATCTGCGACGCGACCTCTGCCGCCTTCGCGATGGACCTGCCGTGGGACAAGCTCGATGTCACCACCTTCTCCTGGCAGAAGGTGCTGGGCGGCGAGGGCGCGCATGGCGTCCTGATCCTGTCGCCCCGCGCCGTCGAACGGCTGGAAACCTACACCCCCGCCTGGCCGCTGCCGAAGATCTTCCGGCTGACCGCCAAAGGGAAACTCATCGAAGGCATCTTCGCAGGCGAGACGATCAACACGCCGTCCATGCTGGCCAACGAGGATTACCTTGTGGCGCTGAAATGGGCCAAGGGCATCGGCGGCCTCGCGGCGCTGATCGCCCGCGCCACGGCCAATGCGCAGGTTATCCACGACTTCTGCGCCCGGAACCCCTGGATCGCGAACCTGGCGGAAGACCCGGCAACGGCATCGACCACCTCGGTCTGCCTCAAGTTCACCGATCCCCGCATCACCGATGTCGAGGCTTTCGCCAAGGCCGTTGCCAAACGGATCGAGAAGGCGGGTGCCGGATTTGACATGGGCGCCTACCGCGACGCGCCGCCCGGCCTTCGCATCTGGTGCGGCTCGACGGTCGAGACGGCGGATGTCCAGGACCTGATGCCCTGGATCGCCCACGCCTTCCATGCCGAGATCGCAGGCTTGGCGCAGGCTGCCTGACAAGAGTCGGGGTGAACCCCGACCTACCCAACACCGTAGGTCGGGCTTCAGCCCGACTCCTTTCCTAATAATCCCAAGGACCCCACCCATGCCACGCGTCCTCGTTTCCGACGACCTTTCCGAAACCGCCGTCCAGATCTTCCGCGACCGCGGCGTTGAAGTGGATTACCTCCCCAAACTCGGCAAGGACAAGGAGGCGCTCGCCGCCGTCATCGACCAGTATGACGGCCTCGCCATCCGGTCTGCCACCAAGGTCACCGAAAAGCTTCTGGAGCGGGCCACCAACCTCAAGGTCGTCGGTCGCGCCGGGATCGGCGTGGACAACGTCGACATTCCGGCGGCGTCGAAGAAGGGGGTCATCGTGATGAACACGCCCTTCGGCAATTCCATCACCACGGCGGAACATGCCATCGCGATGATGTTCGCCGTGGCCCGGCAGATCCCCGAGGCCAACGCCTCGACCCACGCCGGAAAGTGGGAAAAGTCCAGGTTCATGGGGGTCGAGCTGTTCAACAAGACCCTCGGCGTGATCGGGGCGGGCAACATCGGCGGCATCGTCTGCGACCGCGCCGTGGGGCTGCACATGAAGGTCGTGGCCTACGAT
>NCDY01000079.1 GCA_002280405.1 Rhodobacterales bacterium 32-66-9 | reverse complement strand
GGGAGAAATCGATCAGGCCGCGCAGGGCCTCTTCCCGGGTGATCTGGAGGAGGAGGTGGTCGGGGTCGTATTTCCGGAGCGTGTCGTAAAGGATGTCGGAGGAGAAGGTGGCTTGCCGTCCGGTCTTGCGGCGGCCCTGGTGGCTGCGCTCGATCAGGCCTGCGATGATCGCGGTGGCGCGGAAGGTGCGCTTCATCACGGCGTTGCCGGCGAGCCAGGTGTCGAGCCCGTCGCGCAGGGTTTCAAGGTCGAAGAGCGGCTTCGGGTCGGTCACCGGCTCCAGCCCCCAGATCAGGGTGGCATAGTCGGTGGCGGTGAAGCCGAGGGGGGCGAGGCCTGCGGTCTCCATCTGTTTGGTCAGGAGGAGGCCGAGGGTTTGCTGGGCGTTCCTGCCGGCAAAGCCGTAGATGGCGAGGTGTTCGCGACCGTCGTGGGGGAAGGATTCGAGGAGGAGCGAGGCGGGGTCGGGAAGGCGGGAGACCTCTCGCTGCTTTGCCAGCCACCAGGCGGTGTGGGCGGGGAGGTCGGGCCAGCTGTCCTGTTGGAAGATGTCGAGGATCCGGTCGGCGAGGAGGGTGGAGGTGGCGAATTTGGTGCCGTTGAAGACGGCGACGCGGGGGTCGCGGCCGGGGGTTTTCGAGACCTCGACGGTCATTTCGCGCAGGCCCTCGTAGCGGACGATCTGGCCGCCAATCAGGAAGGTGTCGCCGGGGGTGAGGGTGGCGGCGAAGCTCTCTTCGACTTCGCCGAGGGGGGTGCCGTGGCCTTTGAAGCGGACTTTCAGAGTTTCGATGTCGATGATGGTCCCAAGGTTCTGGCGGATCACGGCGGCGGCGCGGGGGTCGCGGAGGTGCCATCTGCCGTTGGTCTGTTTCAGGCGCTGCCAGCGGTCGTAGGCTTTCAGCGCGTAGCCGCCGGTAGCCACGAAGTCGAGGCAGGCGTCGTAGTCTTGTCGTGTGAGAGCGGCATAGGGACCGGCGGTGATGACTTCGGTGTAGAGGTCTTCGGCATCGAACGGCCCGGCGCAGGCGGTGGCGAGGATGTGCTGGCAGAGGACATCGCGCGGGCCGGGGCCGCGCGGTTCACCGTCGAGGGTATGGGCGCGGACAGCGTCGAGGGCCGCCTGACACTCCACCACCTCGAAGCGGTTCGCCGGGACGAGGAGCGCCTTCGAGGGCGCGTTGTAACGGTGGTTGGCACGGCCGATGCGCTGGACGAGGCGTTTCACGTTTTTGGGCGCGCCGACCTGGATCACGAGGTCCACGTCGCCCCAGTCGATGCCGAGGTCGAGCGAGCCGGTGCAGACGACGGCCCTGAGGGCCCCGGCGGTCATGGCCTGTTCCACGCGGGTCCGCTGTTCGCGGGAGAGGCTGCCGTGGTGGATGCCGATGGGCAGGTCCTCGGTGTTGGCAAGCCAGAGGTCGTGGAAGAACAGCTCGGCCTGCGCGCGGGTGTTGTGGAAGATGAGGGTGGTCCGGTGGCGGGTCACTTCGTTCAGGATCGCGGGAATCGCGTAGCGGCCGCCGCCGCCGCTCCACGGGGGCGGGGCTTCGGTTTCCAGCATCGAGATGTCGGGGTCGGGGCCGGGGTCGGCTTCGAGGATCGTGGTTTCGGGGGAGAGGAAGCGGGCGAGGGCGGGCGGGTTTTCGACGGTGGCTGACAGGCCGATGCGGCGGAGGCTGGGGGTCAGGGATTGGAGGCGGGCGATCTGCAGGACGAGCTGGTCGCCGCGCTTGGATTCGGCGAGGGCGTGAATCTCGTCGATGATCACCCGCTGCAGCCCGGCGAAGATGCGCGGGGCGTCTTCGTAGCTGAGGAGGAGGGCGAGGGATTCCGGGGTGGTCAGCAGGATATGCGGCGGGTCGGCGCGCTGGCGGCGGCGCTGGGTGTATGAGGTGTCGCCGGTGCGGTCCTCGACCCGGATTTTGAGGCCCGCGCCCTCGATGGGCAGCCCAAGGTTGCGGCGGAGATCGGCGGTGAGGGCCTTCAGGGGCGAGACGTAGAGGGTGTGCAGGCCGGGGGCGGGGTTTGGGCCAAGCTCGGCCAGGGTTGGCAGGAACCCGGCGAGGGTCTTGCCGCCCCCTGTGGGGGCGATGAGGAGGGTGGCGGGGTCGGCAGCGCGCGCCAGCATGTCGAGCTGGTGGGGGTGCAGGGTCCAGCCCTTGGTGGTGAACCAGTCGGAGAGGGCGGGGGGAAGCGCGGTCATGCCCGAAGAGATAGCGCGGGCGCGCGATTTGGGGAACGGGGTGGGGCACAGCGTGGAGACGTTGATCCTGTATGGAAATCACCGGGCTTCCTGGTCGCTGCCACCTGCTACGCCTGACAGACCATGAGAATCGCGCGGCAGGTCACACGGCGGGACGCGAAGAATTTTCGGCGAAAATTCTTCTTTGTGGTCGGTTTTCCCGCCGGGCGGACGAAAAGCCGGGAGCTTGGGCTTTTCGGCGAAGATTCGTCCTGAAGCGCAGCCAATTCGCTTGCCGGAACCAGGTCGCGCGCCTAATCCGTGAGCCATGAGACTGCTTTTCCTTGGCGATGTGATGGGCCGGTCGGGCCGGACGGCGGTGGTCGAGCGGCTGCCGGGGCTGCGGACCGCATGGGGGCTGGATTTCGTCGTGGTCAATAGCGAGAACGCCAGTCAGGGTGCGGGGATCACCGGGGATCACGCGAAGGCGCTTCTTGCGGCGGGGGCGGATTGCCTGACGCTGGGCGACCATGCCTTCGACCAGAAGGACATGACAAGTTTCATCGAGAGCGAGCCTCGGGTGATCCGGCCGCTGAACTTTTCCAGGGTCGCTCCGGGCCGGGGCGCGCGGGTGTTCGAGGCGACGCAGGGGCGCCGTGTGCTGGTGACGCAGGCGCTGGGCCAGGTGTTCATGAAGCGGCCGTTCGATGATCCGTTCAGCGCTGTCGAGGCGGTGTTGAAGGCGCATACGCTGGGGGGCGTGGTGCAGGCGGCGATTGTCGATATCCATGCCGAGGCCACGTCCGAGAAGATGGGCATGGGGCACTGGTGCGACGGAATGGCCAGCCTGGTCGTGGGCACCCATACCCATGTGCCGACGGCGGATGCGATGATCCTGCCGAAGGGCACAGCCTATCAGTCGGACGCGGGTATGTGCGGGGATTATGACAGCGTCATCGGGATGGAGAAACTGGAGCCCTTGCGCCGGTTCATCACCGGGATGGCGAAGGGCCGGTTCGAGCCTGCGAATGGCGAGGCGACGCTGTCGGGCACCTATGTCGAGACCGATGACAGGACGGGCCTTGCGACGAAGGTCCGGATGATCCGGGTGGGCGGGACGCTGCAGGAGGCAACGCCTTGAGCCAGCGGCTGACCTGCATCGTCGTCCTGTTGGCGCTGGGGATCGGCTGGGGCAGCACGCAGGCTTTGGGCAAGATCGCGGCATCGACCGGACATGGGCCGTTCGGGCTGATCTTCTGGCAGGGAATCGTCGGCGTGGCGGTGCTGGGTGCGCTGACGCTGGCGCGGGGCAGGCGGCTGCGATTGTCCTGGGCGGCGCTGCGGTTCGCCGTGGTCATCGCAATGGTGGGGACGGTATTGCCGACCTACACGTTCTACACCTCGGTCGTGCATCTGCCCGCGGGGATCATGTCGCTGCTGATTTCCGCGGTTCCGTTGTTTTCCTTCCCGATGGCGATGGCGCTGGGGATGGACAGGTTTTCGTCCCGGCGGCTTGTCGGGCTGATCTGCGGACTGGCCGGGGTGGCGCTGATCGCCCTTCCCGGCGCGAGCCTGCCGGACCCTGCCCTGGCGATCTGGGTGCCGTTTG
The DNA here is from genome assembly GCA_002280405.1 of Rhodobacterales bacterium 32-66-9. GTDB lineage: Bacteria > Pseudomonadota > Alphaproteobacteria > Rhodobacterales > Rhodobacteraceae > Tabrizicola. The sequence goes on along the minus strand of NCDY01000079.1, from coordinate 5,663 downwards.
CCTTGCTTGGCCCGCTGTTCTACGCGGCTGAGGGCAACATCGTGGCGCGCTGGGGGACCTTTGGCCTGGACCCGGTGCAGGTGATGTTCTGGGCAAGTCTGATCGCCGCGATCATCATCTTGCCGGTGGCCGTTCTGTCTGGGCAGATGTTTTTCCTGGCGCCCTTCGGGCGGCCCGAAGCTGCGCTGGTGTTCAATTCGGGCCTGCACGCGCTGCTGTATGCGGGCTATGTCTGGCTGAACGGCAAGGCGGGGGCGGTCTTTGCATCGCAGGTGGCCTACTTTGTCACCGGGTCGGGCGTCTTCTGGGCGATGCTGCTTCTGGGCGAGCGGTTTTCGACATTGGTCTGGGTCGCGCTGGTGGTCATGCTGGCGGGCGTGGCCCTGGTGCAGCCGAACGAGCGGGCGAAGGCGGTGGTGGCCTGATGTTCGGTTTCTCGATTCCGGCAGAGGCGCAGCCCTGGGTCGCGATGGCGATCCTGGTCGTGATGTTCGTGCTGTTCGTCCTGGAACGGGCGCCGGTCGAGGTGACGGCTATTGGCGGGGCGACGCTGATGCTGATCCTGGGCATCCTGCCGGTGCAGGCGGCCATGTCGGTGCTGTCGAACCCCGCACCCTGGACCATCGCGATGATGTTTCTGGTGATGGGGGGCATGGTGCGGACCGGCGCGATCGAGGCGGTCGTGGCGGTCGTCATGCGCCATGCGGGGGACCGGCCAAGGGTCACGGTGGTTGTCCTGCTTGGCACAATCGGCCTGGCCTCGGCCTTCATGAACAACACGCCTCTGGTCGCGGTGATGATCCCGGTGGTGATGCAGCTGGCGATGAGGATCGGGACCGCCCCGTCGAAGCTTCTGATCCCGCTGAGCTACATGACGGTGCTGGGCGGGATGATCACGCTGATCGGGACCTCGACCAACATCCTGGTCGATGGGGTCGCGAAGGACCGTGGGCTGGAGCATTTCGGATTGTTCGAGATCGCCCCCCTTGGGATCGCCGTGACGCTGGCCGGGGGGGCGTTCCTCATGCTGTTCGGGGACCGGCTCCTGCCGGCGCGGCAGTCGATGGGCGTGCTTCTGAGCGACAAGCGGAAGATGAAGTTCTTCACCGAGGTCGCGGTGCCCGAAGCGTCCAGCCTGATCGGTCTGCCAGTGATGGACGTCGACATCTTCAAGCGCGACGGGGTGCGGGTGATCGACGTCCTGCGCGGCGATGCAAGCCTTCGGCGCGATCTGGCTTCGGTGACGCTGGAGGCGGGGGATCGCGTGGTTCTGCGCACCGAGATGACCGAGCTGATGGGTCTTCATGCCAGCAGGGACGTGCATCTGGTCGACAAGCTGTCCTCGGTGAAGACCGAAACGGTCGAGGTGCTGATCGGCCCGGGCTGCCGGATGGAGGGGCACCGCCTGGGCGATCTGCGGCTGCGGCGGCGCTACGGCGTCTATGTGCTGGCGGCGCACCGGCACAACCAGAACATCGGGCGGCAGCTGGATGATCTGGTGGTGCGGGTCGGCGACACGCTTTTGCTGGAAGGCACGGTCGAGGACATCCAGCGGCTGGCCGCCGAGATGAACCTTCTGGACGTGAACCGTCCGCGCGTGATGGCCTACCGGCGGGCGAAGGCGCCGATCGTGCTGGCGGCGCTGGCGCTTGTCATCACCCTGTCGGCCCTGAATGTGGCACCGATCCTGCCTTTGGCGCTGATCGCGGTGGCGGGGATCCTGATCACGCGCTGCGTCGACAGCGACGAGGCGTTTTCCTTCGTCGACGGTCGCCTTCTGGCGATGATCTTCGCGATGCTGGCGGTGGGCGAGGGGCTGGACCAGTCGGGCGCGGTCGCGCTGATCGTCGCGGGGGTCGCGCCCTGGCTGGAGGGGCTGGGGCCGTTTGCGCTGATCCTTGCGGTCTATTTCATCGGTCTCGTTCTGACCGAGTTCCTGTCGAACAACGCGGTGGCGGTGATCTACACGCCTGTCGCGATCCAGCTTGCCGACAAGCTGGGCTACGACCCGCGACCCTTCGTTGTGGCGGTGATGTTTTCCGCAACGCTCGCCTTCGCGACGCCTGTGGGGTATCAGACCAACATGATGGTCTACGGGCCGGGGGGCTACAGGTTCTCGGACTTTGCCCGGGTGGGGATACCGCTCAACATCATCGTGATGCTGGTCGCCTCGGCGCTGATCCCGGTGATCTGGCCGTTGTAGGCGCCCCCGTTGCCAGCGAGAAGCCGCGGGGTTGCGGTTCCGCCCGCCGGCGGTGTAGAGGACGCCCAGCACCGAAACGGGACCGAGGGGACGGCCATGGCAGGCCATTCGAAGTGGGCGAATATCCAGCACCGGAAGGGCAAGCAGGACAAGCTGCGCTCGAAGATGTTTTCCAAGCTGTCGAAGGAAATCACCGTCGCGGCCAAGATGGGACTGCCCGACCCGGACATGAACCCGCGCCTCAGGCTGGCGGTCAAGGCGGCAAAGGCGATGTCGATGCCGAAAGACGTGATCGACCGTGCGATCAAGAAAAGCCAGATGGGCGACGGGGCGGACTATACCGAGATCCGCTATGAAGGCTACGGCGTCAACGGCATCGCGATCATCGTCGAGGCGTTGACCGACAACCTGAACCGCACCGCGTCGAACGTGCGGTCCTATTTCACCAAATGCGGCGGGAATCTCGGCACCACGGGCTCGGTCGCGCATTCCTTCGACCGGGTGGGCGAGATTTCCTATCCCGCCTCGGCCGGATCGGCCGATGACGTGATGCTGGCCGCTTTGGAGGCAGGTGCCGATGACGTGGAGTCCGACGCGGACGGCCACTGGATCTATTGCAGGGTCGAGAACCTGTCCGAAGTGTCGGACGCGCTGGAAAAGGCGCTGGGGGAATCGACGGAATCGAAGCTGGTGTGGAAGCCGCAAAGCCTGACCGAGGTTGATCTCGACACGGCGCAAAAGCTGATGCGGCTGGTCGATCTTCTGGAAGAGGACGACGATGTGCAGACCGTGACGCACAACTTCGACGTGCCCGAGGATGTGGCCGCGCTGCTTTAGTTTCGCTCTGCCCCTTGCTTTTCACGCCGCAAGGGCGCATGTGCAGCGGGCAGAGTTTCTTTTCCTTCGTCTTCTGTCTGCTTCGGCCTTCAGCTTCGATCGACACGACACTTGGGCCAGGCCACCGCAAGATCGCGGGTGGCACACTTGACAGGAGACATCACGATGGCCAATGGCACCGTGAAATGGTTCAACGCCACCAAGGGTTTCGGGTTCATCGCCCCCGCAGGCGGTTCGAAGGACGTGTTCGTCCACATCACTGCTCTGGAACGTGCGGGCATCCGCTCTCTGGCTGACGGGCAGGCTGTGACCTATGACGTCGAGCAGGACCGCAACGGCCGGGAATCGGCCGTGAATCTGGCTCTGGCGTAAACCTTTCCCCCAGCGGGAAGCGGAACGGGGGTGGCGAAAGCCGCCCCCGTTTTCTAGATCAGGATGATGCTTGATAGAAACATCATCCTGATCTCGAGTCCCGGTGGTCGCGTGATTGACGCGGAAAACCGGAGTCCACTTTTCCGGATCACGCTCTATTGCACCAGCGTCTTTCGGGCGGCGTGCCGGATCGCCTGGGTGACCGCGCGCAGCGCCGGGGCCGCGATGCGGGTGAACTGCCAGTTCAACGGCACATCCAGCGGCGCGCCGGGACCGAGATTCACCAGCGCGCCGGACGCGAGGTGCGCCGCGACAAGTGGCTCGGGGTTCATGCCCCAGGCGAGGCCCTGCAGGCAGGCATCGACAAAGGCCTGGGACGAGGCGATGCGGTGGGTCGGGAATGTGGGTCGTTGCATCCCAAGCCTTTGAGTGATCCAGCGCGCCTGCAGGCGGTCCTTGTCGGAAAAGACAAGCGCGGGTGCGCGGGACAGGGCCTTGGGCGTGACGCCGTCCGGAAACCAGCGGGCGACATAGGCGGGCGAGGCCGTGGCGCAATAGCGCAGCGACCCGAGTGGAAACGTATCGCAGCCCTGCAGGGGGCCGGGATGCGCGGTGATGGCGGCCGCTACCTCGCCGCGCCGCAGCCAGTCCTGGCTGACGTCCTGGTCGTCGATGACGAGATCGAACAGGAAGCCGGTCGTGGCGGCAAGTGCCGGGATGACCCAGGTCGCAAGGCTGTCGGCGTTGACGGCGATGCGCAGCGTGGCAGGTCCGGGCGCGACGCCGGGCAGATCCTGCGCCAGGGCTCTTTCAAGAAGCACGACCTCGTCATGGTGACGGATCAGGCGAAGGCCGGTCGCGGTGGCCTGGCAGGGCGCACCCCGGCGGATGAGAAGCGTGCCGGTCGCCTCTTCCAGCGCCTTGATGCGCTGGCTGATCGCGGATGCCGTGACATGCAGTTCACTTGCAGCCAGGTCGAAAGACCCGCGACGGTGGACGGCGGCAAGGGCGGCAAGCTGGGCGGGATCAAGCATTAGCAACGCTAATCTGTCAGCAGGAAGTTTAACTGGATTGTGACAAGTGCCGGACGTAGGTCAAGCAAAATGGAGGGTCCAATGGCCGAAAGCGATCTTGCGGTGCTCTTGCGGACAATGGAGCCGGTACTGCATCCCGAGCCCTACGGCTACGGGATCTGGACGGGTGGAGGGCTGTTGATCGAGCCTTTCGCGACGGTGTCCGAAGCCGAAGGATTGACGGTTGTGGCGCCACTGGCAGAGATCAGGGCGGCGGGGATGCGGTCCGACCCCTGGGCGCGGATCAGCCTGACGGTGCACTCCGACCTTGCGGCTGTCGGCTTGACAGCGGCCTTCGCGGGGGCGTTGGGCCGAGAAGGGATCAGTTGCAACGTGATCGCCGGGTACCATCACGACCACCTTTTCGTGCAATGGGATCGGCGGTTCGATGCCGTGGCGGCGCTGGGCGCCCTGGCCCGTGCTTGAAGCGGCGGTGAACGGCTATCTGGTGGCGCTGAGCCTGATCCTGGCGATCGGCGCTCAGAATGCCTTTGTGCTGCGCCAGGGTCTCCGGCGGGAGCATGTGGGCTGGGTGGTGGCGGTCTGCGCGCTGTCAGACGCGGTCCTGATCGGGGCGGGGGTGGCAGGGTTCGGGGCGCTGAGCGTCGCTCTGCCCTGGTTCGGCGAGGCGATGCGCTGGCTCGGGGTGGTTTTCCTGCTGGCCTATGGGGCGCTGCGGTTCCGGGCGGCGCTGCGGGGCGGGGAGGCGCTGCGGCCGTCCGAGGCAGAGCCGACACCTCTGGGGAAGGTGCTGGCGACCTGTCTGGTGCTGACCTGGGCCAACCCGCATGTCTATCTGGATACGGTGGTGCTGATCGGGTCGATCTCGGCCCAGTATGCGCCGCATCAGCTGGCCTTCGGGGTGGCGGCGGCGTTCGGATCGCTCAGTTTCTTCGCGGCGCTGGGGTTCGGGGCGCGGGGGCTGGCCCCGGTCTTCGCGAGGCCCGCCGCCTGGGTCTGGCTGGAGGTCGGCGTGGGGCTGACCATGTGGGCGATTGCCCTGGGACTGGCCTTGGGCGGTTGAAGGGTGCCACGCGTGGACAGGGTTTTGCTGTAAGGGATTTCAAGGGGTTGGCCGTGGTCGTTAGCGGTTTGGTAAGGTTTGGCCCAAGACAGCCCCCATCCCCTTCCCACCAGGGGGAGGCGAGGCGTGGGGTGGAAGGGGACGGTGCCCGGGC
>NCDY01000078.1 GCA_002280405.1 Rhodobacterales bacterium 32-66-9 | reverse complement strand
GACACCGCTGATCTGCGGCTGGAGGGGCTGGCGGGCGACCAGCTTCTGGATGCCTGCCTCTTTGCCGGGCGGGATGGCCTTGTCACCGATCTGTGGTCTGCGGGGCGCCACATCGTGCAGCACGGTCGTCACATCGCGCGGGCAGCGGTCGAGGCACGCTTTCGCGCCACCCTGCGCCGCCTGCGGGACAGCTTGTGACCCTGGGCTGGGAGGACATCCGCGCCGAGGTCCTGCGCCGCATCCGGGCGCGGGACTGGCCGCCGGGCGCGCTGATCCCTGGCGAGGAGACCCTGGCCGAGGAGTTCGGCGTCGCGCGCGCCACGGTGAACCGGGCCTTGACCGCCCTGGCCGAGGCCGGGGTGATCGAGCGCAAGAAGCGCGCCGGAACCCGGGTCGCAGCCCTGCCCGTGCGCCGCGCAAGGCTGGAGATCCCGGTGATCCGGCTGGACGTGCTTGGTCGGGGTTTGCCCTACGATTTCAAGCTGTTGGCGGAACGCCTGACCGCAGCGCCCGTTCCCGTCACCGCCCGGCTTGGCCTGCCCGAGGGCCAGAAGATGCGCTATCTGGAGACGTTGCATCTGGCCGGGGGGCGGCCTTTCGTGCTGGAAACCCGCTGGCTCAACCCCGCGATCCTGCCCGCGGACCCCCCGGATTTCGCGCTGGTCAGCGCGAATGAGTGGCTGGTGACCCATGTCAGTCTTGTCTCTGGCGACATCGCCTTCACCGCTGAACCTGCCAGCCCGCGCGAGGCCGAGGTGATGGGGGTCGCGCCGGGGACGGCGCTCTTGGTGGCTGAACGGACGACCCATGGCACGGGCGGGCCGGTGACGCTGGTGCGCCTCGCCCATGCGCCGGGGCACCGGGTGCAGATGGTGTTCTGAGCGCCTGCGCAACGGTTCAGAGGGATGGTTCCAAAACGTGACAGGCGGAAGCCGGGGTCGGCCGCAAGGACGTGGGGCACGCCCGTCAAGCGTCGAAGAACGCTGGGTCAATCTTGCAGATTTCGCACTGGTTGACGGCATGGCGCGCGTTTGGCATGCGTCCGGCATCGCTGCAGACGCAAGGCTGGCACGGCGGACGTTGACCGCCTGGGTCCACTTGCAGCGGAACGCCGCAGGATCGAGAGCGGTCGGTGCGCTGTAGCGCACCCTACGGGTTGGCGGCCGGTTCCGCGGGCGCTGTGCCCTCGGCCGGAGCCGCTTCGGCGGGAGGCGCCTCGGGCGGTGCGGTCAACACGCCGTTCTGCCAGACCCCTTCGGCCACGTCGCCGCCGGCATAGGTCAGTTTCCCCGGACCTTCGCGGCGTCCGGCCTTGAACATGCCGTCATAGACGTCACCCGATGCATAGGTCGCAATGCCGCGGCCCTCGATCCGGCCGGCAACCCACTGGCCGACATACCTGAACCCGTCGGTGGTCGAGAACTCGCCGTCCCCGTTCCGCAGACCGGCCTTGAACCCGCCCTTGTAGAGGCTGCCGTCGGGATAGACGGCGGTCCCCACGCCCTCGCGCCGGCCATCGACCCAGTCGCCTTCGTAGCGATAGCCGTCGGGGTAGGTCATCACGCCCGTGCCCTGTGGCCTGGCGTTGATGAAGCTGCCTTCGTAGACCTGCCCCCCGACATAGGTCGCCCGGCCCTGGCCCGAGATCGCCCCGGCCTGCCAGTTGCCCTGATAGGTCGAGCCGTCCGGATAGGTGATCGCGCCCTGGCCGTTCGGCTGGTCGGCCTTCATCGCGCCGATGTAGACCGACCCGTCGGGATAGGTGATCGACCCGGTGCCCTCCATCCGGCCCGCGACCCACGAGCCTTCGTATTTGAAGCCGTCGGGCGTGGTGAAGCTGCCCTGTCCCTGGCGGCGGTCACCGACCCAGGTGCCGAAGTAGATGCTGCCGTTCTTGTGCGTCAGCTTTCCCTGGCCTTCGCGCAGACCGTTCCTGAAGCTGCCCTCGTAAAGGTCGCCATTCGGCTGGGTCAGGATTCCCTTGCCATTCATCTGGCCGTCGGCCCAGTCGCCCTGATAGATCAGCCCGTCCGGCATCGTCAGCGTGCCCTTGCCCGACCGCTGGCCCTTGACCAGGGTGCCGTCATAGACCGTCCCATCGGGATAGGTGATGCGGCCCTTGCCTTCCTTCACGCCCAGCACCCAGTCGCCTTCGTAGGTATAGCCCGAGGGGTTGGTGAGCTTGCCCTTGCCGTTGTGGGTGCCCCTGACGAAGCTGCCCTCGTAGACCGACCCGTTGGCGTAGGTCGCGGTGCCGGTTCCCGTCATCTGGCCTTGCACCCAATCGCCCTCGTAGGTGCGTCCGTCCGGGGCGGTGATCTTGCCCTTGCCGTCGGGCTGGCCCTTGACGAAGGCGCCTTCGTAGACCGAACCGTTGGGATAGCGCGCGGTGCCCTGGCCGGTGATCTCGCCGTCGACCCAGTCGCCGGAATATTCGAAACCGGAGGGAAGCCGGTAGGTGCCGGTTCCGTGCTGGCGACCGTTCAGGAAGGTGCCCTCATAGACCGACCCGTCGTCGTATTGCTTGGTGATGATCTCGCCTTCCTGGGCCAAGGCGGGCAGGGCAAGGGCGGTCAGGAGGGCGACGGTCATCAGGCGCATGGACGAATCCCCCGGGGCATGGCGGCAGGGTAAGGGGGCGGCTGCGGTGTGACAAGGATTTGACGGTCACCTGTCCGACACGGCCGAGTGACCACTTTCCCTTGGGGCGCAACCTGATAGAACAGGCGTATCTAGTGGGGGCAAGGTCATGACCGACACGTTCAAACTGAGGCTCGCGCAGTTGAACCCGACCGTGGGGGCGATCGCGGCGAACGTTGTGCGGGCGAAGGCCGCCTGGGACAGCGCGAAGGCTGCAGGGGCGGACATGGTCGCGCTGACCGAGATGTTCGTGACCGGCTACCAGACGCAGGACCTGATCCTAAAGCCGGCCTTCGTGACCGCGGCGGTTGCGGCGGTGGCGGCCTTGGCGGCGGACTGCGCCGACGGCCCGGCGCTGGGGATCGGCGGGCCGGTGCGTCATGGCGACAGGCTGTACAACGGCTATTATGTGCTGGACGGCGGGCGGATCCATGCCCGCGTCTTGAAGCACCATCTGCCGAATGACGCGGTCTTCGACGAAAAGCGGGTGTTTGCCGCGGCGGATGTGCACGGGCCGTATGTGGTCAGGGGGGTCCGCATCGGCACGCCGATCTGCGAGGATGCCTGGCATCCGGACGTGGCCGAGACCCTGGCCGAGACCGGGGCGGAGATCCTGCTGGTCCCCAACGGCTCGCCCTATCACCGTGGCAAGCCGAACCTGCGGCTGAACCTGATGGTGTCGCGCGTGGTCGAGACCGGCTTGCCGCTGGTCTATCTGAACATGGTCGGCGGGCAGGATGACCAGGTGTTCGACGGCTCCAGCATGGTCTTGAACCCCGGCGGGCGGCTGATGGCGCAACTGCCGCAGTTCGAGGAGTGCGAGGTGATGGTGACCTTCCGTCGGGGTGCGGACGGCTGGGAGGCCGAGCCGGGCGTGATCGAGGAGATCCCCCCGATCGGCGAGGCGGATTACCGGGCCTGCGTCCTGGCGCTGGGCGACTACATGCGCAAATGCGGGTTCGGGAAGGCCCTCCTTGGCCTGTCGGGGGGGATCGACAGCGCCATCGTCGCGGCGATGGCCGTCGATGCCCTGGGGCCGGAGAATGTGCGCTGCGTGATGCTGCCGTCCGAGTTCACCAGCGCGCATTCCTTGGAGGATGCGGCGGCGGCGGCGAAGGCCTTGGGATGTCGGCTGGATACGGTGCCGATTTCCGCGGCGCAAGGTGCGGTGGCCGAGGCGCTGGGGCCGCTTTTTGCCGGGACCGAGCCGGGGATCACCGAGGAGAACATCCAGTCGCGGCTGCGGGGCTTGATGCTGATGGCCCTGTCGAACAAGTTCGGCGAGATGCTGTTGACCACCGGCAACAAGTCGGAAATGGCCGTCGGCTACTGCACGATCTACGGCGACATGAACGGCGGCTACAACCCGGTAAAGGACATGTACAAGACCCGCATGTTCCTGACCGCGAAGTGGCGGAACGCCAATCACCGCCCCTGGATGAAGGGCCCGGCGGGCGAGGTGATCCCGGCGCGGATCATCGAGAAGCCGCCCTCGGCCGAGCTGCGCGCGAACCAGCGCGACGACGACAGCCTGCCGCCCTACGAGCTGCTGGACGCGATCCTGGAATGCCTGGTCGAGAAAGAGATGGCAGTGGCCGAAATCGTCGCCCAGGGCTTCGACCGGGCGGTGGTGAAGAAGGTGGAGCACCTTCTCTATCTCGCGGAATACAAGCGGTTCCAGTCCGCGCCGGGCGTGCGGCTGACGCAAAAGGCCTTCTGGCTCGACCGCCGCTATCCGATCGTGAACCGCTGGCGCGATGACAGCTGAGATCGTCGTGGTGAACTTCTACACCTTGCGCGACCCGGTCGGCTTTGACCGGGCGTTGCGATGTCTGGTGCCGCGCGTGCGGCTGCACGGGTATCAGGGCCTGCGCAGCTATCGCTTCCTCGGGGCGGGTCCGAAAGAGCGCCGGCTGGTCGCGATCTATGCGAGTCCGGAGGCCTGGGTCGCGCATCACGACCTGATCATGGTGTGGCCCGAGATGGTCGCCCTGCGTGCCGCGGCGCGTCTGGCGCGGACCGACCTTTACGGGCCACTGACCCCGCAGATGCAGGACCGGGTCGAGACGTTGGGCCTTGGCCGCAAGCTCCGCCATCAGGGTGCGGCGATTGCCGGGTTCCGGAGCCAGCCGTGAGGTTCCATCTCCGCGGTCGCGTCGTCGATGCAGCTTTGCCAGTGCAAGTCGCCGGTATAGCGCCAGGCCATGCGGCCCTGATCGTCCAGGCCGAAAAGGTGTAGCCAGCGATTGTCGAAGAGCGCGCGGACCTCGGGGTGACGCTCCAGGATGTGGCCGATCGCCTCGCGCGGCGCTTCGATCAGCACGGAAAGCCGCAGCGGCTCGTGCACCAGCCGCTCGCCGTCATGAACCGACTGCCACGGCAGACCCGCCCGCAGGAGGCCGCCATTGCCTTCGACGACGCCGATGCCACTGGCGACGTTGTGCAGCAGTTTGTTGCCCGCGCCAAAGACATCGGGCGCAACGGTCGAACCGTAGTATTGCAGGCTGATCCAGCTGGCGACGACGACAGGTGCCGTCAGGATCAGCTCCAGAACGCCAAAGCCCGCGTCCCGCCGCCATTCATAGTCGTGGAGGAAGGCCCGTCCCGCGAGATCGCGCCCGGCGGTGCGCGACCGGGGTGCTGCGATAAAGGCCTGGCAGCCGGCAAGGGCCCATTCGGGGCGCAGTTCGGCCCAGTCGCGGGCGCGGTGCGAAATGTGCTGCCCGCTCGCGGCGCGCGGCAGGCGCAGCGCCCTTTCCCCCCGCGCCAGAACAGCAGCCGATGTCAGCCAATGCCTTGTCTGGTTCAGAACCCCGGCATGGGCTGGCGAGGGATGATCGGCGGCGTAGATCGTGACGTCGTCGGTTGTCGTGTCGTGAAGCGCGCCCAGAAACAGCGTGTCGTCCGGGATGTCGATACCGCGCGCCGCCAGACCTGCGCGCACCTCGCGGTCGTTAAGCAGCGATGCGAGCAACCGCGCGTTCACCTCGCCCGAATATCCGCCGCAGGCACCGCAGTGCAGCGCGCTGGCGTGCGGATTGTTGACCACGGTGGCGCCGTGGCCCGCAAGCAGCACCAGGCGGGCGAAGCCGTCGGTGAGCGACATCGCCTTCAGCACGCCCGCAGCCATCGCGAGCCGTGTGTCGAGGTCGAGCGTGACGGCCGGGCGCGGCGCAGGATCGTTCGGCGCGGGAGCGCGCGTCAGACCCAATCCGTCGCGCAGCAGCTTGCCGACATAAAGCGGCCCGGCCGCCTCGACGAAAGCAAAGGAGGAGATGGCGGCCAGCTTGAACCGGCCCCAGGCGCGCGTCGCGCGGGCCGCGAACCGCGCGGCCAGATCCGCCCGTTCCACAGCGGGCGTCGGCTGACCCGAGCTTGTGAAGACGCCGGGCGTCAGCAGCACCGGCAGGCGTGCCTCGACCACATCCGAGGCAAAGCGGCGATGGCCGATGCCCAGCCCGAAGAAGCCGGCGAAGCCCAGCGTCCGGAGCCCAGGCTCGAGGCTTTCCAGCGCGCGGCGAAAGACTTCCGAGCGCACGTCGATGCAGAAGGCCATCTGCAGAATGGGGCGGCCTGGCGCGGTCGGGGCGGACGGCGTCCCGGAGAGAAGGGAGTGGATGCGCCGCTGCGCGGCCCGTTCGGCAGCCTCCTGCAGGATGGCGTCGACGGTATCCTCCGGCGTCGCGGAGATCGGCTCGGCGTGAGCAGCGATGGCGGCCTGCCATTGGGGCTGGAGCGCGGAAGCGTAGTTGCGCTGCAGGGCCGCATCCCAGAACAGGCGGATGGCGAGGAGGTCGGTCACGGAGGCATCGGTCCCTCCGCTCAGTTCGGCCTGCCAAAGCCGATAGCGGGCCACCTGGCCCCAGCCGCCAAGACTGCTGAGCAGCCGGTGGAAATAGCTCTCCAGCGCCGTCTCGGGAAGCCCGAGGCGGGCGACGCAGTCGACGAGCGCATCCTCGGCGGTGTTGGGCGCATCCGCCACACTCTGCGCGAAGCCAGCGAGGCCGACGATTTCCGGCGTCAGGTCGTGGGTGGCGACGGCCCGCCACGCCGTATAGGCGCCGCGCGCCTGCGGCGACGCCCAAAGCGCCTGCCCCTGATCGAAATAGCCCGAAGCCCAGTGACCGATGCGGTCAGTGACAATGCCAGGCCAGTCGATGGCCGCGACCTCGCATGCCAATTCGGCGACCGTCGGGAGGGCATTCGGTCTTGCCCGCTCGGCTTGAGCGACATGCTTGAGCGCGGCGACTGACTCTGGCCGGAGTTCGGCGGGGGCCGCATCGAAAGCGGCTGCAAGATCGTCAGCGCCGATCTCGCCCGAAGCCAGCCGCTCTGCATACCAGGCCCGGGGCATGGTCAGTGCGATTCCGGCGGTGCGCCGGAGACGCGCCGCCGCAGTCGGCAGCGGCTCGCCCGCCTGCCCAAGGAACGGATTGACCGCGACGCTTGACGCAAGCGGCCAGAGCGGCGGAATGGCGCGCGCCGCACGATTGGCCGCCGCGATGATCGCATCGGAAGGCGGGAGCAGCGCATTGGTCACGGTCATCAGCATCGGTGTTGTCCTCAATCTGATTGTCATGACGGCTTGCGGACGGACCATCCGCCCAGCATCCGATCGAGAGCGGCGTTGGCATAAAGACCGTTGGCGAGATGGACGCGCAGTCCTGCGGCGGCGGGATGCGACGCCCAGTGCGGGAACAGCGCCTGCGCCACAGCCACCAGCCCGAAGCTCAGCACCGCGAGCGCCATCAGGGTCCATTCGAGGCGGCCGGGTGCGGGCGTCGCCGGAAGGACGCCTGCCGTCAGCCATTCGGCCGTCGTCTGCAGCGCGAAATATCCGACCGCGGCCGCGCTGGCATAGATCGCGGTCTTGCGTGTCAACGGACGCGGCGCGGTATCGGCCAGCCCCTGCGCCAGAAGATAGGCGACGCCGAAAATCAGGATGGTGCCAAGCGCGAGCGCCTGCGGTGACTTGTGCTCGAAACCGAAGGCGAAGCCGAATGCCGCACCGATCGCGGCATAGATCGCGAGCGCGATGAGGAAGGCGCGGCCGACCGCTGCGCCGTCGGGGACAGCGACCGGCCCCGGGCGGCGGATCGCCGCAACCTGTTCGACGGCTCCGCCCGAGGCGAGAAACGCATGCGCCTTGTAAAGCGAATGCGCGACGATGTGGAGCAGCGCCAGGGGGAACAGCGCCAGCCCGCATTGCAGCATCATGAACCCCATCTGTGCGACTGTCGACCAGGCCAGCGATGTCTTGACCGCAGGCTGCGTCAGCATGACCAGCGCGCCGAACAGCGCGGTGAAGCCGCCGACCATCGCCAGCACGGCCAGCACGCCCGGCGCCAAAAGCATCACGTCGGCGAACCGGATCAGCAGGAAGCCGCCGGCATTGATCACCCCGGCATGGAGCAGCGCCGAGACCGGCGTCGGCGCCTCCATGACCTCGGTGAGCCAGCCATGCGTCGGGAACTGTGCCGACTTCAGAAGCGCGGCAAGCGCGAGCAGGCCGGCTGCCGTGAGCGCCAGCCAGGACCCGTCGCCGGCCCGCGCAAGGGCGTTGATCGTGGCGATATCGGTCGTGCCGAAGCTCACCCAGACAAGGACGGCGGCGAGGATCAAGGCGGCTGCGCCGAGCGTCGAGAAAAGCCGCTTCTTGCGCGCGGCCCGCCGCGCCGCCACACGCTCCGGGTAAAACAGGAGCAGGCGATGCAGGCTGATGCTGGTCGCGATCCAGGCCGCGACCAGCTGGACAAGATTGCCCGCCTGAACCAGCAGGAGAACGGCGGCAAGCGCCGCGCACAGCCAGGCCGTGAAGACGCCCTGCCGGGCCTCGCCATCCAGATAGGTGCGGGCGTAGCGCGCGACGATCCAGCCGACGAAGGCGACCAGCACGAGCATCGTCGCGCTTACCGCATCGAGCCTGACCGAAAGACCGACCCCGGCCCATCCGATCTGCCCGCTGTCACCGGGTCCATACCCGACCAGCAGGCCGAGCGATCCGATCGCGACGATGAGCGCCATGAGCGCCGCGCCCTCGGCAAAGGCGGGCACGAGCGGCGGGCGACGACCCGGCCGCAGGGACCCGAAAGCGGCGGACAGGAGCAGCACGGCCGGTGCGGCGAGCGGGAGCAGATAAAGCGACACGGCGGTCTCTCCAGGACAGGGTCAGGACACCAGCCGGATACCAAACCGCAAAACTGGAAAAAAAGGCATTGTTTGCGCGCTATCGTTCGTTATTATCGAACATCATGGCCGCGCTGAACTACAACCACCTGCGCTACTTCTGGGCGGTCGCCCACGACGGCAATCTCACCCGCACGGCCGAACGCCTGAACCTCACCCAGTCGGCGCTGTCGGTGCAGATCCGCAAGCTGGAGGAACGGCTGGGCCATCCGCTGTTCGAACGCCGCGGTCGACAGCTGCATCTGACCGAAGCCGGGCGGATCGCGCTCGACCATGCCGACGCCATCTTCGCCGCCGGCGACGAATTGCTGGGCACATTGCGGCAGACCGGCGCGGCCCGGCAGGCGCTGCGCGTCGGTTCGCTCGCCACGCTGTCGCGCAACTTCCAGATGGAGTTCCTGCGCCCGGTCCTCGGCCGGACGGATATCGATCTCATCCTCCGCTCGGGCAGCACCGCCGAACTTATGAGCGCGCTGGAAGCGCTCAATCTCGATGTCGTCCTGATCAATCAGACGCCGGCAGGCGACGCCCTGACGCCTTTCGTCGCGCACCGCCTCGCCGAGCGCGCCGTGAGCCTCGTCGGCACACCGGATCGCTTCCGCGACACGGGCAGCCTTGCGGAACGGCTGCGGACGCATCCGGTGATCCTGCCCACCGTGGAGAGCAGCGTGCGCACCGGTTTCGATGCGCTCGCCGATCGCCTCGGCGTCCGGCCGCAGATCGTCGCGGAAGTCGAGGACATGGCGATGATGCGCCTGCTGGCGCGGGAAGATATCGGCCTTGCGGTCCTCCCGCCGATCGTTGTCAAGGATGAGATCGCGGGCGGCGTGCTGGTCGAGGGCGAGCCTCTGCCGGGCATCGCCGAGACCTTCTACGCCGTGACCATGGCGCGGCGTTTCCCAAATCCGCTGGTGCGTGCGCTGCTTCATCCTGAGGCCGCGTAGCGCCAGGATCGTTTTCGCCCTGGCGCGACTACCTGTTCAGTCCCTGCATTTGGTGGCGTGGATTGGCTTTGTTGCACAAATCCCGTGAGGGATTCATCTTGTGAATCCAGCGTGATAGCTGGAGGGCATGAGCAGACCGAACACACCGACTTACAAGACCCTG
>NCDY01000077.1 GCA_002280405.1 Rhodobacterales bacterium 32-66-9 | reverse complement strand
TGGCGGATGATCGTGGTGCAGGGCGCTGCTTTCCGACGCTTCGCCGACCTCGCCGAAGCGCGGGCGATGGAGCTTGGCGGCGATGCCGAGAAGGTCGCCAAGGGGCGGGGTCAGTATGATCTGGGCAAGTTGGCGGTCGTCGTGATCGCCGCGCCGAAACCCTCATCCAGGATTCCGGCGGCGGAACAGCAGGCCTCCGCCACCGCCCTGTGCTTCGGCCTTCTCAACGCCGCCGAAGCCGCCGGCTGGGGGGCCTCTTGGCTCACCGGCTGGCCCGCCCATGACGCGATCTTCGCCGCTCGCGCCTTCGGCTGCCGCGATGGCGAGACTGTCGCGGGCATCGTCCACATCGCCACCCCGCCCGAGGATGGTCCCGACCGCCCCCGCCCGGACCTTTCCCGTATCGTCACCTGGGTCGATGCGTGATCTTCCCCATCTTCTCCGCCTTCCTTCTGGCCCTGGGCCAGCTTGCCGACCGCCGCTTCCGCCGGGTGGTGGGTCTGGGTGTGCTGCTGGCTTTGGCCCTTCTCTTCGCGGCCTACATCCTGTTCGTGCAGGCGATCTGGTGGCTGGCCCCGGACACAGTGGACCTGCCGGTGATCGGCCCGGTTTCGGGGGTGGAGACCTTCCTCGGCTGGGCGTCCCTGTTCCTGATGATCGGGCTGTCGGTCTTCCTGATGGTCCCGGTCGCCTCGGCCTTCACCGGGTTTTTCCTGGAAGACGTCGCCGACGCGGTCGAGGACCGGCACTACCCTGACCTGCCCCCCGCGACGGCCCTCTCGCTGGCAGCAGGACTGCGCCAGTCGGTCAACTTCCTTGGCCTGGTGATCGCGGTCAACCTGGGCGCGCTCATCCTCTATCCCTTCGTCGGCCCGGGCATCCCGCTGGTCTTCTGGGCGGTGAACGGGCTTCTGCTCGGGCGCGAATACTTCAGCCTCGTCGCCCTGCGCCGCCTGCCGCCGTCCGAGGTCAGGGCCATGCGCCGCCGGAATCGCTGGACGCTGTGGGCCGCAGGCACGCTGATGGCCGCCCCCTTGTCGGTGCCGATCCTGAATCTGGCGGTCCCGGTCCTGGGCGTGGCGACCTTCACGCACCTCTATCACCGGCTGGTGAATGCGGGCCGCTGACCCATAGGCGCCAAATCTTTTCGAAAAGATTTGCAAAATCCTTCGAAGGATTTTGGCCCCGCCCCTGCCGTCAGGGCTTGATCCGGCCGAACCAGTCCAGGTCCTGGACGGTGATCCAGCCTGACAGGATGATCGCGGCGATCAGTGCCCAGACCGGCGTCGCGATCAGCGTGGTGACCCAGGCCTTGCGCCGCATCACCTCGCCCGCCGGGGCGCCCGGGGGGGTGCCGGGGACGATGTCATTGGCCTCGTCCTGCGACTGGGTGCCGTAGGGCAGCACACAGAACAGTGTCATGAACCAGGTGACGGCATACAGCACAATGGCGGCGGTGATCGTCATGCCTGTTCAAGCTCCACCAGACAGCCGTTGAAGTCCTTCGGATGCAGAAAGAGGACCGGCTTGCCATGCGCGCCGGGCTTGGGTTCGCCATTGCCCAGGATGCGCGCGCCCGAGGCACGGAGATGGTCACGTGCGGCAAGGATGTCATCGACCTCATAGCACAGGTGATGAATGCCGCCCGAGGGGTTCTTCTCCAGAAACCCCAGGATCGGCGAGGCCTCGCCCAGGGGCTGCAGCAGCTCGATCTTGGTGTTCGGCAGGTCGATGAAGACGACGGTCACGCCATGGTCCGGCTCGGCTTGCGGGGCACCGACCGTGGCCCCCAGCGCGCCGCGATACTGCGCGGCGGCGGCCTCAAGGTCGGGGACGGCGATGGCGACGTGGTTCAGGCGACCGATCATGTGACGGACCTCGCTGCGGCTTTCCCGGCTTATGCGTCCCGCGCCGGACCCATGCAAGCGGCGTGAAGGTCGCAGGCGCATTAACCGGGACTTTACGCACGCCGCACACACTTGCGCCGTCCTGCAGGAGGTCCGTCATGCCCTTTCGCCACGATCCGCTGGTGCCGCCCCCGACGCCTGGCGGTGCGCCGTTGCCCTTGCAGGGCCTGACGCTGATGATCGTGGATGACAGCCGCTTTGCCTGCGACGCGCTGAGGTTGATCCTGAACCGCGCGGGCGCCCGGCTGCGCCGGGCGGAAAGCCTTGAAATCGCACGACTTCACCTGAACTGCTACCGGCCGGACCTGGCCATCATCGATCTCGGCCTGCCCGATGGCCGCGGCGAGGATCTGATTGCCGAACTCTCCGCCGCGGGCTTTCCTGTCCTGGGTATTTCCGGCGATCCCGACGGTCGGGACTCCGCGCTTGACGCGGGCGCGGCGGCGTTTGTGGAAAAGCCGATCGGCTCGGTCGCCGGGCTGGTCAGGCTGATTCGCCAGCTGACGACCGGCGTCGGTCCGGTCGAAAAGGGTGAGGAGACGCCTTCTCCGGCCGGGGATCCGGTCGCTTTGCGCGACGATCTGGCGCGGGCCGCAAGCCTGATCGCCGCGCCGGGCGATCCCGGCTATGCCAGGGCCTTCGTGCAAAGCCTGGCGCGGGCATCGGGCGATCTGGCGCTGGAGGCGGCGGTGCGGACCAGCCACACCGCCTTCGACCGGGCGCGCCTGGCCCGGATGATCGCAGAGAGGCTGGCCGCGCTGGCTTCGTCTCCGTAAGGCCTGCAGATGGACAGGTTCTAGAAGCGGAAGCCCTCGGGATAGGAATGGAACCCGTCGAAATCCGCCTTGCCCAAGGGCATTCCGGCAGCGCGCAAGGCGGCATAGCCCATCGTCAGGTGAAAGAAGAAATTCGGCAGGCCGTACAGGAACAGGAACTCTTCACCGGTCTGCTCGATCTCGGCATGGCCCGCCCGGTGACGGACGATCCGTGTCTCTGCCCCGACGAACTCCGCAGGCGACATCGCCCCCAGCATCGCCCGCGCGACGGCAAGCCTTGGTCCCAACCCCTGCGGCAGATCCGGGAGGGTCCGCCCGGCCAGGGGACAGGCGGTCCGCAGCGCGAACCCTGCCGCCGTCGCGAACTGCTGGCCAGCGGGGAAAGCATCGGCGATGCGGGCCTCCAGAGCCTCCGGCCCCGCCTTCTCCACCATCTCGGCCATGCGGGCGAGGTAGTGGCGGAAGACGGGGACGGTGGCCTGGTACATCAGGCCTCCTTCGGCAGGACGCGCAGGCGCAACTCGCGCAGCTGCTCGTTCATCGGCTCGGAGGGCGCGCCCATCAACAGGTCCTCGGCGCGCTGGTTCATCGGGAACATGATGACCTCGCGGATGTTCTGGGTGTCGGCCAGCAGCATCACCAGCCGGTCGATCCCGGCCGCGCAGCCCCCGTGTGGCGGCGCGCCGTATTTGAACGCCTTGACCATCCCGCCGAACCGCTTGTCCACCTCGGACGCCGGATACCCGGCGAGTTCAAACGCCTTGTACATGATCTCGGGCTTGTGGTTGCGGATGCCGCCCGAGATGACCTCATAGCCGTTGCACGCGAGGTCATACTGGTAAGCGTAGACCTTCAGCGGATCGCCGTTCAGCGCCTCAAGGCCGCCCTGCGGCATCGAGAACGGGTTGTGGGAAAAGTCGATCTTCCCCTCATCCGTCTTTTCGTACATCGGGAAATCGACGATCCAGGCAAAGCGGAAGCTGTCCTTTTCGGTCAGCCCCAACTCCTCGCCGATCACGTTCCGCGCCCGGCCCGCGATGGGCTCGAAGGTCTCCGGCTTGCCGCCGAGAAAGAAGGCCGCGTCGCCCTTTTCCAGCCCCAGTTGCAGCCGGATCGCCTCGGTCCGCTCCGGTCCGATGTTCTTGGCCAGCGGCCCGGCGGCCTCCATGCCCGACCCATCCTCAGCCTCGCGCCAGAAGATATACCCCATCCCCGGCAGCCCCTGCTGTTGCGCGAAGGCATTCATCCGGTCGCAGAACTTGCGGCCCACGGGTTCGCCTGACGGCCCCTTCGGCGCGGGAACGGCGCGGACTTCGTTGCCCTCCTGCTCCAGAAGCTTGGCGAAGATGGCAAAGCCCGAGCCTGCAAAATGCGAAGACACATCCTGCATCCGGATCGGGTTGCGCAGGTCGGGCTTGTCGGAGCCAAACCACTTCAACGCATCCCGATAGGCGATCCGCGGCCAGTCGGCATGAACCTTCCGACCCTTGCCGAAGGTCTCGAACAGCCCCTGCAGCACCGGCTGGACAGCGGCGAACACGTCGTCCTGGGTGACAAAGGACATCTCGACGTCCAGCTGGTAAAAGTCGGTGGGCGAGCGGTCGGCGCGCGGATCCTCATCCCGGAAGCAGGGCGCGATCTGGAAATAGCGGTCGAAACCCGCGACCTGGATCAGCTGCTTGAACTGCTGCGGCGCCTGCGGCAGGGCGTAGAACTTGCCCGGATGGAGCCGCGACGGCACCAGGAAGTCGCGCGCGCCTTCGGGGCTGGAGGCGGTGATGATCGGCGTCTGGAACTCGGTAAAGCCCTGGTCCCACATGGCATTGCGCAGCCAGCGCACCACGTTCGACCGCAGCATCATGTTCTGGTGCATCGTGTCGCGGCGCAGGTCAAGGAAGCGGTAGGTCAGCCGCGTTTCCTCGGGGTACTCCGTATCGCCAAAGACCGGCAGCGGCAGCTCCTCGGAGGCCCCCAGCACCTCGACCTCGGTCACATAGACTTCGATCTCGCCGGTCGGGATCTTCGCGTTGACCAAGGACGCATCCCGCGCCTTCACCCGGCCATCGACCCGGATCACCCATTCGCTGCGCACCGCCTCCAGCGCCTTGAAGGCGGGACTGTCGCCGTCGCACAAAAGCTGCGTGATCCCGTAATGGTCGCGCAGGTCGATGAACAGCACGCCGCCATGGTCGCGCACCCGGTGGACCCAGCCCGACAGCCGGACGGTCTCGCCCACATGGGCCCTGGTCAGCGCGGCACAGGTATGGCTGCGATAGGCGTGCATCATCACTCCCCTTTCCAGGGCCTCAATTTCCTCGCGCCGATACACCTTGCCGGACCGCCCAAGTCAACCCCGCGCGGCCAGGTAGGGTGGGCAATACCGCCCGCCCTAAGGCTGAAACACCGCCGGGATCAGCCCACGCAGCGCATTCCCGACCCAGAGCCGCACTTTCGGCAGGTCCGCGGCCATCAGCACCTCCTCCGGGCACCCGACCTCCGCCCGCAGGACCCCTGGCAGAAGTCCGCTCGTCGATGGAGGCGTGCGCATCCCCTGCCCCCTGTCGAAGAAGACCGTGGTGATCGAGCCATCGCAGACCTCGCCGCGCTCGTTCAGGAACAGAACCTCGTCGCGGCCCGCGGGCAGACCCGCCCGCGCCCGGTCATAGGCCGCACGCCGCGTGGATTTCACCCGCAGCCAGGGGTCGTCCGACTGCAACCGCTCCGCCGCCAGCCCGACCCGCCATTCCGGCTTTGCGGGCGGCAGGTGCGCCACGGTCCAGTCGACCGCGCGGTTCCGGTCCAGCGTCAGGCGCAGCCGCGCCGGGTGATCCGGTCCCGCCACCGCGATCTCGGGACAGTCCCAGCCCAGCATCGCCGCCGACCGCCGCAGCCGCGCCAGATGCAGCGCCCAGCGCGGCGCGGCGCGGCCATCCCACAACACCGTCTCGATCAGCCTCAGTCCCGGCTGACGGCCGCCTTCACGAAGCGCGCCTTCCACAGCGCCTCCTCCCATTCGCCATCCACGGTAGAGCCATGCGTCAGCCCGCCGCCCACGTTCATCACGATCTCGGAGCCGCTGACCGACAGCGTCCGGATCGCGACCGAGAAATCCGCCTCGCCCGCAGGCGACATCCAGCCCACCGACCCGCAATAGACGCCGCGCGCAAAAGGCTCCAGCTCGCGGATGATCTGCATCGCCCGGATCTTCGGCGCTCCGGTCACGCTGCCGCAGGGGAACAGCGCCGCCAGCAGCCCCGGCAGGGTTGCCGGGCGCTCAAGCACCCCCTCAACCGTCGAGGTCATCTGATGCACCGTCGCATAGCTCTCGACGGCGTAAAGAGCGGGAACCTTCACACTGCCCACCTGCGACAGGCGCGAGATGTCGTTGCGCAGCAGGTCCACGATCATCAGGTTCTCGGCCCGGTCCTTCTCGGCCCGCCGAAGCTCTGCGATGATGGCGCCATCCTCCGCCGCATCCTTGCCCCGGGGGCGCGTGCCCTTCATCGGTCGGGTGACGATCCTTCCCGCTTCGACCTTGAAGAACAGCTCCGGACTGCGCGACACCACGACCGGCCCGATGCCCAGATCGACATAGGCCCCATGCCCCACCGCCCCTGTCCGCCGGAACGCGCCGTATAGGCCCAGCGGAGTCCCCCGGACCAGACGCGCCGTCATCGGGAAGGTCAGGTTCACCTGATAGCAATCCCCCGCCGCGATGTAGTCGAAGACCTTTCGCGCCCCGCTGCCATAGGCGCGGCGGCCGGTCCGGGGCCGCGGGGCGGTCATCGAGGTCAAGAGCCCCTCTGCCGCCGCCCGCGCCAGGATGGCCTCGGCGGATCCCGGTGCCTCGAACACCCCCAGCGCGACCAGGGGGCCGGCACGGCGACGCGGCATCAGCCGGGCCAGTTTCGGTTCCAGAACATAGCCCGCCTCATAGGCGACGTAGCCCGCAATCCAGGCCCCCGTCGCCCGTGCCGCCTCGGCCCGGGCAAGGGCTTGCGCCACCTCGCGCGGTGCATGGGCGACAATGATCTCCCGCGGCGCGGAAAACAGCGCCGGCCGGTCGCCAGGACCATGTTCGATCAGGATCAACGCGACGCCCCTTCCGGTTTCCACGACCCAGATAGGCCCAAGCCGCGGACCCCGCCAGCCGGTTTCGGCCCCGGTCAGGCCCGGAAAACAACCAGACCCTGCGGAATTTTTCGACCGGACAGTCAAGGAACGCATTCGCCGCTTGATTATTGATCAAATGAGAGGTTCCCTTACGTCACGATCGGCTCCCCACATGTAGTGGGGAAGCAGGCGTCCATAACAAGAATAGCAGGACTGCGTCCAACAAACCGGTACGAAGGGGACTGAAATGGCTTCCGACGACTACAACGAACACGCCAAGCATGAGGACCTGAAAGTCCTGCATGGCATGGGCTACGCGCAGGAGCTGTCACGCTCCATGTCGAAATTCTCGAACTTCGCGATCTCGTTCTCGATCATCAACATCCTGTCCGGCGGGATCAACTCGTTTGCCCAGGCGATCTCGTCGGTCGGCGGGGCCGGGGCCGGGATCGGCTGGATCGTGGGTTGCATCATCTCGGGCATGTTCGCGCTCTCGATGGCGCAGATCGCCTCGGCCTTCCCGACGGCGGGCGGGCTTTACCACTGGGCCTCGATCCTGGGGTCGCGCTTCTGGGGCTGGCTGACGGCCTGGCTGAACCTTCTGGGACTGATCACGGTTCTGGGGGCCATCAACATCGGCACCGCCTATTTCTTTGCCGGCACCTTCGGGCCGTGGTTCGGCTTCACCGGGACCGACTGGCAGGTGGTGGGTTTTGTCGCCGCGATCACCATCGCCCAGGCGATCTTCAACCACATCGGCATCAAGGCCACCACCTTCCTGACCGACATCTCGGGCTACATCATCTTCGCCACCACCGCGGTCCTGGTCGTGGCCAGCCTCTACTTCGCGCCCGCAATCGACATCTCGCGGCTCTGGACCTTCACCAACTTCTCCGGCGAGGCCGGCGGCAACGTGTTCCCGGCCAGCACCAACATCGGCTATCTCTTCCTTCTCTCGCTCTTGCTGCCGGTCTACACGATCACCGGCTACGACGCCTCGGCGCATACCTCCGAGGAGACGAAGAATGCCGCCACGTCCGTGCCGCATGGCATCGTCTCGGCGGTGCTGTGGTCCTCGATCGTCGGCTGGGTGATGGTCAGTGCCATCGCGCTGGCGATCCCCGACCTCGCTGTCGCGGCCGGTCAGGGCTGGGGCATGTTCTTCGCCACGATGGATGCGATCCTGCCTGCCGGCCTCAAGGTGGCGATCTATTTCGGCATCCTGATCACCCAGCTTCTTTGCGGTCTGGCGACGGTCACCTCGGCAAGCCGGATGCTCTTCGCCTTCTCGCGCGATGACGGCGTGCCGCTCGGCTCGAAGGCCCTGGCTTCCGTCTCGCCGAAATACCGCACCCCGGTGACGGCGATCTGGACGGCGGCGGCGCTCTGCATCCTCTATGTCGTGCTCGCGCTGTCAATCAAGGTCGGCGAGACCTCGATCTACGTCATCGTGGTCAACTCGACGCTGGTCTTCCTGTTCCTGTCGTTCACCATTCCCCTGATCGCGGGCCTCATCGCCTATGGCACGGCGAAATGGCCGACGCCCGGGCCCTGGGCGATGGCGACCGGAGTTTACAAGCTGGTGACGGTCCTGTCGGTGGTCGGGATGGCAATCATCCTCTTCATCGCAGTCGCGCCGCCCAATGAGCGGGTGCTCTATGTTGTCGGCGGCTTCATCGCCCTGGCTCTGATCCTCTGGGTCACGGTCGAGAACCGCCGCTTCGAAGGCCCCCCCACCGGCGAGAAGATCGCCGCCCGCAAGGCAGCCATCGCGGCGGCCGAAGCGGCGGTTGGCGAAAGGGCCTGACACCTGCCATCGCTGCGAGAGGCCGGGGGACCCACCCCCGGCCTCTTTCATTGCGCGTCCTCACCGATCGACCCTTGCACCCCGGCTCACCCTCGGTATAACCCCGCAAGTTTTGCGCGATGGATGGGGGCAGACATGCCGAAGCGGACCGATATCAAGTCGATCATGATCATCGGCGCAGGTCCCATCGTCATCGGCCAGGCCTGCGAGTTCGACTATTCCGGCGCCCAGGCCTGCAAGGCTCTGCGTGAGGAAGGCTACCGGGTGATCCTGGTCAACTCCAACCCCGCGACGATCATGACCGATCCGGGCCTGGCAGATGCCACCTATATCGAGCCGATCACCCCGGAAGTCGTGGCCAAGATCATCGAGAAAGAGCGTCCCGACGCGCTGCTGCCGACAATGGGCGGCCAGACCGGTCTGAACACCGCACTCGCGCTTGCCGACATGGGCGTGTTGGAAAAGTACAAGGTGGAGCTGATCGGCGCCAAGCGCGAAGCCATAGAAATGGCAGAAGATCGCAAGTTGTTCCGCGAGGCGATGGACCGGATCGGCCTGGAAAACCCCAAGGCCACCATCATTGCCGCCCCCAAACTGTCCTCCGGCAAATACGACATCGCCGCCGGTGTGCGCGAAGCCATCGGGGCCATCGAATACGTCGGCCTCCCCGCCATCATCCGCCCCGCCTTCACCCTGGGCGGCACCGGCGGCGGTGTTGCCTACAACCGTGATGACTACGAGGCCATCGTGAAATCCGGCCTCGAAGCCTCTCCCGTCGCGCAGGTCCTGGTCGACCAGTCGCTCCTCGGCTGGAAGGAATTCGAGATGGAGGTGGTCCGCGACAGCAAGGACAACGCCATTATCGTCTGCTCGATCGAAAACGTCGATCCGATGGGCGTGCATACCGGCGACTCGATCACCGTCGCCCCGGCGCTGACCCTGACCGACAAGGAATACCAGATCATGCGCAACGGCAGCATCGCCGTCCTGCGCGAGATCGGGGTGGAGACCGGCGGCTCCAACGTGCAATGGGCGATCAACCCGGCGGACGGCCGCATGGTGGTGATCGAGATGAACCCCCGCGTGTCGCGTTCGTCGGCCTTGGCGTCCAAGGCCACCGGCTTCCCCATCGCCAAGATCGCCGCGAAACTGGCGGTCGGCTACACGCTGGACGAGCTGGACAACGACATCACCAGGGTCACGCCCGCGTCCTTCGAGCCCTCCATCGACTATGTCGTGACTAAGATCCCCCGCTTCGCCTTCGAGAAGTTCCCCGGCTCGGAACCCAACCTCACCACCGCGATGAAATCGGTGGGTGAGGTGATGGCGATTGGCCGCACGATCCACGAGTCGAT
>NCDY01000076.1 GCA_002280405.1 Rhodobacterales bacterium 32-66-9 | reverse complement strand
GCGGCAAGCCGCAGCGCGATGACCGGCACAAGTCCTACGAGGCCCGCCCACCCCGGGTTGAAAAGCCGATTGACCCGGACAACCCCTTCGCCGCCCTTCTCGCGCTCAAGGGCAAGGTCTGATTGGCGGAACCGGCGGGGAAGACCGACCCCGGTGCCGCTGCCCGCTTGCGGCTGGACAAATGGCTCTGGCAGGCGCGCTTCGTGAAGACACGCAGCCTTGCCGCCGCGCTGATCCGGCACGGCCATGTCCGGGTGAACGGCATCCCTGTCAGCCGCCCGGGTCGCGACATCGCTCCGGGCGATGTGCTGACCTTTCCGCAAGGGTCGCAGATCCGCGTGGTGCGCATCGTGGCCCTTGGCTTCCGTCGCGGCCCGGCGACCGAAGCGCAGACCCTCTACGCCGATCTTGACACCTGACGGCAGGCACCACACCTCCTTGAATGATCCGCCCACCTGATCTAATTGGCAGGCACATGATCGCCATCTGATCCGCATCAAGGCCCGCCCATGACCTATGTCGTCATCGACAACTGCATCGCCTGCAAATACACCGACTGCGTCGAGGTCTGCCCGGTGGATTGCTTCTACGAGGGCGAGAACATGCTGGTGATTCATCCGGATGAATGCATCGACTGCGGTGTCTGCGAACCCGAATGCCCCGCCGACGCGATCCGCCCGGACACCGAACCGGACATGGAGGAATGGGTCGCCTTCAACCGCAAATACGCGGTGCAATGGCCGGTGATCGTGACCAAGAAGGACCCGATGCCGGGCTATGAAGACCGCGACGGTGAACCGGGCAAGCGCGAGAAATATTTCTCCGAGGCCCCCGGCCAGGGTGGCTGAACGCAGGGGCCGATTCGGGCGCAAATGCGGCCACGAATCGGTGAGAACTTGCAAAACGACGACGAAACAAGGTGTTAGACTGCAACTGCCCGGTTTCGTGGCGGTTGGAATCAGCACCTTTTTGTGTTATCATTCCTTTACATATCAAGCATGGAAGCCTGCACCGGCTTAGAGCAGTCCGCCTAGGCTCAATTCTTTTGTGACAATCCAAGCTCCACACGCCTGAACAAGGGGTTCAGGGCGCGCGGGGCCTTTGTCGCGGGAACGGGCCTTCCTTCTGGGGAATACTGAATGACCAAGTCGAAGAAGCCTGAATTCCGCCCGAACGATTTCGTGGTCTACCCGGCGCATGGCGTCGGCAGGATCATCTCGATCGAGGAACAGCAGATCGCCGGAATTCAGCTGGAGCTTTTCGTCATCTCCTTCGAGAAGGACAAGATGACCCTGCGCGTCCCCACCCACAAGGCGCTGGACATCGGCATGCGCGCCCTCTCGGCCCCCGACGTGGTGACCAAGGCGCTGGACACCCTGAAGGGCAAGGCCAAGGTCAAGCGCGCGATGTGGTCGCGCCGCGCGCAGGAATATGAACAGAAGATCAACTCCGGCGACCTCTTGGGTCGCCGCCGTGTCGGGCGTCGATGAGGCGGGTGCTGCGAAGACCGTCGACAGCGTACTGGTCGGCCGCGCGGCCTGATTGATCGGAAAGGCTCTGCATACGGCGGTCCGTCGGGGGCCGCCGTTTCTCATCGGCTGAAATACCGCTCCGCCGGCAGATACCCCGCCAGCCGCCCCGCCGCGCACCAGTCGCGCTCCAGGCCCAGATCGCCCACCAGGATCACCCGATCCCCCGGCACCTTCCCCAAGGCCGCCCGCAGCCGCTCCCGCATCGCGCCGAAACTGGCCAGCGCATAAGGTGCCGGATACGCCCCATCCAGCGCCGAGGGATTGGCGGCCACCACCATGTCAGGCGTCAGCGGCTCTACCGCCAGCGCCAGCTTGCCACACCGCACGACCGCCAACTTCGCCGCCCGGTCCTCCGGCATCGCGGGGCGCACAAGGCACACCCGCAACGCATTGGAGGAAAACAGGAACGCCACCACGTCTTGCCCTGTCGCCGCCCGCACCCCGGCATAGGTCCTGTAATCCAGCCCCAAGGCCTGCGCCCGCTTCACCCGAAGCCGCACCACCTCGATGGGAAGCGTAGGCAACAACCGCTCCCGCGCCGCCGACCAACAGTGCTTGCGCCAACTGACCCCGCCCGCCAGCGACGGCCCGCCGTTATGCCCGATCTCGCCCAACAAGAACTCCGCAGCATTTGACTAAAATTGTCTTTCTCTTCCCCAAATATCCCACGGAGGTCCGGGGGTGTGAAACCCCCGGCCTCACCTCAGCCAAACGCGCGCAGCCGCGCCACGTAGCGGGCCATCGTGTCGACCTCCAGGTTCACCCGGTCCCCGACCGCCACCTCGCCCCATGTCGTGACACTTTGGGTATGGGGAATGAAATTCACCCCGAATTCCGCCCCCTCGACCTCGTTCACCGTCAGGGATGTGCCGTTCAAGGCCACCGACCCTTTCGGCGCGATGAAGCGCGCCAAGGCCTCCGGCGCGCGGAAGGTCACCCGCACCGACCCGCCCTCGGGCGCGACCCGCACCACCTCGGCCACCCCGTCGACATGGCCCGAGACGATGTGTCCGCCAAGCTCGTCCCCCACCCGCAACGCGCGCTCCAGGTTGATCCGTTTGCCCACCGGCCAGCCGCTGCGCCCGATATTGGTCTTCGACAGGGTTTCGGCGCTGATCTCGACGTCGAACCACCCCTCCGGTTCTGACCCAAGCGCCACAACCGTCAGGCAGACCCCGTCGCAGGCGATCGAGGCGCCGATGTCGATCCCGCCGACGTCATAGCGGGTGGCGATCCGCGCGCGAAGGTCGCCCGTGACCCGGGTTTCGACAATACGTCCGACATCGGTGACAATTCCGGTGAACATGAACCGCTCCTTCATCCGCCCATCCGAGGTAAAGCGGCGGACCCGGCCTTGCAAGCCTCGGACACTTGACGCCATGATCTCTTTACCTTTTGTCAGCCATTCTGCGCCATGGCTTCCCCGACACCAGCCGCTCGGACAACTGTGATCGAACCGACCCGCCATTTCCTGTTCCTGCAAGGCCCGCACGGCCCCTGGTTTCACCGGCTGGGCCGTCAGGTCCTGGCGGCGGGGGGGCAGGTCTGGCGCGTGGGCTTCAACCTGGGCGACCGGGTCTTCTGGCCGGGGCCGGGCTACATCGCCTTTGACGGCAGCCATGACCGCTGGCCCGAAAGCTGCGCGGAGATCATGGCCCGGCACGCGATCACCGATCTGGTCGTCTATGGCGACACCCGGCCGATCCATGCCCAGGCGATCCGGGTCGCCCGCGCGCGCGGGCTCACCGTGCATGTGTTCGAGGAAGGCTACCTCCGCCCCTATTGGGTCACCTACGAACGGGACGGGTCGAACGGGCATTCCCGGCTGATGGACCTGGCGGTGCGCGACATGCAGGCCGCACTGGCCAGGATCGACCTCGACCTTCCGGACGTCCCCGCCACCTGGGGCGACATGCGCCAGCACATGTTCTGGGGCGCGCTTTATCATGGCTTCGTCGCGCTGGGCTTCCGGGCCTATGCAAACTTCCGCCCGCACCGGGCGCTGACCGTCGGGCAGGAATTCCGCCTCTATCTCAAGCGTTTTCTTCTGATGCCCCTGCACCGGCTGGAGCGCCGCATTGCGACCCTGCGCATCCGCAACGGCGGCTTTCCGTTTCACCTCGCGATCCTGCAGCTTGAACATGATTCCAGCTTTCGCGACCATTCGCCCTTTGCCTCGATGACCGAGTTTCTTGCCCTGGTGATCGAGGGCTTTGCCAAGGGCGCCCCGCGCCACCATCACCTTGTCTTCAAGGCGCATCCGCTGGAGGACGGGCGGGTGGCGCTTAAGCCGGAAATCCGCCGCCTGGCCCGCCTGCACGGCGTCAGCGACCGTGTCCACTTCGTGCGGGGCGGCAAGCTGGCCCGACTGATGAACGACGCGCGGTCGGCGGTCACGGTGAATTCGACCGCGGGGCAGCAGGCCTTGTGGCGCGGATTGCCGCTTCGAACCTTCGGGGCGGCGGTCTATGCCAAGCCGGAATTCGTCTCCTCGCAACCGCTGGAAGCGTTCTTTGCAGCCCCCGAACGCCCCGACACCCGCGCCTACCGCGACTACCGGCACTTCCTTTTGGAAACCTCGCAGCTGGTGGGCGGCTTCTACTCCGCGCGGGGACGGCGGGCCTTGCTGCGTCAGGTTGTCGATCTGATGCTTTCGCCCGCCGATCCCTATCAGGCTCTGGCGCAAGGCAGCGCGGCACCCCGGCAACATTTGCGTCTTGTCCGCTGAATTCAGCGCGCAGGTGTAGCCTTGCGCGGACGCAGTCGCTAAGGTTTCCGGAACAAAAATCCGACGCAGAACGCAGGGGACGTAAAGAGTGACGATCACGTTGACCCACACGGCACGGGCCGTTGTGCTGCTGGCATCGGTGGCCATGATTGCGTCCTGCGGCCTGCCCCGGTCCGGTCCGAACAAGCGCGAAATCCTTGCCGGCTCGGTCGATCAGAAGGGCGACGCCTTCGTCGTCGCCGTGACGCCCGCCGTGGCGCGGGCAACGGCGGTGCAGCCCGTCTTCGGCTTCAGCGACAGCTTTCGCAACGCCGGTGTCGTGGCGTCGGACATGATCTCCTCGGGCGACACGATCAACATCACGGTCTACGAGAACGTCAAGGACGAGCCACTTCTGGGCAACACCGGCCAGCGCGTGTCGGGCCTGTCGGAAATCCAGGTCGACGGGCAGGGCTTCATCTACATTCCCTATGCCGGGCGGATAAAGGCCGCCGGCCTGACGCCCGAAGGCCTGCGTCAGGCCGTCACCCGCAAGCTTGAAGACCAGACCCCGGACCCGCAGGTCAGCGTCTCGCGGCGGCCCGGCGAAGGGTCCACCGTGTCAATCTCGGGCCAGGCCGGGCTGAACGGCGTCTACCCGATCGAGGCCTCGACCCGGACGCTTGGCACGATGCTGGCCAAGGCCGGGGGTGTCACGGTGGATCCCGCGATCGCCATCGTCCGCGTGACGCGCGGCAGATACACCGGCAAGATCTGGCTGAACGATCTTTTCGAGAATCCGAACCTCGACATCGCCCTACGGGCCGGCGACAAGATCGTGGTTGAAAAGGACAGCCGCAAGTTCCTTGCGCTGGGGGCGACGGGTGCGCAAAGCCTGGTGCCGTTCGATTCCGAAACCATGTCGGCGCTCGAGGCGATCGCCACGGTCGGCGGCCTTTCCACCATGTCCGCCGATCCGACCGGCGTGTTCGTGCTGCGCGACGAAAGCGAGGCAATCGCCCGCGCGGTCCTCGGCCGCAGCGACCTGATCGGTGACCAGCGGATCGTCTACGTCCTCGACCTGACCGAGCCGACGGGCCTGTTCGAGGCGCGCGACTTCATGATCCGTGACGGCGACACGCTCTATGTCACCGAGGCACCCTTCGTGCAGTGGCAAAAGACGCTCGGGGCGATCACCGGCACGACCACTGCCGCGACGGGCCTTGCCAATACCGCCAACACCGGAGGGTGACGGCCCCGTGTCCGGCGCGGATGGCATCGAGCCGCTGACCGGGGTGCCTCGACGGCTGTGCCACCAGAACCTGTCGCTGGTGCGCAATGCCCGGCTGCACCGGGTCTTGCAACTGGCCGGGCATGACCTGCATGCGGGTCTTCCCGGTCCACGCGATGGCGTCCTGGTCTGGGGCCGCAGTCCGACCGCCTGGCGCGGCGAGGCCGTCGCCGCCCGACGCGGGGTGCCGCTGGTGCGGGTCGAGGATGCTTTCCTGCGCTCGGTCCATCCCGGCCGGGCACGGGGCGAGGCCCCGGTCGGCTTGCTGATCGATCCGGTCGGCGTGCATTTCGACAGCAGCGCGCCCTCGCGGCTGGAAAGGATCCTGAATTCCACGGAGTTACAAAATTCGAACATTTTACATGAAGCAACTCGGCTAATTGAGTGTATTCTTGAGGTCGGCTTATCGAAATACAACAATCATGAGCCAAACCTGCCCCCACCTGATCCGGGCTATGTGCTGCTTGTCGACCAGACTGCGGCGGATGCCTCGATCCGGCATTCGGGGGCCTCTGCCGCCACGTTCCGCGCGATGCTCGCCACTGCCCTGCGCGATCACCCAGAGGCGCGCATCGTCATCCGCTCGCATCCCGAGACCGCGCTTGGCCTGCGCCCCGGGCATTTCGGCCCGACGGATTCCGGCGGCCGCGTCACGCTGTCGACCGCGGCCGTCTCGCCGCACCGCCTGCTGGCCGGAGCGGCCGAAGTCTACACCGTCTCCTCCCAGATGGGGTTCGAGGCGATCCTGCATGGCCACCGTCCCCGGGTCTTCGGCCAGCCCTTCTATGCCGGCTGGGGACTGACGCGCGACGACCGTCCCCTGCCCCGCCGCACCCGGTCCCTGACGCGCGAGGCACTGTTCGCCGGGGCGATGATCCTGGCGCCCACCTGGTATGACCCTTGCCGCGACCGGCTCTGCGGGCTGGAGGACGTGATCCGCCAGCTCGAGGCCGAGATGCGTGCCTTTCGCGAGGATGCCAAGGGCCATGTCGCGGCCGGAATGCGGCTTTGGAAGCGCCCGCGCCTGCAGGCTGTGTTCGGGGGCGAAAGGCCGCTGCGGTTTCGCGACGGACCGGCGCAGGCCGACCGGCTGGCCGTGGCCACGGGGCGCAGGCTGCTGGTCTGGGCGGGGAAAGAGCCGCAAGGCTTTGCCCCTGCCGCTCATTGCCTGCGGGTCGAAGACGGCTTTCTGCGCTCGCGCGGGCTTGGTGCCGAACTGGTGCCGCCCCTGTCGCTGGTGACGGACGATCTCGGCATCTATTATGATCCCACCCGACCCTCGCGGCTGGACCGGCTGATCGCGGCCCCGCTGCCCCCCGGGGGACGGGACCGGGCCGAGGCGCTGATCGCCCGGCTGCAGGACAGCGGTCTGTCGAAATACAATCTGGACGGCGGCTTGCCGTCATTGCCCGAGGGTCACCGCATCCTCGTCGCGGGACAGGTCGAGGACGACGCCTCGATCCGCAAGGCGGCAGGCGGGGTGCGGACCAACCTCGGGCTTGTGCAAGCGGTGCGGGCGGCCAACCCAACGGGCGTCCTGATCTACAAGCCGCACCCGGACGTCGAGGCGGGTCTGCGCCCGGGGAGGGTTCAACCCGCCGATCTGGCCGGTCTTGCCGATGCGGTCGCCGTCGGCTGCGACCCGGCCCGCCTTCTGGCGCAGGTGCAGGAGGTCTGGACCATGACCTCGCTGCTGGGCTTCGAGGCGCTGATCCGCGGCGTGCCCGTCACCTGCCTTGGCGCTCCGTTCTACGCCGGCTGGGGCCTGACACGCGATCTTGGCCCGGTGCCGCCCTGGCGCGGCCCGGGGCCGGACCTGGCGCGGCTCGCCCATGCCGCGCTGATCGCCTATCCGCGCTATTGGGACCCGGTCAGCCGCCGCGCCTGCCCGCCCGAAGTGGCCCTCGACCGGCTGGCAAGCGGCGCCCTCCCGCATCCGGGGCGGGCGAACCGGCTGTTGTCGAAACTGCAGGGCCGCCTGGCCGGCTTCGCGCATCTCTGGCGTTAGCGTGATGAGGAAAAGTGGACTCCGGTTTTCCTCGTCAATCACGCGACGACCAAGAACCG
Organism: Rhodobacterales bacterium 32-66-9; assembly: GCA_002280405.1. Classification (GTDB taxonomy): domain Bacteria; phylum Pseudomonadota; class Alphaproteobacteria; order Rhodobacterales; family Rhodobacteraceae; genus Tabrizicola. The sequence continues at coordinate 3,946 of NCDY01000076.1, read as the reverse complement.
GGAGCGGGATGATGTTTCCATCAGACATCATCCCGATCTAGCGCACAAGCCGCCAGAACCGCCACATCAGACTGCCAGCGGCGCAGAACAGGCCGACCACCAGCCCCAGCCACAAGCCTTGCCCGCCGTAGCCCAGGGGAAAAGCCAGCACATAGCTTGCCGGGATGCCGATCAACCAGTAGCTGACCGCCGCCAGCCACATCGGAACCCGCGTGTCCTGCACCCCGCGCAACAGGCCCAGCGCCATGACCTGCATCCCATCCGCCAGCTGAAACAGCGCCGCCAGCACCAGAAGCGCCGCGCCATAGGCCAGGATCCCGGCGCTCTCCGGCTTCCGAAGATCCAGAAACAGCGCCACGATCCGCTCCGGCACCGCCAGGAACAGCGCGACCGACAGCGCCGCAACCCCAAAGGAGATCGCCACCGCCACCCCCGCCGCCTGCCGCAGCGCCACCCGGTCCCCCTGCCCGTCGAACCGCGCGATGCGGATCGTCGCCGCACTCGACAGCCCGACATGCAGCATGAAGGTCAGCGCCGCCACCTCCAGCGCGATGCCATGGGCGGCCAGCTCGACCGTGCCGATCCAGCCCATCATCAGTGCCGAGGCCTGGAACAACCCGCCTTCCGCCAGCCCGGTCAGCCCGATCGGCAAGCCCAGCCGCCAGACTTGCCGCATCGCGGGCCAATCCGGTCGCCAGAACCGCTGGAACAGCCTGAACCGGCGCAGCTCGGGCAGGGCCCAGGCGTAGATGCACAGGACGACCAACGACAGCAGCTGCGTCGAGATCGTCGCGAAGGCAGCGCCCCGCGCGCCCATTTCGGGCAAGCCCCAGTTGCCGAAGATCAGCGCCCAGTTGACCGCGATGTTCAGCCCCACCGCCGCCAGCGTCACCCAAAGCACCACCTGCGTCCGGTGCAGCGCGGACAGATAGCTTTGCAGCACCGTCACTGCCAGCGCGGGCACCATGCCGAAGCCCACGATCCGCATGTAGTCCTGCGCGATGGCAGACACCTCGGCATTCTGGCCCAGCGCCAGCAGAATCGGCCCGGACCACCAGAAGACCGGGATCACCACGATCCCGTAGCCGATCGACAGCCACAGCCCCATCCGCGTGTCGCGCCGGACCTCGGCCTCGTCCCCCCGGCCCAGCGCCGCCGCCACCATCGGCATCACCGCCTTGGCAAAGCCCGACCCGACCACGAACACGATGAAGAAGGACGAAGCCCCCAGCACCACCGCTGCCAGAGGCACCAGGCCATACCAGCCGACCATGACCGTATCGGTCACATGCAGCGCCATCTGCGCCAGCGACGAGCCGACAAGGGGAAGCCCCAGCACGAGCGTTTCCCTCGCATGGGCAGTGGTGGTCAGCTTTCCAGTCATGCCGCCGGATTACGCCGCCCGCGCGGGCTTCACAAGCCGCGGCTTCGACCGCACCGCGGCGTTTGATCTCCGACCCCTTTTGCCCGGACGGCGTCCGGCATAGTCTCGCGCCCAAGTCGCAAAGGAGTTCCCCATGCCCACCCTCTACGGCGTCTTCCGCAGCCGCGCCTCGCGCCCGATCTGGCTGCTTTACGAGTTGGACGAAGCGTTCGAGCATGTCCCCGTCATCCAGGCCTACCGCTTGGCCCAGGCGAGCGCCCACGACGCGCCCCTCAACACCGCCTCGCCCGCTTTCCTGAAGGTGAACCCGCAAGGCCAGATCCCGGCCTGGGTCGAGGGCGACCTCGTCCTGACCGAGTCGCTTTCCATCACCAACCACATCGCCCGCACCCGTGGCGGCGCGCTTGGGCCCAAGACCCCGGCCGAGGCCGCGCTGACCGACCAATGGACGCTTCTGGCCGTGACCGCCATCGAAACCCCGGCGCTGGAGATCCTGAACGTGGTCGGGGCCGGTGGCGACAAAACCCCCGAAGGCCAGGCCGCCATCAGCATCTGCGCCGAAAAACTCCGTCGTCCGCTGAAACGGCTGGAGGCGCATCTGGCAGCACACTCCCACCTCGTCGCAGACCGCTTCACCGTCGCCGACCTGAACCTCGCAGAATGCCTGCGCTACGCCCAGTCGCACCCGACGCTGCTGGCCGAGTTCCCGGCGGTGAAGGCTTGGCTGGAGGCCTGCCAGTCGCGCGCCGCGTTCCAGCGGATGTGGGCGGGAAGAATGGCCGAGCCGGCGTGACCGCGGACCCGGCAGAAGCGGGGGGTTTCACACCCCCCGCACCCCCCGTGGGATATTTGGGGAAGAGAAAGCCGATGGCCCGAATGCGCTTTGCCAGGCCGGACCGCCAGGTCTGAGGCCCGGCATAGACAGGTATTCTGCCTAACGCGGCAACACCCCGCGGGAGGCCAGGCCAAGCCGCGGGGTGTCTTTCCCTTCGCGGTCATCGGCGTCCCCGCCTGTACCGCCCGATCACTGTGCGGCGATTCGCGTAAACACCCGATTAACGTTAACGCGCGCGCTCTGAAGATCGACTTTCTCTTCGCGAAATATCCCACGGGGGGTTTGGGGGGTGTGAAACCCCCCAAGGCCGACGCCCGGATCAGGGGACATACTTCTGCCAGTTGTGTTGCTCCGTGAACCCCAGCACCTCCCGGATCTTCCGGTTGGACAAAAGCCCCTCCCGTTCTCCCACCGGGCGTGACAGGGGCACGTTCGGGAAGAACCGAGCCAGAAGCTCCGCGTTCGGCTGCGGCACCGCATTCTCGTCGTTCACCGCGTTGAACACCTGGAACCCGAGGCCGTCCTTGCGCAAACACAAGTCCACGATCTGCCCCAGGTCCCGTGCGTCGATGTAGCTGAAGGTGATGCGCCGCCGCAGGCCGGGGTCCTGCGCCAGCGGCGGGAACAAAGTCGCATATTCATGCGGCTCCACCACATTCCCGATCCGCAAGGCATAGACATCCGCACCGAACCGCCGCTGAAAGCTGCGCGCGGTGACTTCGTTCACCTTCTTCGACATGCCGTAGCTGTCCATCGGGTCGATGTCGTAATCCTCCTCCAGCGGCAGCACCTTCGGGTCCACCACGCCATCGCTGAAACACACCCCGTAGGTCGTCTCCGAAGACGCGATGATCACCTTGCGGATCCCCATCTTCAGCGCCGCCTCGAGGACGTTGTAGGTCCCGACCGTGTTCACCCGATAGGTCTCGGTATCCGGCACCATCCCATACCGGGGGACGGCGGCGAAATGCACCACCGCGTCGAAGAGCTTCGCCGCGCCGTCCTCCATCTCGTCATACCCCGCATGGGTCCGCATCGCCGAATAGACCTGCCCCGCGTCGCAGATATCCCCCGTCAGGTCATGCACCCCGGCCAACCCCAAGGGCACCCGGTCGAAGTTCAGCACCCTGTGCCCCTGCGCCACCAGATAGGGCACCACATGCCGCCCCGCCTTGCCCGATCCGCCCGTGAACAACACCCGCATCGCTTGTCCTCCTTTGCTTTGCCCCTAACCTAGGCCGTGCCCCAGCCCACGGCCACCCCCCACATCTTGCGCCCGAAGGCCCATCAATGCTCTAATGCCTGCGCATTTGAACAGGTGATCCCATGTCCAACGACCTCCTCTCCGGCGCCTCGACCTATGACGCCAGTTCCATCGAGGTCCTCGAAGGGCTGGAGCCCGTCCGCAAGCGCCCCGGCATGTACATCGGCGGCACCGACGAGCGCGCGCTGCACCACATGGTCGCCGAGATTCTCGACAATGCGATGGATGAGGCCGTCGCCGGCCACGCCAACCGGATCGAGCTGGAGCTTCACGCCGACAACTCCGTCACCGTGCGCGACAACGGCCGCGGCATCCCCGTCGACCCGCACCCCAAGTTCCCCGGCAAATCCGCGCTGGAGGTCATCCTCTGCACCCTCCACGCCGGGGGCAAGTTCTCGAACAAGGCCTATTCCACCTCGGGCGGCCTCAACGGCGTCGGCTCCTCGGTGGTCAACGCCCTCTC
>NCDY01000075.1:10523-17437 GCA_002280405.1 Rhodobacterales bacterium 32-66-9 | reverse complement strand
GTCGGCCTGAAAGCCATGCACATATTTCGGGGTGACCGCGGCATCGTCGATCACCACGCCCGCTGCCTTGGTTCCCGCCTTGGCCGCCGCGGCCGCGATGTCGTCGACCGAGGCTGCGGCCACCTTGGCAATGGCGGCCACATCATCAAGCAGGGCAAGCAGACCACTCATCTCAACCTCCGAAGTGCCTGGCGCTATCTAACCCGGTCGCAGGATGAGGCAAAGCCCCCCGGTCCGAACGGTCTTCACGTTGCGTTCGGATTTCGCGTATAGAGCTTGCAGACCACGACCCGACCGGGCCCGAATGACCAACACCGTCGCAGTTTACCTTGGCTTGCTGATCGCCGCCGCGCTGGCGCTGGACATCCTTGCCAACGACGGGGAGGAAGTGCTGTTTCTGGGGCGAAAGTTCCTTGATCTGATGGAATGGGTGGAATTCTGGAACTGAGCGCGGCAAACACAGCTTGAAATCGCGGGCCAGTTGCGGTTGTTAACGCTAACAGACGACGCACACCGCGTCGCGACGGAGGAGAGATCATGACGGTGACTGTCGCCATCAACGGGTTCGGCCGCATCGGCCGCAACGTGCTGCGGGCCATCATTGAATCGGGGCGGACCGATATTCAGGTGGTGGCGATCAATGATCTCGGCCCGGTCGAGACCAACGCGCATCTGCTGCGCTACGATTCGGTGCACGGGAAGTTTCCGGCGACCGTGACCACGGGTGCGGACACGATTGACGTGGGCCGCGGCCCGATGCGGGTGACGGCGCTGAGGAATCCGGCGGACCTGCCGTGGTCGGATGTCGACATCGTGATGGAATGCACCGGCATCTTCACCTCGAAGGAGAAGTGCCAGGCCCATCTGGAAAACGGCTCCAAGCGCGTGCTGATCTCGGCCCCGGGTGACGGCGCGGACAAGACGATTGTCTACGGCGTGAACCACGGGACGCTGACCAAGAACGATATCGTGGTCTCGAACGCCTCGTGCACCACCAACTGCCTGTCGCCGGTGGCGTATGTCCTGAACAACGCCATCGGGATCGAAAAGGGCATGATGACCACGATCCACAGCTATACCGGCGACCAGCCGACGCTGGACACCATGCACAAGGATCTCTACCGCGCCCGCGCGGCGGCCTTGTCGATGATCCCGACCTCGACGGGTGCCGCGAAGGCCGTGGGACTGGTGCTGCCCGAACTGAGGGGCAAGCTGGACGGGTTCGCGATGCGGGTGCCAACGCCGAATGTCAGCGTGGTGGACCTGAAGTTCATCGCCAAACGTGCGACCTCGGCCGAGGAAGTGAATGCCGCGATCAAGGCGGCGGCCGATGGTCCGTTGCGGGGAATCCTTGGCTACACCAACGAAAAGCTGGTGTCGTCGGATTTCAATCACGACCCGCATTCGTCGGTGTTCCACATGGACCAGACCAAGGTGATGGACGGAACCTTCGTGTCGATCCTGTCTTGGTACGACAACGAATGGGGCTTCTCTAACCGCATGGCTGACACGGCTGTTGCGATGGGCAAGCTGATCTGAACCACCTGAAAATGCAACAGGATGGCGCCTTCGGGCGCCTTTCGTCATGGGTCAAAGCCATGCGATAACTGCATAGCTGCACCGCAGCATTGGTCATTGTTTGCGCTAACAGAGGGCTTATGTTCCGGCCATGCGAGAAGGAAAAGCAGACCCCTCGCAATGGAAAAGGACGATGAAGATGCTCAATGTGTATGAAATGCTGAAGACCGCCGCTGCCAACTATGCGCTGTATCGCCAGACCCGCGACGAGATCGCGAACCTGCCCGCGGACATCGCGCTGGACCTGGGGATCTTCCCGGGCGACGCCGAAAAGATCGCGCGTGAGGCCGTCTACGGCAAGGCAGCCTGAGCCACCTGCCCCGCGCAGGACGCAGGAACAACAAGGGGCCCACGGGCCCCTTTCGCATGTCAGCCGTATCTGGCCTTCAGCGCCGCGACCACCGGTGGGGTCACAAAGCTGGACACGTCGCCGCCCAGCCGGGCGATTTCCTTGACCAGTCTCGACGCGATCGCCTGCCGCCGCGCATCGGCCATCATGAACACCGTCTCGATACTGGCATCCAGCGCCCGGTTCATCCCGACCATCTGGAACTCATACTCGAAATCCGCGACGGCCCTGAGACCGCGGATGATGATCCCCGCCCCCACATCGCGGGCGCAATCGATCAAGAGGTTCTCGAACGGATGAACCACGATCTCGCCCCCGGTGCCTGCGATGATCGCGTCACATTCGGCCTCGACCATGGCAACCCGGTCTTCCAGGGCGAAAAGCGGCCCCTTGTCGCGGTTGATCGCAACGCCGATCACCAGCCGGTCGACCAGGGCCATCGCGCGCTGGATGATGTCGATGTGGCCCAATGTGATCGGGTCGAAGGTTCCCGGATAAAGCCCGATGCGCATGGATCATCCTCACAGCCACGCCGCGCACGCAACATTATTGCTCGCGCGGGTGCAAGCATATTTGCGACGTCAGAAGCCTTTGATCATGCCTTCCAGCGCTTCCTTTTCCATCGAAAGTTCGGCAAGCCGCGCCTTGACCACGTCGCCGATGGAAATGAAACCGACCATCACCTCGCCCTCCATCACCGGCATGTGGCGAAAGCGGCCGTCGGTCATCTTCTGCATCACCTCGGTCGCGCGGTCGGCGCGGGTGCAGGTGACAAGCTTTGCCGTCATCGTCTTGGTGACCGGATCCGTCATGCAGGACACTCCGCGTCGGCCAAGCTCGCGCACGATGTCACGTTCGGACAGGATGCCAAGCGGGCGCTGGCCGTCATCGGACACCACCACCGCCCCGATCCGGCGCGCGGACAGCACGGCGGCTGCCTCGGACAGGCTGGCGGTCGAGGGCACGGTGACGATTGCAGCGTCGCCCTTGATCTTCAAGATGTTTTGCACGGTCATCGCGTTACCTCCCAAGGATCGGAGGTAAAGGGTCGGCCCCGGGACCCCCTTGTGTCAAGAGCGCTCTTCGCCCCGGGCCAGCGCCGCCTCCAGCCGTGCCATCTCGGCCCGCGCCTCGCGGGTCAACTGGTCGGCAAAGCGGTTGAGGCGGTCCAGCCGGGCATCGCTTTCATGCCGGATCAGCCAGAAGGCCCGGGTCAGGCTGATCCGGTCGGTCATGATGCGGGCAAGGTTCGGCGCGGCGGGCAGGGCGAAATCGTGCACCACCCCCACCCCTGCCCCGTGGCGCAGCCAGTTCAGCTGCACCGACACCGAGTTCGAGCTGAGCGTTGCCGGGCCGATGCCGATCTCGGCCAGGTAATCGAGTTCCTTGTCGAAGATCATGTCCGGGATGTAGCCGACGATGCGGTGGCCGCTGAGGTCGGCGGGCGTGGTGATCGGAGGGGCGCGGTCCAGATAGCCGCGGCTGGCCGCCAGGTGCAGCTTGTAATCGGTCAGCTTCTGCACGGTCAACCGCCCGGCCTCGGGACGGCTGACGGCTATCGCCATGTCGGCCTCGCGCTTGGAGAGGTTGAAGACGCGGGGGAGTGCCACGATCTGCACCTCCAGCCCCGGATTCGCGTCGCAGATGCGGGCAAGGACTTGCGGCAAAAGGTAATTCGCGCAGCCGTCCGGGGCACCAAGGCGGATCAGGCCGGTCAGACCACCGGGACCGGACAGGCTTTCTTCGGCGCCAAGGGCCGCGCGCTCGGCGGTTTCGGCATGCGGGATCAGCCGCGCACCTTCTTCGGTCACCGCATAGCCCTGCGGCGACTTGCTGAAGAGCCGCGCCTTTGTCGCCTCCTCCAGCCGGGCGATGCGGCGACCGACGGTGGCCGGGTCGATCTTCAGCCGTTTGCCCGCCGCCGACAGGCTTTCCGTCCGGGCCACGGCCAGGAACACGCGCAGGTCGTCCCAATCCACGCAGAAACTCCCTCATGCGCTGCGCTTTTCGTCGTGCCCCCCGACGAGCGCATGCAATGCGACGCGGTATCTTGCATTCCTGCAAAACGCTTTTGACACATTGCCGCTTGGTCTGGCGTTTGTGCAAGAGTAAAAGACATGCAAGCACAGGGAGGCTTCCATGCAAGAGATCGGTCACTGGATCAACGGCAAGCGGGTGGCGGGCACGTCGGGCCGCTTCGCCGATGTCATGAACCCCGCCACGGGCGAAGTGCAGGCGCGGGTTGCGTTGGCGACACTCGGCGAACTGGACCACGCCATCCAGGAGGCCGCGAAGGCCCAGGTCCGCTGGGCCGCCACCAACCCGCAGCGCCGGGCGCGGGTGATGATGGCCTTCGGGGCGCTCATCAACCAGAACATGGACGAACTGGCCGAACTGGTCGCCCGCGAACATGGCAAGACCATCCCCGATGCCAAGGGCGACGTGCAGCGCGGGCTTGAGGTGATCGAGGTCTGCATGGGTGCCCCCGCCATGCTGAAGGGCGAGATGATGGACAGCGCCGGCCCCGGGATCGACCTTTACGCCATGCGCCAACCGCTGGGAGTCGTTGCCGGAATCACGCCGTTCAACTTTCCCGCGATGATCCCGTTGTGGAAGATCGGGCCGGCGCTGTCTTCGGGCAACGCGATGATCCTGAAACCGTCGGAGCGGGTGCCCTCGACCTCGATCTTCCTGGCCGAGCTGCTGCAACAGGCGGGCCTGCCGGACGGCGTGTTGCAGGTGGTGAACGGCGACAAGACGGTCGTGGACGGCATCCTTGACCATCCAGTCATTCAGGGCGTGGGCTTCGTCGGCTCCACCCCGATCGCACAGTACATCTATGGTCGCGCGGCGTCGAACGGCAAGCGCGCCCAGTGCTTCGGCGGTGCCAAGAACCACATGATCATCATGCCGGACGCCGACCTCGACAAGGCCGCCGACGCGCTGGTCGGTGCGGGCTATGGCGCGGCAGGCGAGCGTTGCATGGCGATTTCGGTCGCGGTGCCGGTGGGCGAGAAGACCGCCGATGCGCTGATCGAACGGCTGATCCCCCGGATCGAGAAGTTGAAGGTCGGCCCCTATACCGCTGGAAACGATGTGGATTTCGGACCGGTCATCACTCAGGCCTCGAAAGACCGTATCCTGGGACTGATCAACTCGGGCGTCGAGCAGGGCGCGAAGCTGGTGGTCGATGGCCGGGGCTTCAAGCTGCAGGGCTATGAGAACGGCTTCTTCGTCGGCCCGTCGCTGTTCGACAACGTCACCCCGGACATGGAGATCTACAAGCAGGAGATTTTCGGGCCGGTGCTGACCACCGTTCGCGCGGGCAGTTATGAGCAGGCGTTGAAACTGGTGATGGACAACGAATACGGCAACGGCACCGCGATCTACACCGCCGACGGCGACACCGCGCGCGACTTCGCGTCCCGGGTCAACGTCGGCATGGTCGGGATCAACTTCCCGATCCCGGTGCCGCTGTCCTACTTCAGCTTCGGCGGCTGGAAGAAGTCGGCTTTCGGCGATCTGAACCAGTACGGACCGGATGCGTTCCGGTTCTACACCAAGACCAAGACCGTCACCGCGCGCTGGTTCTCGGGCATCAAGGATGGCGCGGCACTGAACTTCAAGGCGCTGGACTAAGGCCTTGGCGGGGTGGGCAAACTGCCCACCCTACTCTGCCGCGACGCGACGCGGGCGGAGCAGGTCTTTCAGGTAGCGCCCGGTGTGACTTGCCTCAGACTTCACGATGTCCTCGGGTGTGCCGGTGGCTACGATCACCCCGCCGCCGTCGCCGCCTTCCGGGCCGATATCGATGACCCAGTCGGCGGTCTTCACCACGTCGAGATTGTGCTCGATCACCACGACCGTGTTTCCCTGTTCCACAAGGGAATGAAGGACTTCCAGGAGTTTCCTCACGTCTTCGAAGTGCAGGCCGGTGGTGGGTTCGTCCAGGATATACAGCGTCCGGCCGGTTGCCCGGCGGGAAAGCTCTTTCGACAGCTTCACCCTTTGCGCCTCGCCGCCTGACAGGGTCGTCGCCTGCTGGCCGACCTTGATGTAGCCAAGGCCCACTTCACACAACGCGTCCATCTTCTCGCGGATTGCCGGGACCGCCTGGAAGAAGGCGCGCGCGTCTTCGCATGTCATGTCAAGAACGTCGGCTATGCTCTTGTTCTTGAAACGGACTTCCAGAGTCTCACGGTTGTAGCGGTGGCCCTTGCAGGTCTCGCAGGTGACATAGACGTCCGGCAGGAAGTTCATCTCGATCTTCAACACGCCATCGCCCTGGCAGGCCTCGCAGCGGCCGCCCTTGACGTTGAAGCTGAACCGCCCCGGCTGATAGCCCCGCGCCTTTGACTCCGGCAGGCCGGCAAACCAGTCGCGGATCGGGCCGAAGGCGCCGGTGTAGGTGGCCGGGTTCGACCGTGGCGTCCGCCCGATCGGGCGCTGGTCGATGTCGATGACCTTGTCCAGATGCTCGAACCCCTTGATCGTCTCGCAGGGTGCCGGCGTTTCATGCGCACCGTTCAGCCGCATGGCGGCGGTCTTGTAGAGCGTCTCGATGGTCAAGGAGGACTTGCCGCCGCCCGAAACGCCGGTCACGCAGACGAACTGGCCCAGCGGGAACTCTGCCGTGACGGACTTCAGGTTGTTCCCCGTCGCGCCCGCAACCACCAGCTTCTTGCCGTTCCCTTTGCGGCGGGTTTTCGGCACGGCGATCGCGCGCGCGCCAGACAGATACTGGCCGGTCAGACTGGCAGGATCCGAGGCCACCTCCTCTGGAGTGCCGTGACTGACCACCATCCCGCCATGCACTCCGGCGCCCGGCCCCATGTCGAAGACGTAATCCGCCTCGCGGATCGCGTCCTCGTCATGTTCGACCACCAGCACTGTGTTCCCGGCATCGCGCAGGTTCTTCAATGTGGTCAGAAGCCGGTCATTATCGCGCTGGTGCAGGCCGATGGAGGGTTCGTCCAGCACATACAGC
>NCDY01000075.1:0-10498 GCA_002280405.1 Rhodobacterales bacterium 32-66-9 | reverse complement strand
TGCCCGCCGCGCGGCTCATCGTCAGGTAGTTCAGGCCGACATTCACCAGGAAGCCAAGGCGTTCGCGGATTTCCTTCAGGATGGCGCGCGCGATTTCGTTCTGCTGTCTGGTCAGCGTCGCCGCCACGCCCTCGACCCAGGCGAAGGCCTCGGTGATCGACATCTGCACCACCTGGCCGATGTGCAACCCGGCGATCTTCACCGCCAGAGCCTCGGGCTTCAGCCGATAGCCACCGCAGGCCCCGCAGGCGCGGTTCGACTGATAGCGCTCCATCTCCTCGCGGCTCCAGGCCGAATCGGTCTCGCGGTAGCGGCGTTCCATGTTGGGGATGATGCCCTCATAGACACGCTTGACCTGATAGACCCGGCCGGCCTCGTCATAGCGGAACTCGATCTCCTGACCCTTGGAGCCGTGCAAGAACAGGTCCTTCACCGGGTCGGGCAGGTCTTTCCACCTGGTCTTGAGGGCAAAGCCGTAATGCTTGGACAAGGCCTCCATCGTCTGGGTCAGATAGGGCGATTTCGACTTGGCCCAGGGCGCGATGGCCCCTTGCATCAGGGTCAGGTTCTGGTCGGGCACGACAAGGCGCTCGTCGAAGAACAGCTCCATCCCCAGCCCGTCGCAGACCGGGCAGGCACCGAAGGGGGCGTTGAACGAAAAGAGCCGCGGCTCGATCTCGGCGATGGTGAAACCGCTGACCGGGCAGGCGAATTTTTCGGAATAGGTGATGCGTGTCGGCTCCGCCTCGGCGGCGACATCTGCAAGCTCTACCACCGCGATCCCGTCGGCCAGGTTCAGCGCGGTGCGGAAACTGTCGGCCAGCCGGGTCTCGATCCCTTCCTTCACCACGATCCGGTCCACCACCACGTCGATGTTGTGGCGGAACTTCTTGTCCAGGACCGGCGGGTCCTCAAGCTCATGGAAGGTGCCGTTGACCTTGACGCGCTGGAAGCCCTGCTTCCGAAGCTCCAGAAATTCCTTCCTATATTCGCCCTTCCGATCCCGGATGATCGGAGCGAGAAGATAGGCCCGCGTCCCCTCCTCCATCGCCATCACGGCATCGACCATGTCCTGCACCTGCATCGCGGTGATCGGCAGGCCGGTGGCGGGGCTGTAGGGCGTGCCGACGCGGGCGAACAGCAGCCGCAGGTAGTCGTAGATTTCCGTGACCGTGCCGACGGTGGAGCGCGGGTTCTTCGAGGTGGTCTTCTGTTCGATGGAAATGGCCGGAGACAGGCCCGAGATGTGGTCGACATCCGGCTTGCCCATCATGTCCAGAAACTGCCGGGCATAGGCCGACAGCGATTCGACATAGCGCCGCTGGCCTTCGGCATAGATCGTGTCGAAAGCGAGACTGGACTTGCCGGACCCCGACAGCCCGGTGATCACCACCAGCCGGTCGCGCGGGATATCGACATCCACGCCCTTCAGATTGTGTTCGCGCGCGCCGCGCACCTCGATGAACTTCTGTTCCGCCATGTCAGACCCCCGGCCTCGCGGCCAACAGATAGTGCGGGTTGGCCCGGTCTCCAACCAGAATTTGTGAACCAAACGGGAACGGACGTCAATCGAAGCGGGTTGCTCGACGCCGTGCCTGCACGCGATGCACCGCGATCCCCAGGCCGCACAGGAAGGTGGCGGTGATGGCCAGGCCGGGTGGGCCGGCACTGGCCAGCAGGGCGGCCAGCACCGGCGTGCCGGTCGTCGTGCCAAGGTTGCCAAGCTGCGCCACCGCCCCTGCGGCCCGGGCGCGGTCTGGGGCTGTTGCGTTCAGCTCTGGGATCGCGGCGAAGCTGGCACCCTGCACGATGCCAAGCGCCCCCGACAGCAGGAAGCCCCCGGCAACCATCCCCGCCCCGACGCCCCAGAAGGCCCATAGCCCCAGAAATCCCGGAATCGCGGCGGCATAGCCGAGTTGCACCAGCCGGACCGCCGGCATCCGGCGCAAGAGCCCGACCCCCAGGCTCAGCGACACGGCGATGGAGACCAGCGGCATCCCGGCGGCAATCAGCGCGCGGGAAGGCTCCGGCGTTTCGGGCGGAAGCAGGGTCAGGACGGCGACGTAAAGGAACGTGTAGCAGCAGAACCCCATCGCCGGAGCGGCGAGACGGGGAGAGAGGTAGATGGTCGCGTGCTGGGCAAGCAGGTTGGCCAGCGGCGGCACCTCGCCGCGCGGGTCCGGCGGCAAGCTCACTGCGAGGATGACCGCCAGCGCGGCCATGTAGACGGCATGGCCAAGGAAAAGACCGATGGGCGAGGCAAAGGGGCCGACCAGGGCGAGGATCGCGTAGGTCACGCCGAAAAAACTGGACCACAGCGTCATCGCCAGCGGCCGCTGGGCCTCGGGTGCCAGCGCGGCGATCATCGTCGGGCCGACGACGACGATGGCAAGGTGGGAAGCGCCCTCGACGATCCGGCTGGCAAGCATCAGCGGGTAGGCCGGCATCAGCGACTGGAAGGCTGACATCGCGGCCCCGGCAGCCAGCGCCGACACGATGGCTCGGCGCGGACCGATCCGGGCGACCAGGAGCCCGGCGGTGGTGCCGAAGACCAGCCCCACCAGGCCGACAATCGACACGACAAGTCCGAGCGCAACGTCGCCCATGCCGCCATAGCTGGCGCGCAGGGTCTCATAGAGGATCGAGATCTTGCCGAACTGGGCGGCGGCCCCAAGACCGGCAAGCCAGAGGAGAAGGACAAGAGCCATGGGGGGCAGGTTGCGCATGGGCGAGGGATAGCGGGATCGGGGAAGGGATGCCAGTGGGCGCCGCGCGTGGCGGATTCGTCGCCATTTGCCGGGGGTCTGCCGACGAGACGCAAGGGGCGACAACGAAGGGGTCAGGTCTTCTGCGCCATGGCCCAGGCGACGACGGGAAAGTCCGGGTCATCGGTCAGGTCATCGTCGTCGCAAAGCACGGGGGGCCAGGGCAGCTCCAGGTTCCGCGCGGCAACGTGGCGGTTCCCCCACTGGCGGGCGTGAACGCGGTCCGGGTCGAACCCGCCCTCGATCAGAAGGTTGCCCAGGCCCCGCGCGCTCCAGCGCGAACAGTCGACCGGGGCAGCGTGCAGCGGCGCAAGGAACGGCACCGCGACCCAGAACCAGCCGCCGGGGCGCAACATGCGCCAGATGTTGCGGGTGGCGGCGAAAGGGCGGTCCAGATGCTCCCACACCTGGTTGGCCAGGATCAGGTCGAAGCGGACCACCTTGCCCGCGTCATCCAGCATCGGCCCCGTGCAGGGGTCGAATTTCCAGCGGTTTACGAAACGATAGCTGCGGAAGGGGAAGGATTGCCCGAACTTCCCCGACAATTCCAGCGCGTCCAGCCGTTCGGGGCCGAGCCCCATGATCCAGTCCCGGCTTTCCTTCTGCATCACGACCCGGTTGAGGGACCGCATCAGATGTGAATTGCGCGACCGTAGGCGTCGAGCACGGCTTCGTGCATCATCTCCGACAGCGTCGGGTGCGGGAAGACGGTTTCGATCAGCTCCGCTTCGGTCGTCTCCAGGCTACGACCGACGATATAGCCCTGGATCAGTTCGGTCACTTCCGCCCCGACCATGTGGGCCCCCAGCAGTTCACCCGTCCCGGCGTCGAAGACGGTCTTGATCATCCCTTCCGCCTCGCCCAGGGCAATCGCCTTGCCGTTGCCGATGAAGGGGAAGCGGCCGACCTTGACCTGATGCCCCGCCGCCTTGGCCTTTTCTTCGGTCAGCCCGACGGAGGCGATCTGCGGCTGGCAATAGGTGCAGCCGGCGATCGAATTCGGCTTGATCGGATGCGGATGCCCGCCCGCGATCAGTTCGGCCACCATTACGCCCTCGTGGCTGGCCTTGTGCGCCAGCCAGGGCGCGCCGGCGATGTCGCCGATGGCGTAAAGCCCCTCGACCCCGGTGCGGCAGTATGCGTCGGTCACGACATGGCTGCGGTCGATCTTGACGCCCAAAGCCTCAAGCCCCAGGTTTTCCACGTTGCCGACGATGCCGACGGCAGAGATCACGGTGTCGAAGTCCTGCGTGGTGACCTGACCCGCCTGTTCGATATGCGCAGTGACGCCCTGCCCGGGCTTGCGGTCCAGTTTCTTGACGGCGGCCTTTTCAAGGATCTTCATGCCCTGCTTCACGAAGCTCTTCTTCGCGAAGGCGCTGATTTCGGCGTCTTCCACCGGCAGGATGCGGTCCATCACCTCGACGACGGTGGTATCCGCACCCAGTGTGTTGAAGAAGCTGGCAAATTCGATCCCGATCGCCCCCGATCCGATGACGAGAAGCCGTTTCGGCATCCGGCTGGCGACCAGCGCGTGCCGGTAGGACCAGACGAGATCGCCGTCCGCCTCGAGCCCCGGCAGTTCGCGGGCCCGCGCGCCGGTCGCGAGGATGATCGACTTCGCGGTCAGTTCCTCGGTGCCCTTGTCGGTCTTGACCGCGACCTGACCCCGGGCCGGGATCGTCGCCGCGCCCATGAAGACGGTGACCTTGTTCTTCTTCATCAGAAAACCGATGCCGCCCGACAACTGCTTGGCGACCGCGCGGCTGCGGGCGACGACGGCGGGCAGGTCATAGCTGATGCCGGTCGCACCGAGGCCGAATTCCTTGGCGCGGTGCATCAGATGGAAGACCTCGGCACTGCGCAGCATCGCTTTCGTCGGGATGCAGCCCCAGTTGAGGCAGATGCCGCCCAGGTTCTCGCGCTCGACAATCGCGACCTTGAGGCCAAGCTGGCTGGCGCGGATGGCGGCGACATAGCCCCCCGGTCCGGCACCGATCACGATCACGTCGAAGCTTTGATCCGCCATTCTTCCCTCCCCGGAAAAAGTGGTTTGCCATTAAACTATCTTCAAACCCCAGGCAACGCTAGGCTTGCCGTAACCCTATGCACCGGACGCATGGCTTTTCAACCGGGCCACCACGGCCGCATACCCGCCCTGATCCAGATAGGCCTGCTCTTCGGCGCTCGAGGTTCGGCCGAGGGGTCCGTTGCGGGTCGGAAACCGGCCGAAGCGGACGATCACCTGCTGATGCGCGCGGGCATGCAGCGCCATGTCGGGGTCCGAGGCGAGGCGTTCGGTCAGAAGCTGCACCGACAGCGCCTGATCAGAAGGATCCTCGGAATGCTCGAAGGGCATGTAGAAGAACTGGCGTTCCGGTTCCGGGGCGGCGATGTCCCAGCCCGCCGCAAGCGCCTTTCGCGCGGCGGCCCGGGCCTGGGGGTCGGTGGCAAAGGCCAGCGAGGTGCCGCGGTGGATGTTGCGCGGAATCTGGTCGGTCAGGATCAGATAGGCCAGCGTGCCGACGGTGCCATCCACCCAATGCTCCAGCCCGCCGTCCTGCGCGGCCTGCCACAGATCCGCGAACCGGTCGCGGCACAGCGTGTCGATGTCCTCGCCCCCGGCATACCAGCCCTGCGGGCCGACTTCGTGCAGCCAGAACTCCAGAAGCTCGATCGGGTCCGACATGAAAACCTCTCCTGCTGGGGCAAAGCCTTGCAGGGATCGGCGCAGGGTGCAACGGGTGATCGTCAGGGTTTCGCAGCCCCCTCCGGCACGGCCCCCTCCGGCACGGCCCCGTCCGGAATGGCCCCGTCCAGCACGGCCTCGTCCAGCACGGCCTCGACCGCCAGCGGCGAGGCTCCCGGCGTGACGCCGCGGAATGCGCCGGTGGCGGCCGGGGCGGCCCGCCGGGTCATCCGGTAGACCGCGTAGCCGACAAGGATGACGTAAAGTCCGCCGATGAAGAGGAAAAAGCCCGAGGGGCCGACCTGTTCCATCATCCACCCGGTCGCGGTCGGGCCGAAGACCGCGCCCAAGCCGTTGAGGAAGATCAGACCGGCGGAGGCTCCGGCCATCTGCTCACGCGGGAGGAAGTCGTTGGTATAGGCGATGAGCAGCGCATAGACCGGGTTGGTGATGCCACCCAGCACCATGGCGACGCCGACAAGCGCCGGGAAGGGCAAGGGCGCCAGCGCCGCGACGATCATCACCGCTGCCGCTGCCGCCGACAGCCCCATGATCAGCTTGCGCCGGTCCATCCGGTCCGAGGCCAAGCCGACCGGATATTGCAGCACCAGACCACCGACATAGATCGCGCCGACGAAGATCGAGATCTGCGCCACCGACAGCCCTTCCTGCGCGCCCCAGACCGAGGCCATGCCGAACATCGCCGAGAACACTCCCCCCGTCAGCAGCATGCCGGCGCAGCCCAGAGGCGAGATGCGGAACAGCCTGGCAAAGGACACCCGGCGCGAACCGTCGAAGGCCGGTGCAGGTGTGGGTGCCAGCAGCAGCGGCATGAACGCCAGCGACACCAGCACCGACGGCAGGATGAAAAGCGCAAAGCCGGTCGGATCGGGCAGGTTCAGCAGGACCTGGGACGCAATGATGCCGATCATCTGCACGATCATGTAGGCCGACAGCGCCTGGCCCCGGGTCTCGTTCGAGGCCGTGTTGTTGATCCAGCTTTCCGCCGTGATGTAGATGCCGGAAAAGCAGAACCCCGCCAGCACGCGCAGCGCGGTCCAGATCATCCAGTCGGGGTAGACCGGATAGATCACCAGAATGGCGGAGATCAGCGAGCCCAGGGCGGCAAAGACCCGGACATGGCCGACCTGCCGGATCATCTTCGGCGCGGCCCAGGAGCCGAAGAGGAAACCCAGGAAATAGGCGGCCATGACATAGGAAAGCTGGTAGGTCGAGAACCCCTCGATGTTTCCCCGGATGCCCAGAAGCGTGCCCTGGATGCCGTTGCCGACCATCAGGAGCATGACCCCCATCAGAAGTGGCCAGGAATGGGCCAGAACCCTCAGCATCGCCAGTCCTTTGTCCCCGCACACTTCGCGCTGCCCCTTGCCTGCCCGAACTTGCGGTCCAAGGCAAGCCAACCGCCGGACGCGGCCGCTTTCCGCGCGCTTACAGCGGAACACCGGCCGCTGTTTCCGGTTCCACGGGTTGCATTGCGGCGCGGCGGCCGCGGCACGCGGCAGGCGGCCGGGGCCGAGGTCAGGGGATCAGCAGCGAGCTGTCGCCGTACGAGAAGAACCGGTAGCCCTGCCGGATGGCATGGTCGTAGACGCGGCGGATGCGCTCTTCGCCAAGCAGCGCCGCGACCAACATCACCAGCGTCGATTTCGGCAGGTGGAAGTTGGTCATCAGCGCATCCGTCACCCGGAAACGGTAGCCCGGGTAGATGAAGATGTCGGTCTCGCCTTCCCAGGGGTGCAGAGTGCCATCCGCGTCCGCCGCGCTTTCGATCAGCCGCAGCGCCGTGGTGCCAACCGGAATCACCCGGCCGCCACTGCGTTTCGTCGCGTTGATCTCTGCCGCCGCGGCCGCCGTCACCCGACCCCATTCGGCATGCATCCTGTGGGTGGTCACATCCTCGACCTTCACCGGCAGGAAGGTGCCCGCGCCGACGTGCAGCGTGACTTCGGTGAAATCGACCCCCCTGGCGGCAAGCGCGCGCAACAGGCCCTCGTCAAAATGCAGGCTTGCCGTGGGGGCCGCCACCGCCCCGGAGTGACGGGCAAAGACCGTCTGGTAATCGGTGCGATCCTGATCGTCCGCGGCGCGCTTGGCCGCGATGTAGGGCGGCAGCGGCATCACACCCGCCTCGGCGAGGGCGGCGTCGAAGGCATCGCCGCCGAGGTCGAAGCCAAGCGTCAGGTCGGTTTCGGACTTTGCGGTCACCGTTGCGGACAAGCGGTCGGAAAAGCGGATCACCTCGCCCGGCCGGACCTTGCGGAGAGGCCTGGCCAGCGCGCGCCAGCCGTCCGGGCGTGGGTCCAGAAGCGTGACCTCGACCCTTGCCACCGCCTCGCCGCGGACCCGCGTGCCGGACAGACGCGCGGGCAGCACCTTGGTGTTGTTCAGGACCAGCCGGTCGCCGGGCTGGAAGATGTCCACCAGATCATAGACATGCCGATCAGAAATCCGGTCGCCTTCGGCCAGAAGAAGCCGGGCATGGCTGCGCGGCCGGGCGGGCCGTGTGGCGACAAGCCGTTCTGGCAGGTCGAAATCGAAATCGGCAAGCTTCATCCGCCCTCGGCCCCGGTGGCATCGCTCAGGTTTGGCGGGCGCTGGCGGAAAAGGTCGCGGAACATGCCCGGCGTCAGCACCGACAGCGGGTTCACCGCGACATTCGGATCCGCTGCCGTGCCGGTGACCCGGTAGTTGAAGCCGAACAGCCCCTCGCCCCGGCGCGTCAGGATCTGTCCCACCCCGTTCAACAGATAGATCGGCGAGATGACCCCCTGCATGTCGATCCACCCGCTGTCGTTGCGGTAAAGCCCGGCGAAGGAAATGCCAAGCGAGGCTCCGACCGCCGAGCCTTGGGTGATCTCGACCGCCTTCGGGGTCAGGACAAAGGTCACCTCGCCGCTGTTGAAGGCAAGCCCGGCACCGTTCATCTGTTCCAGAAGTCCCACGACCGACACGGCGGACAAAAGCTCGGCCAGCGCCGGCGCACCCTGGACGCGCAGCCGGGTGAAGCTGGCCTTGCCGTTATATTCGCCTGCCGGCCCGCGCGGGATCAGCGTCATGTCCAGATTGCCGCCGCGCCCCTTGTCGAAGATGCCCGCCGCCGCCATGACGGCACCCGCATTCTGCGAGGTGATGCGGACCGCAGTGCCATCGCCCACCGGGGCGACCGTGCCCGAAATGTCGGCCATGCCGTTGACGCCTGCAACAAAATCGCCGCCAAGGCCGCCCCTGGTGTCGAAATCGCCGCGCAAGCCGGTCAGCCGGATCCCGTCGCTGATGCGCAAGGCATCCAGCTTCACGGCAATCGGCCCGGCGCTGGCGGCATCGCCGCCGCCCTCGGGCATCCGGCGCAGGTCCAGCGACCCGCCGGTCAGCGCGACGTCCACCGCCTTTCCCTTGCCGCGACCGGTGAGCGTGACCGCGGCGTCAAGCCAGTCGCCCGCGACGACGCGGTCGAAGACGGCCTTGTCCAGCCCGCCGGTTTCGCGCGTGGTGACCGTGCCGCTTGCCTCTAGTCCGGGGGTGCGCAGGACCAGCCGTTCCACCACCGGGGCGCGCGACAGGGTCGCCTCCAGATCAAGGCCGCCTTTCGTGTCGGCCGCCTTCGTCCAGCCCAGCGGATCGAAATGCAGCTCGAGGCCGGTCAGGTTCGAGGTCAGCGTCAGCTGCGGCGGCCGGTCCTTGACCAGCGCCACGTCGATCGCCGCCGGGCCCTCGCCCTTGACCGCGCCTGCGGGCAGTTCCACCCCGAAATCGCGCAGGATCTGGTCTGACAGCATCACCGTGCCATTGACCCGCGCGCGGCCCTTCTGTTCGGGGCCAAAGCCCTGCCGGTAGGTCAGATCGATCGGCATCCGGTCAAGTTTGCCCTTGCCCGAAAGCTCCAGCCCGCTGGTGTTGACGGCCACCCTCACCTCGGGTGCGGTCAGGATGCGACCCGGCACCAGCGCGGGCGAGGTGAGATCGCGGATCGTGCCCGCGACGGTGAAGCTGACCTCCTCGAACGGGATCTTGGGCTTCATCGGCATCAGGATCGTCGCGGTCAGATCCGCCTGCCCGTCGCCCAGGTTGTAGGGCTGCCCGGCCTTGGAGAAAAAGCTGAACGGCTCCTGGTCCAGGAGCGACAGGGTGGCGGTGAGGCTGGCCGAGGTGACAAGGTCGACCTTCGCCATAGCCGGGCGCTGGGTGATGTCGGGGATCTGGAAGACCGTGCCGTCCGCCTCGATCCGCCCGCCTTCGGGGGCGATGACATAGCCATCGTCCAGCGCGACCGTGTAGGTCTTGTTGTTCAGCGTGGCATGGCCGCGACCGTTCAGGATCGGCGGCAATGTGCGGACAAAGCGCACCGCGGTGTCGGAAAACTCGTAGGTCAGGTTGAACTGCGGCTGCGCCCCGGGCTTCAGCCGAAAAGCCGCCTCAACGTTCGACAGCGCGCCCTGCGCCACGTTCTCGGCGAACCAGTCCCGCGTTTTCGGCACCACCGAAACCGGCCAGAGCTTCAGCAGCCGATCAGTCGCGATGCGGTTCAGCGACATATCCAGCGCCCCGCCCCAGCCAGAGCCGTCCGCCGCGATCGCCCCGGAGAGCAGCAGCCGCTCTTTTCCCTCGACCAGCGCCAGCTGCCCGATGTCCAGCCGGAACGGTTTCAGCCGCAGTCGCAGATCAAGCGCACCCTGGCCAAAGCGGATCGGAGCCTCGAACAGACCCTCGGGGTCGATCATCACCTCTTCGAAGGCGATCTGGGCCTCCATGCTGGCCGGCAAGGCTCCCGGTGCGAGGGCGGTGTTGCCCGGGCCGAGCAGGTCGCCATGCCCGCGCGCGGCCAAGCGCAGCGACCGGCTTTCGACCGAAAGCTTGCCAAGGGAGATCCGCGCGGTCGCCGGATCATAGCTCAGCGACAGCGATGCCCGGTCGAAGGCCACCGGCCGGGCACCCTGCCCGGGGTCGACGCTGCCCGCCGCAAGGCCAAGCGCCGCCGACATGGCGGCGACTGTGCCATCCTCTGCCAGCCGCGCCTCCAGCGACC
>NCDY01000074.1 GCA_002280405.1 Rhodobacterales bacterium 32-66-9 | reverse complement strand
GCTCGAGCATGGGGTGACCTTCTGGGACACGGCGGAAATGTATCCGGTGAACCCGGTGCGGGCCGAGACGGCCGGGCGGACGGAAGCGATCATCGGCACCTGGCTTGCCTCGCGGGGCGGGCGGGACCGGATCCAGCTTGCAACCAAGGTCGCGGGGAAGGGGCCGATCCTGCGTCCGGGCGAAGTGACGACGGGGGCCACGATGCGCGCGGCGGTCGAGGCGTCGCTGCGGCGGCTGCAGACCGATTACATCGACCTTTACCAGCTGCACTGGCCGAACCGGGGAAGCTATCACTTCCGCCAGATGTGGACCTATCGGCCGCCCAGGATCGACCGCGCGGTCGAGACGGCGAACATGACCGACATCCTGACCACCGCGCAGGCGCTGGTGGCCGAGGGCAAGGTCCGCGCCATCGGGCTGTCGAACGAAAGCGTCTGGGGGGCGGCGCGCTGGCTGCATCTGGCCGAAACGCTGGGCCTGCCCCGCATGGCCTCGGTGCAGAACGAATACAGCCTTCTCTGTCGGCAGTTCGATACCGACTGGGCCGAGCTGTCGGTGGTCGAGGACATGCCGCTGCTGGCCTTCTCGCCCCTGGCGACGGGGCTTCTGTCCGGCAAATATGCGGGGGACGTGATCCCCGAAGGCTCGCGCCGCAGTCTGAACCCCGATCTCGGTGGCCGGATCAACGCCCAGGTCTTTCCGGCTGTCGCGGCCTATCTGGGGGTGGCGGCGCGGCATGGGCTAGACCCCTGCCAGATGGCGATCGCCTTCTGCCGGACGCGGCCCTTCACCACGATACCGATCATCGGTGCGACGACACTGGAGCAGTTGCGGACCAACATCGGCGCGGCCGGGGTCACGCTGTCGTCAGAGGTGCTGAAGGACATAGCGGAAACCCACCGGGCCCATCCGGCACCCTACTGACAGGGCTTGCGGCGCAAGGCGGTTCAGGGCACAGCTTGGCCTGAACCGGAGACCCCGATGCCCCGCCTTTCCCTTGTCGCCGTGCTTTTCAGTGCCGCCGTCGTTCTGTCGGCGTGCCAGCCTGCGGGTGGCAAGGTGCCGACCGGCGCGGAGGGTGTCACACCCAGTGCGGTGATCGGCAGCCAGATCGAGGTGGCAGCTCTGGACGGCCCCGGTGGCGGGGTTGCGTCAGCCCCGGAAACCGCAGTCAGACCGGCCGCGCGCGACACGGCATCCCTGCAGGCAGCGTCGACCGCTGCCGCGTCCGAGCCGGGGGTCGAAGCAGTCAACGCGACCCTTGGGCCTGCGCCGAAGCCGGCATTGGAAAAGGCTCCGCTGCCGCCGAAGTCGGACGTGCAGCTGGCCTGTGAAAGCAAGGGCAGCAAATGGTTCAAGATCGGTGACGGTGAAAAATACGCCTGCGTCAAGCTGACCAGGGACGCCGCCAAACGTTGCGACAGGGAAAGCCAGTGCGACGGGGTCTGCCTGGCACGGTCGGGGACCTGTTCGCCGTTCAAGCCGCTGTATGGCTGCAACGAAATCCTGCAGGACAATGGTGCGCGGGTGACGCTGTGCCTCGAATGACCAGGGTCTTGGCGCTGCTTGTCGTGCCTGTTGCCCTTTTGGGGTGCGCGCCAAAGCAGCCTGCATCCGCGTTTCGCGACACGGGCACCCCCATCTGGTCGGCTGCGGCGTTCGAGCCGTCACGGAGCGTCGGCACCTGGAGGCAGGTCGCGGGCTTTCAGCCTGCGGGCGCGGCCTGCACCGCTGGTGCGCTGGCGATCACGCCGCAGGCCGAGGGCCTGCGGCTGGACGGCACGCTCTGCCTTGCGGGCGTGGCGCGGGATGTCTCGGGCCTTGCCAGACCCACCGGACCCGGTCGGCTTGCGGTTGTGGGTCAAGAGTGGTGGATCCTTTGGGTCGACAGCGACTACCGGACCCTTGCCATCGGCACGCCTTCGGGGCGGTTCGGAGTCCTGTTGGACAGGGCGGCCATCCCCGGCGACCGTTTCAATGCCGCGCGGGAAGTCTTCGACTTCAATGGCTATCAGACCGCGGCGCTGACCGCGTTCTAGCGCACCCTGTCGCACAGGCCGCGCAGATGGCCGACCATGTCGCGCGCGCCGATTTCGGCCTCGCGGACCAGAAAATCGAAATGCTGGCTGATCGTCTCGATCCGGGCACTGTCGCGGAAGGCGAGATAGTGGCGGCCGAGGTAGATCACGGCGAGGAGCGGCCCGAAGATCGTGATCGGGGCAGAGAACAGTTTCCTGGCGTCAAAGAGGCACAGCCGCAGCGAGGGATAAAGCTGGTCGCAGAGCGTCATCAGATGGCGCAGCTGCGCCAGGCGGGTGTCAGCCGAGAGGCCCTCGTAGTAGCCCGAAGCGGTGGCAAAGGCGGTCAACTCGTGCACGGGCAGGGCGATTTCATAGTCCGATCCCGCGCCGCGCATCCATTTCAGCCGGTCCTCGAACGCGCCGATCGCCTGTTCGGCGGTGCGGCCAAGTTGCGGCTCATATTCCCATTCCGCCATCGCCCGGGTTTTCAGCATGTCTGGCAGCGTCGCCGGAACATGACGGATCTTGTAGCCCGCGGCTTCCTGGTGCCAGCCGAAGATGCGTTCGTCGATCAGGGCACGGGGCGCTTCGGTCAGCGAAAGGGACGCGGCCAGAAGATCGGCAATCGGTTCGGGGCGGCCGGAGAGGCCGAGAAGCCAGTCCGCGCTGATCCCCAAGGCGCGGGCGCAGTCCGCGGCGAGCTTGGCGTTCGGCATCCGCGTGCCGTCCTGCAGCAGCGCCGAGATCGTCGACCGGTCGACCCCGGTCTGACGCGCCAGTTCTGCCTGGCTGAGCTTGCGGCTGGCCATCGCTTCGGCAAGACGGGCGCGGAAGGCCGGGGCACGGTCGCGTTTGTCGATTTTATCCATCACTTGACCATAATACCCAACATAGCGTTGAGTCGAGTTTACAATATCCCAAATTCACGGCAGGGCGAGGCCTTGCTACACTTTAGGCAGACCCATTGAGCCGAGCATCATCTTGCAGACCGACACCCGGGCCGTCGAATGGCCCACCCTGGCGATCTTCGCCGCGACCTACGTCCTTTGGGCGGTTGCGACGACCGGTCTGTGGACCCTGTCGCCCAGCCTCGCGATTCTGGTCGCGACGCTGGCCATAGCGCAGTATTCGTCCCTGACCCATGAAGTCCTGCACGGCCACCCGTTCCCGTCGCAGCACTGGTCCGAGGCGCTGGTCTTTCCGGGGATCACGGTCTTTGTTCCCTACCTCCGCTTCAAGGATCTGCATCTCAAGCATCATTTCGACCCGGCGCTGACCGACCCCTATGATGACCCCGAGTCGAATTTCCAGGATCCGGCGGTCTGGGCACGACTGCCGGCGCCGGTGCAAGCCGTGCATCGGTTCAACAACACTCTGTTCGGGCGGATGCTGGTCGGACCGGCGATCTCGACCTGGGCGCTGGTGACGGGCGATCTGGCGGCGGTCCGGAAAGGCGACCGGCGGGTCGCGCTGGGCTGGGCGCTTCATCTTGCAGGGCTGGTGCCGGTCGCGGCCTGGCTGGCGCTCGTCGGCCAGATGCCGGTCTGGGCCTACCTTCTGGCTGCCTATCTGGGCTGGAGCCTGCTGAAGATCCGCACCTATCTGGAACACCGCGCCCATGATGCGGCGCGGGCAAGGACCGTGGTGATCGAAAGCCGTGGGCCGCTGTCGCTGCTGTTTCTCAACAACAACTTCCATGTCGTCCACCACATGCACCCCGGCGTCGCCTGGTACAGGCTGCCTGCGCTGTATTTCGGCAACCGCGATCACTACCTGCGCCGGAACGACGGCTACCGCTACGCGAGCTATGTCGAGATCTTCCGCCAGTTCCTGTTCCGCGCCAAGGATCCGGTGCCGCATCCGCTATGGCCGGTCGACAAGGGTGGCGGTGTGTCAGACGATCCGCCGGAACTGCGGGGTGGTGCCGGAATTGTCGAAGAACGGCACGCCAGGCTGGTCAGCGCCCGCCACTAGGGCGGTGATTTCGGCCAGCACGACCTCGGTGATGAACGGCAAGTCCAAGGCGCGGGCCTGCGCGATGTCCAGCCAGCACAGGTGCTGCAACTCGCCCGAGGCGGCCGAGAAATCCTCGCCGTCGCCATCGACCCCGTCGGCATCGGCCAAGAGGAACCGCGCGTCGAAGCGGCGGCTTCTGCCGGGCGGCGTGATCGCGCGAAACACAAAGCGCAGCGACGGGCTGCCGGTTGCGGCCAGGGTCAGCCCGGTCTCTTCGGTCAGTTCGCGCCGGGCGGCAGCAACGATGGCATCGGGCGCGGGGGCATCGGTGGGGACCAGAAGCGCGAGCCGCCGGGCGCAGTCGGGTGTCAGGAAGCCGGGGCGGGCGGCGGAATGATCCTCGGGATCGACACGGCCGCCCGGGAAGACGAATTTCGACGGCATGAATGCCGCCCCTGCGCCGCGCTGGCCCATCAGGACCTGCGGACCATGGCGGTAGAGGCGCCAGAGGACGACGGTCGCAGCCGGACGGATCGGCTCGTCAGTCATGCGGGGCGGCACCGAACCCATGCATCCGGTTGGCCCATTGCAGCGCGACCAATGCCCCCTTCAGCCGCGGCAGAAGATACAGCGACAGGACCACGGTGAAGAGCGTGAAGCCGACGGCCAGAACCAGTGGCTCGGGCCGCCATTTCGTGAAGGTGAACAGCAGCAGCGGCGCAAGCAGATGGCCGACG
Organism: Rhodobacterales bacterium 32-66-9; assembly: GCA_002280405.1. GTDB lineage: Bacteria > Pseudomonadota > Alphaproteobacteria > Rhodobacterales > Rhodobacteraceae > Tabrizicola. The sequence goes on along the minus strand of NCDY01000074.1, from coordinate 5,936 downwards.
ATCAGGATGGTCAGATAGGCCGGACCATCGTCGGCGCGGTGGTGGTGCAATTCCTCGCCGCAGACCGGGCAGGAATCGCGCACCTTCAGGTAGCCGCGCAGCATCGGACCGGCACCGCAGTTCGGGCAGCGCCGCCGCCAGCCGCGCAGAAGCGCGGGTTTCAAGGGTCGATCCTCGGGCGCGCGATGGGAGGTGTCGGTCAGGGTCATTGCAAGGGATCCAGAACGCCGGAACGGGTCGGCAAAACGCTGCCGACCATAGCTGGAAGCGGTTCGGCTTCACAGGGGAAACACCTGACCTGTGTCCGCGTGTCGCAACTTTCTGCGACGGAACCCGCCGCATCTGCCGTGTGACTGGTCAGACGGGGCGAGAAACGGCCCGGATACAGGAGATGAGATGATGACTGCACCGAAAATGACTGCCGTTGCCGTGCTGGCCCTGATGGGCGCGTCCCTTGGCTCGGCTGCCCTGGCAGAGCGGGGTATGGACATGGGTGGCATGGGTGACGGCGAAGGCCGCGGCGGAATGATGCTGGACCAGTTCGACACGATCGACGCCAACAAGGATGGCAAGGTCACGCAGGACGAGCTTGCCGCGTTCCGCACCGCCGAATTCGCCGCCGCCGACACCAATGCGGACGGCGCGCTGAGCGCGGAAGAGCTGTCAGCCCGCATGTTGCAGAAGATGCTGGCCAGGCAAGGCGCCCGCATGATCGAGAACATGGACGCCGACGGCAACGGCACCCTGTCGGTGGACGAGATGGGCGACGGCCCGATGGCCGGGAACTTTGCCCGGATCGACACCGACAACGATGGCGCGATCTCGAAAGCCGAGGTCGAGGCCGTCGCCGATCACATGGGCAAGCGCCGCGAAGGCCGCCGCGACATGAAGGACGATCAGGACAACTGAGGCTTTGCCGCGCCCGCCGGGCAGGCTAGACCAGACGCAGGATGACGATGGCCTTCGATGCAGCCGGTGAAGCTTCGGATGAGGCGCTGATGGTGCTCTATGCCAATGGAGACCGTCATGCGGCATTGGCCTTGACCCGGCGCATCACTCCGCGTGTTCTGGCCTATGCCGCGCGGCTGCTGTCCGGCGACCGGGCCGAGGCCGAGGATGTGGCGCAGGAAACCATGCTGCGGCTGTGGAAGATCGCGCCCGAGTGGCGGCAGGGTGAAACCAAGGTGACGACCTGGGCCTACCGGGTCGCCACCAACCTGTGCATCGACCGCCAGCGATCCCGGCACCGCAAACCCCAGATGACGCTTGAAGATGCGCCCGAGCCGACGGACGGCGCACCCGGGGCGGAGGACCGCCTGCAGGACTCGGGCCGGATGGCGGCGCTGCAGGCGGCGCTGTCGGAACTGCCCGACCGCCAGCGGCAGGCGGTCGTTCTGCGGCACCTGGAAGGGATGACGAACCCCGAAATCGCTGCGATCATGGAGATCGGGACCGAAGCGGTGGAAAGCCTGACCGCGCGCGGCAAGCGGGCTCTGGCGGCGAACCTTTCGGGCCGGAAGGCGGCCCTTGGCTATGAGGATGACGGCCATGCAGGATGATGACCTCGATCGTCTGCTGGCGGCAGCGGCGCGAACGGCCCCGCAGCCGTCCGAAGACCTGATGCAGCGTGTGCTGGACGACGCGCTGGCGCTGCAGCCCAAGGCGGCGGCCCTGCGCCCGGTCGGCCTGGCACCCCGTGTCGGGCTTCTGGCCAGGTTTGCCGCCGCCTTGGGCGGTGCCCCCGCTTTGGCCGGGCTTGGCGCGGCAGCGGTCTTCGGCATGGCTCTGGGCTATCTCAGCCCGACAACGCTGGACTATCTGACGGGGACCGCGGCCGACGCGGCCGAATTCTTCCCCGATGCCGAATTCCTGTCGACCGAAGGCTGAAGCAATGACCGACCAGACCAACCAGACGCTGCCACCCGCGCCTGCGGCCGGGACTTCCCGGTCGGCAGCATCGCGCCGGCTGAAGATCGCGTTGGTGGCCTCGGTGGCGCTGAACCTTGCGGTCGCGGGGCTGGTCCTCGGGGCCTGGCTTGGCAACGGGCCGCATATGGGCATGCCGCGCGATATGTCCTTCGGACCCTTCAGCAACGCACTGAACGAAGCCGATCGGCGGGCGCTGCGTTCGGAACTGATTGGCAGGGCGGGCGAGTTCCGCGCGTCCCGCGAGGCGACGCGCGCGGAATTCGCAGCCTTTCTCGCCGCGCTGCGCACCGAACCGTTTGACCTTGCGGCGATGAAGGCGGCGCTGGCCGCGATCGAGACCCGCAACGCCGAACGTCTGAAACTGGGCCGCAGCATGATCGAGACCCGGCTGATCGAGATGTCGCCTGCCGAGCGACTGGCCTTTGCCGAGCGGCTGGAAAGGGGTCTCAGGCGCGAGGGCAAGGACTGAGACCGGCACCTGGCGCGGCCATCCCGCCCATCAAGCCCGTCGGCCGCTTTGCGTTTTGCCGGGCGACCCCGGGTGTGGGATGTCAGGCCGCACTCAGCCGGTAGGTGACCTGGTTTCGCCCGGCGCCCTTCGATTCCAGCAACGCCAGATCGGCCTGTTCCACCAGGCCCTCGACACTGAAGCCGGTCTCGCCCGTCTCACCAGCGACGGCGACCCCGATGGACACGGTGACCCGCAACTCCTCGCCCGAGGCAAGGCGAATCGGCTGATCCTCCATCGCCTGGCACAGCCGTTCCGCCACCCGCCGCGCCGTCATCAGGCTGCTGCGCGGCAGGATCGCCAGAAACTCCTCGCCGCCGATCCGCGCCAGGATATCGGTTTCCCGAAGATTTGCGGTCAGGCGGCGCGCGACCTCGACCAGCACCTGATCGCCGGCGGCATGGCCGTGCAGGTCGTTGACCAGCTTGAAGCGGTCGAGGTCCATCACCATCACGGCGAAGGGGGTTCCCTCCTCGCGCGCACCGACAGCGACCGAAGCCAGCTGCGGGGCGGCGAAGCGTCGGTTGTAAAGTCCGGTCAGCGGATCGCGCATTGCCAGGCGCAAGCCATCCTCCATCCGGGCGCGCTGCCGGTCCGAATGCCGCTTGCGCCGCAGCAGGCCGCGGGTGCGCAAGGCCAGCTCTTCGGCCGAAACCCCGGAGCCGACGGCGTCATCGGCACCAAGGTCGAATGCCATTGCGGCCTCGTCGCCTTCCCCGGCCGGACCGACGACGCAGACGGCGGCATGGCGGGTGGACTGGTGGCTTTTCAACTCGGACAGAAGGCGCAGAGTGCCTGACGGATTGCAGCCGTCGTCCTGAAGGATGAAGACCTCGGGCCGGTTGTCACGGCCGTGTCCCGCAGCGATCTCGGCCAGCGCCTCGCGCCGGGACAACACGACCAGGCGGTCGCGCAACTGCCCGGTGAGGGCGGCGCGGAGGTCTTCCGCCGAGGCGGACTGGGCAGCGACAAGGGCGATGACCCCCTGCGGCTCGAAGGCGGCGGGGGCTTCCGCCAGCCCGGCGATGGCCAGGGCATCAGGGGCGGGAAAGTCGCTTTCCGCCTTGAGCCGCAACAGGTTGCGCACCCGCGCCAGCAAAAGACGCTCATTCGCGGGGCGGTTCATCACGTCATCGGCCCCGGCGGCAAGTGCGGCAAGCCGTTCCTCGGCGCGGGGGCCGGCCAGCGCGATGACCGGAATGTCGCGACAGGCCGGATCGCGGCGCAAGCGGTGCAGCACCTCAAGCCCGGGGATGTCCGGCAGGCCAAGGTCAAGAAGGATGAGGTCGGGCCGTTCGTCCCGTGCGATGGTCAGGCATGCGGCCCCGTCGGCGGCAAGCAGGGGTTCGTAGAACGCGGCTGCAAGCCGGGCCTGCTGGATGATCCGGTTCGCCGCCACATCGTCAACGATGAGAATCCGTGCGCTCATCTTCCGGTGCCGTTTCCTGTCTTTTCGATGTGTTAAGATTGGCGGCAAGAAGGTTAAGAAATCCTTTCCGTTTGTCCGCCGGAGATCTTATTTCGGGGTCAAGCGGGGAACTGCAACAGCGGGAGACGGGCCGAATGCAACCTGAAGCAGCGCAGACATTGGCTCTGCAAGTCCTTGGGTGGATTGCTGCGGATGACGAGGTGTTTCCCGTCTTCCTGACTGCCTCGGGCGCGACTCTGGGTGAGCTGCGGGCGCGGGCCGCCGACCCGGACTTTCTGGCCGCGGTGCTGGATTTCCTGCTGCAGGACGACCGGTCGGTCATTGCCTTCTGCGATGCCGCAGGACAACCCTACACCGCGCCGCAGGCGGCCCGGGCGGCTTTGCCGGGTGGCGCAGAGATCAACTGGACCTGACGGGACGACGCGCGATGATCGACGGCCTTCTTTTCGACAAGGACGGAACCCTGTTCGACTTCCGGGTCAGCTGGGGCCGCTGGGCGCAGACCTTCCTGACGCGGATCGCGTCGGACGCGGCCCATGCCCGGCGGCTGGGGCGGGCCATCGGATTCGACCTCGACACCGGAGCTTTCGCGCCCGACAGCCCGGTGATTGCCGCAACCGCAGCCGACATCGCCGCTGCGCTTGCGCCCGAGATGCCGGGGGTGTCGGTTGCGGACCTGACCGACCGGATCGACGCCAGTGCCGCCCAGGCCCCGATGTCCGAAGCGGTGCCCTTGCGGCCCTTGCTGTCGGCCCTGCGGGATCAGGGACTGCGGATCGGGCTGGCCACGAACGATTCTGAACTGCCCGCCCGGCGGCATCTGGCGAACCACGGCCTCACGGACTGCTTCGACTTCATTTCCGGCTACGATTCCGGTCACGGGGCAAAACCCGGGCCGGGGATGTGCCTGGCATTTGCGCGGCAACTGGGGCTGAGGCCCTCGCGGGTGGCGATGGTCGGCGATAGCCGTCATGATCTGGAGGCGGGCCGGGCGGCCGGAATGCGCACCGTGGCAGTGCTGACCGGCATCGCAAAGCGCGAGGAGCTTGCGCCACATGCCGATGTGGTTCTGGCCGACATCGGCGCGATTCCGGGCTGGCTTTCCAGCCTCGAGGCTTGAGCGGACCGCGCAAAGCATCAAAAACGACCAATTTCCGTCGCAAATCTGGCGATCACTCTCGGCCTGCATCCGTCATCTTCGGCAGCAGGCAACGGGAGAAAGACCATGACCGACGAACCAGCCCGAAGAAAGCGTGCCGGCGGGCGGGCGGGGATGAAGGTCCGCGCGGGGACGGCGGTGATCGACCAGATGCCCTGGCGGATCCCGGTGAACCCGGATGCTCCGGTTGAGCCGCTGGACGCGGACGGGGTGCAACGGGTCCACAAGACCGCGATGCGCATCCTGCGCGACATCGGGATCGAGTTCCTGAACCCCGAGGCGGTGGAGCATCTGCGCCGCGCGGGCTGCATCGTGAACGGGACCAACGTCCGGATGGACGAGGATTTCGTGATGGAGATGGTCGCCCGCGCACCGGAGAGTTTCACGATCACGCCGCGCAACCCCGAACGCGAGCTGATCATGGGCGGCAAGCACATGCTGTTCGTGAACGTCTCGTCCCCGCCGAATGCCTGGGACATGGAGCGCGGCAAGCGGTCGGGCGACTTCGAGACCTTCCGGGAGTTCATGAAGCTGACGCAGTATTTCAACTGCATCCACATCGCGGGCGGCTATCCGGTGGAGCCGGTCGATATTCATGCAAGCGTCCGGCATCTCGACTGCCTCTATGAAAAGCTGACGCTGACCGACAAGGTGGTGCACGCCTACAGCCTTGGGGCCGAGCGGGTCGAGGATGTGATGGAGATGGTCCGCATCGCGGGCGGGCTGACCGAGGCGGAGTTTCAGGCGAAGCCCCGGATGTATACCAACATCAACTCGGTCAGCCCATTGAAGCACGACTACCCGATGCTGGACGGGGCGATGCGGATGGCCAAGCGCGGCCAGCCGGTGGTGGTGACGCCGTTCACGCTGGCGGGGGCGATGGCCCCGGTCACGATGTCGGGGGCGGTGGC
>NCDY01000073.1 GCA_002280405.1 Rhodobacterales bacterium 32-66-9 | reverse complement strand
ACGGTCTCGATCCCGGCCTGCCGCGCCTCCAGCGGGCCGGAGAAGGTCACGGTCTGCCCGTCGAAGATCACCTCGCCGGACGACCGCTGCTCTACCGCCGTCACCTGCCGGACGAAGGTGGATTTCCCCGCCCCGTTGTCGCCCACGACGGCGACATGCTCGCCCTCGTGCAGGATGAAATTCGCGTCTTCCAGCGCATGGACGCCGCCGTAGTGCTTGGTCAGGCCACGGGTTTCCAGGATGATCTTCGACATGGCCTTACCCCCGCGCCCGCTTGCGTTGCCGCCACTGGTCCAGGACCACGGCGCCGACGATGATCGCGCCCTTGACCATCTCCTGGTAGTAGGCGTCCAGTCTGACCGAAGTGAAACCCGAGACGATGACCGAAAAGATCGCCGCGCCCAGAACCGTGCCGATGATCGATCCGCGCCCCCCCGCCAGCGAGACCCCGCCGATGACGGCCATGGCGATGGCGTCCAGCTCATACATCACGCCCATGCCGGCCTGCGCGGTCAGGTTCTTCGACGTCAGCAGCACCGCCGCCACCGCCGCCAGAAGACCCGCGATGACATAGACCAGCACCTTGTGCCGGTCGACGTTGATCCCCGACATCCGTGCCGCCGCCTCGTTCGACCCGATCGCATAGCTGCGCTTGCCGTAAAGCGTGTAGGTCATGATGACGTGGAAAAGGAGTGCCAGCAGGACGAAGATCACGGCGGGGTTCTGGCCCTGCCACGACAGCAGGCCGAAAGTCATCCCGCCCAGAAGGTCGCCGTTGGCAAGCGCGCCATATTCGGCGGTCGGAAAGCTGACCGGCTGACCGTTCGACCACCAGCGCGCGGCACCCCGCGCCGAGACCATCACGCCAAGCGTGGCGATGAACGGCGGGATCTTTGTGTAGGCCACCAGAAACCCGTTGATGAGGCCGGCGAAAAGGCCGCAGGCGAGGCCGACGACAATCGGCACGATCACCGGCAGGTCCATCGCCCAGTCGCCGAAGATCGCCTTCGGGTTCGGGTTGCCGTTCACGGTGGCGGTCTGGGCAAAGCTCATCACCACCATTGCCGTGACGCCCACCACGGACCCCGATGACAGGTCGATGCCGCCGATGATGATCACTTGCGTCACGCCAAGGGCGATGATGCCCACGATCGCGACCTGCAGGATCATGATGTCCAGCCGTTGCTGGTTGAAGATCGCGTCCATGTTGTCGCGCATGTTGAACAGGAACGATCCGCCTTGCACGCGGTTCAGGATCTCGAAGATCAGCACGATCAGCACCAGTGCGCCGAAGACATTCCATTCCGGGGCTCGGGTGCGCTTTGCCGGATCGTATTTCAGGCCGCCCGGGCCATGCGTTGCGTCTGCCATGTCGCCCTCTTTCCCCCCAGGATCGAATGGCGCCGGCCGATGTGTCCGGTCCGCGCCAGCAGAACATGGGGCGGCCGTCGCCAGCCGCCCCACAGATGCCCGGAAGGGGCCTAGTTCTTCGACAGGTAGTTGTCGATGTTCGCCGGCGTCACCAGTTCGAACGGGATGTAGACCTTCTGGTCCACCGCTTCACCCTTCGACAGCTTCACCGCCGCGTCCAGCGCGCCGCCGCCCTGGGCCGCCGCGTTCTGGAACACGGTGATGTCCAGCTCGCCCGCCTGCATCGAGGCCAGCGCGTCCTGGGTCGCGTCGACACCCGAAACGATGACCGATCCCATGTCGATCCCGGCCGCCTTCATCGCCTGGATCGCACCCAGCGCCATCTCGTCGTTGTTGGCCAACACGCCGTCAAAAGCGGTGCCGGTCGACAGCCAGTTGGTCATCAGGTTCTGCGCCTCGTCCCGGCTCCAGTTCGCGGTCTGCATGTCGATCACGTTGACCTTGACGGGGCAAAGGCCCTCATTGATCACGTCGGTATAGTTCTGCGTGCGCTGCACGGCGGCCTGGTTCGACAGCTGGCCCTGCAGAACGTAGACGCTGACTTCCGCCTTGCCGGCGGCTTTCCACTGGTTGCACTGCTCGATGAAGCCCTGACGCGAGGATTCAGCCTCGTTCGAGGCGACGAAGGCCTGGTTGTCGGGCAGGGTGTCGACGTTGATCGGCTGCCGGTTCACATAGACCAAAGGCACGCCTGCGGCAGCGGCAGCGTCAGACATGGCCTGCGTTGCCGAGGTGTCGACCGGGTTCACGATGATCGCGTCTACACCCGAGGCGATGAAGTTGTTGATCTGGTCCAACTGCTTGGCCACGTCGTCCTGGGCGTCCTCGATCTGCACCGACAGGCCTGCGGCATCGGCCTGGGCCTGGATGCCGTTGCGCAGGACGGTCAGGAAGTTGTCGTCAAACTTCGCCATCGAAACGCCGATGCCCTCGGCCATCGCGGTCGTGGTCATCAGCGCGGCAAGGCCTGCGGCGATTAGGGTCTTTTTCATGGGTCACTCCTCCCGGTTATTGCCCGCTGTCCATACAGCGGCTCAATTCTGTGTGCCGCGGCGCCGACGCGCTGTGTGCCGCGGATGTCTCTCCAGTCACCAGACGTCAGACTGGGGAGATGACTTCCCTGCGTCAACCGATTCTTGCAACCGGTTGCAAATAGCTATGCGTGCACCCGTTCCAGATAATCCATGCTGGCCCGCAGCGCGGGGAACGGGTCTGTCAAGCCATGAACGTCCGGCGAGAACGCCTCGAAGCTGACCGGACCGCTCCAGCCGGCCGCTTGCAGCGCCGCGATCTGCTCGACGTTGCCCAGCCGGTCGCCCCTGGTCACCAGAACGCGGTGCGGGTCGCGCATGTCGGCAATCCCGACAGTCTGGTCGACGACGCCGGACACATGCACGATGCCGGTATGTTCGGGAAACAGCGGGCCGCCATGCGCCAGCGTGTGATGGAACGTATCATGCACCAGCTTGAACCGGCCCGCGCCGGCCACCGCCTCGATCCCCTCGACGGCTTCCGACTTGTAGCGCAGCGCGCAGATCTCGAAGCCGAGCGGTTCGACCATGCCGACGAGGCCATGGTCTTCCAGCATCGGCTTCAGCGCCTTCAGGGCGACGCGCAGGGCCGCCTGACGTTCGCCATTGCCCATCCCCAGGTTGTCGTTGCGGGGAATCAGGCTAACGGCTTCGGCACCCGCCGCGCTGGCGATCCGCATCAGGGCCAGCGCCTCCGCTTCCTTGTCCGGCGACCAGTCGTTGAATCGCTTCACCTCTGCCACCGCCAGCAGACGCAGGCCGGCGTCGCGAAGGAAGGCCCCGGCTTCGGCCGGGTCCATGCCGTCGAAGAGCGGTTGCGGCAGGTCGTTTCGGACCTCGACGCCGGTGCAGCCCAGCGACCTGGAAAGATCGACCAGTTCACGGAACGAAAGGCGGGCCACCGTCATGTGGTTCAATGCAAAACGGATCATTCCCGGCCTCCCCAACCGCGACGTCTTCTTGCGCCGGACCATTCCCGGTTTGCCGATCTCGCGTCAATCCGTCGCGCGGGGAACGCGTCATTGCTGACGAAATCTTCCGCATGCGAATGATCGGATTTCGTCAGACACTCTCGGGCAGGTAGAGGTCCGGTTGCAGGAAATGCTGGCCCTGCACCGGAAGCATTCCACCGCTGACTGCGGCGGTCGCCAGGCGGACAAGATCGTCGCAAAGCCGCTTCAGCGGGGTGGAAATGACCATTGTCACCTGCCGCGCGATCAGTGCAGCGCGGCTTTCCGGCGTCAGTTCATTGACGACCAGGGCCACGTCGCCGGGCGCGCGCGCCTCGCGGACGGCCGCGATGGCACCCTCCATGCCGCCCCCGGCGCAGTAGATGCCGCGCAGGTCGGGGTGGCGGGACAACAGGTCAAGCGTCGCCTCATAGGTCAGCTGCCGGGTTTCCAGATTGATCAAAGTGTCGAGGATCTGGAACTGCGGCGCATGTTCGCGGAAATAGCTGCGCACGCCGGTTTCGCGCAGTTCGTGCCCGTGCCAGCGATAGCCACCCACGAAGACCGCGATCTTTCCCGACTGGTGCGAGGCGGTGGCGATCATGTGCGCCGCAATACGGCCGACCTTCAAGTTATTGAGGCCAATGTAATTCTGCCGCACACCCTGGGCGAAATCGTTCAACAGCGAGAAGCAGGGGATGCCTTTTGCGTTCAGGCGGATCACGGCTTCGGTCACTTCGGGATGCGTCACGGCAGTGGCGGCAACTGCGTCGACGCGACTGGCCATACCCTCCATCAGCTCGGTGAAGTCCTTCGGCGATTGCGAGGCGGCAAAGGCCACCTGAAGCGAGGCCCGGACGCCGATCGCCTGCGTCACCGCCCGCTCGGCCTCGGCATGGAACTGCTGGTAGAAGGCCTGACGCTCTTTGTGCAGCACAATTCCCAGACGCAACCGGGGCAGGTCGGCGTGAACACGCTGCCCGATCAGCGGGGCGGCATGGTAGCCGATCAGGCGCGCTGCCTCATAGACCTTGCGGGCCGTCTCCTGGCGAACCTTCTCGCGCCCGTTCAGGACGCGGTCCACCGTTGCGCTGGACACCCCCGCCTCGCGCGCCACATCATGGATCGTGGGACGATTTGCCATCAGCGCCTGACGAAATACCATCATTGACGCACCAAAGCATGATGGATCATGACGAAACCTGCAAGGTCGGGTATTGGCGATTGTCCCGGTGCGGTCTTATTCACGAGTCGGGACATGTCCACGCATCCGGACGGTCCCGCAGGTCGGAGGACAGACGTGAGTGACGTGGCAGGCACAGGGGAGGCAAGGCATGGGCAGGCGTGACTACAGCCCTTTCGGCGCCGACGCGAGGCGCGCCGTGGAAAGCGGGCTTGCGGCGGCGGAGTGGTATCACACCGACGTGCCGCGCAAGGTGATGAAGGACCTGATGGCGCGCAGCGACCAGCCCGCCATCCGCGACACCATCATTCTCTACGCCAGCATGGTTCTTTTCGCGGGCATCGGCATCGCGCTTTGGCCATCCTGGTGGTCCGCGCCGTTCTGGCTGGCTTACGGTGTCCTTTACGGGTCGGCTTCCGATTCGCGCTGGCATGAATGCGGCCACGGCACGGCCTTCAGGACACCCTGGATGAACAACGCGGTCTACCAGATCGCCAGTTTCATGATCATGCGCAACCCAGCCACCTGGCGCTGGAGTCACGCGCGTCACCACTCCGAGACCTATCTGGTCGGTCGCGACCCCGAAATCGCCGTGATGCGCCCGCCCGAACTGGCCAAACTGATCCTGAACGTCTTCGGCGTGATCGACGTGATCCGGTTCATCCCGACCCTGATCCGCAACGCGGTCTCCGGCCCGACGCCGGAAGAGAAGACCTTCGTCCCGGAAAGCGAGTGGGGCAAGGTGCGGCGCGCCGCGATCGTCCACCTGGCGATCTACGTCGCGACCCTCGCGCTTGCGGTGTGGATGCAGTCGATCCTGCCGCTGATGGTCATCGGCCTGCCCCGCATGTATGGTGCCTGGCACCACATCATGACCGGCCTTCTGCAACACGGCGGGCTGGCCGACAACGTCATCGACCATCGGCTGAACAGTCGAACGGTCCTGATGAACCCGATCAGCCGCTTCATCTACTGGAACATGAACTACCATGTCGAACACCACATGTTCCCGATGGTGCCCTACCACGCCCTGCCGCGCCTGCACGAGATCATGAAGGCCGACCTGCCGCCGCCCAACCGCTCCATCGCCGAGGGCTTTGCCGAGATGTGGCCCGCGATCCGGCGTCAGGTGCTGAACGAGGACTATTTCATCAGGCGCGACCTGCCGCCGACGGCAAAACCCTACCGCGAGGACTTTCATCAGCAGGTGCCCGGGATGATGCGTCCCGCCGCCGCAGAATAAGGACTTGACATGCCCTGGATTGACGCCTGCTCGACCTCTGACATCGACGAAGAAGACCTGATCCGCTGGGATCATGCGGGCAAGACCTTTGCCATCTACCACGCGCCCGACGGAGCGTTCTTCGCGACCGCCGGCCTGTGCACGCATGAGCAGGTGCATCTTTGCGACGGCCTCGTGATGGGCACCCTGATCGAATGCCCCAAGCACAACGGCCAGTTCGACTATCGGACGGGCGAGGCGATGCGCGCCCCGGTCTGCGTCAACCTCAAGACCTTCCCGGTGAAGGTCGAGGGCGGCCGCGTCTTCGTCGAGGTGGCGTGATGGCACCCCCCACCGTCAGGGAACTGCTTGATCAGCGCGGCAAGCACCCGTTCGCCATGCTGCGCGTCGAGACACTGGCGGAAGCCGAAGCCGCGGCCAGGGCGGGAGTCGAACTTCTTTCCGTCCCGCCGTCGATGGTGCTGGACCGCCGCTTCCGCGAGGTCGCGCCCGATGCCTTCATCTTTCCCGGCGACAACTTCTACGAGATCGGCGGCACGGACGATTTCCTGCGCTGGGCCTTCCCGCTGTACAAGCACGGCGCCGACGCCTTCTACTGCTCCGGCTCGCTTGCCACGGTCCGGGCGATGGCCGACCACGCCCTGCCGGTCTGCGGCCATGTCGGCCTGATCCCGTCGAAACGCACCTGGACCGGCGGGTTCAAGGCCGTGGGCAAGACGCTGGAAACGGCCAAGCTGGTCTGGAACCACTGCAAGGCGCTGGAGGCGGCGGGGGCCTTTGCCGTGGAGATCGAAGTGGTCCCGCATTCGATCACCAAGGCGATTGCCGAAAGGACCGACCTGTTCCTGATCTCGATGGGTGCCGGAACTGCGGGCCATGCGCAGTATCTTTTCGCCGACGATGTGCTGGGCCAGAATCGCGGCAAGGTGCCTCGCCATGCCAAGGTCTATGCCGATTTCGCCGCCGAATACGACCGTCTGCAGGAAAAGCGCGTCGAGGCGATGAGCCGTTTCGTGCGGGACGTCGGCGAAGGCGACTACCCGGCGCCGCAGCATCTGGTCGACTGCGACGCAGAGGTCGTCTCGGCCTTTGCGGAGTGGCTGGACAGGAACGGGTGAGGCCGGCCCCGCCGGATGGGTGGCGGCACGGCCCGGGCCATCCGCCTAGCCGCCCCGCATTGCGTCGATCAGGCGCTGGGCCGCCGGCGTCAGCCTTGCGCCGGTTCGTGTCACAAGGCTGAACGGGGCGACGGTCAGCCCCAGATCGATTGGCAGCGACACAAAGGGCACGGAAGGATTGCCTGCGAAGCTGTCGACCACAGGAGTTGCCAGCGGCGCGATGGCGTCGGTCTGGTTCAGCAGCGCCAGCGTGAACAGAAACGACGAGGTGGAAATCCGGCGCTGCGGCAGAGGCACGCCCAGTTCGGACAGGCGCGCAATCACCGTCTGGGTCAGCAGCGTCTCATCATCGCCCATGACCCAGTCGTAGCCGAGCAGATCCTCGACCGAAATCCTGGGGCGGACCAGCAGGGGATGCCCGCGACGCACGACCAGCGACAGCGGCTCGCCAGCGATGACCACCGCCTCCAGCTGGGTTTCCCCGGGGTCGAGACGGGCAAGCGCGAAATCCAGGCGTCCCTCGCGCAGCGAATCGCAAAGCGCGGCAGATGTCGCAACGGTCACTTCGGCCCGGAACTCGGGGAAGGATCGTTGCAGTGCGATCAGCGTCGGCATGACCAGGCTGAGCGCGGGGCCGGTCACCGATCCGACCCGCACCACTCCGGCCCGACCAGTGGCCGCCTCGGCCAGCTCGCGGGCGGCATCGGCCAGCTCGATCTCGATCCGCGCCGCGCGCAGGGCCAGGGCCTTTCCGGCGGGCGTCAACTGCAACCCCCGACCTTGACGTTCATGAAGCGACAGGCCCAGCATCTCCTCCATCTCGGCCAGAAGCCGCGAGGCAGCGGGTTGGGCGACGCCAATTCTTGCTGCGGCCAGGCCAAGAGTGCCCGTGTCTTCCAGCTCTGCCAACAGTCGCAACTGGATTTGCTTCAGACGCCGAAGCTGGCTTGAAAGCGCCGTTGGCGATGAATTCATACCATTCCTGTTATCAATAGGAACATAAGGCCTATTTGACAGATATGGATCCGCTGCGCAATCTCCGCGCTGTCCGCAAGCGCGGGCCGCGAAAGCGTGCTCAGTGCGGATGCAAACCAGAATCATCGGGAGGAAACAGATGATCTTGACCCGCCGCGGCCTCATGGCCCTTGCTGGCACCACTGCCGCGCTGTCGGCTCTGCCCGCCTTTGCCCAGGAAAAGGGCTCGGTCGGCATCGCGATGCCCACCAAATCCTCGTCGCGCTGGATTTCCGACGGCGAGTCGATGGTGAAGGCCTTCACCGAGGCCGGCTATGTCGCCGACCTGCAATATGCCGAGGATGACATTCCGACTCAGCTGTCCCAGATCGAGAACATGATCACGAGCGGAGTGAAGGCGCTGGTGATCGCGGCCATCGACGGCACCACGCTGTCGAACGCGCTGGACAACGCCGCTGCCCAGGGCATCAAGGTGATCGCCTATGACCGGCTGATCCGGGATTCCGGTTCGGTTGACTATTACGCCACCTTCGACAACTTCAAGGTCGGCGTGCAGCAGGCCGAAAGCCTGGTTGCGGGCCTCAAGGAACGCTTCCCCGATGTGAAGCCGTGGAACGTCGAGCTGTTTGGCGGCAGCCCGGACGACAACAACGCCTTCTTCTTCTACAACGGCGCGATGTCGGTCCTGCAACCGATGATCGACGCAGGCGAGATCGCCATCCCGTCGGGCCAGGTGGGCATGGACGTGGTCGGCACGCTGCGCTGGGATGGTGCCGTGGCGCAGGCCCGGATGGACAACCTTCTGTCGTCGAACTATGGCGACAAGCAGCTTCATGGCGCGCTGTCGCCCTATGACGGCCTTTCGATCGGCATCCTGTCGTCGGTCAAGGGCGTCGGCTATGGCTCGGGCGACCTGAAGATGCCGATCGTCACCGGCCAGGACGCCGAGATCCCCTCGGTCAAGTCGATGATCGCCGGCGAGCAGTATTCGACGATCTTCAAGGACACCCGCGAACTGGCCAAGGTCACCGTCAAGATGGTGGACGCGGTCCTGTCCGGCGGCACGCCCGAGATCAACGACACCAAGACCTACGACAACGGCGTGAAGGTGGTTCCGTCCTACCTGCTGGAGCCGGTTTCGGTGAATATCTCGAACTACGAGGAAATCCTTGTCGGTTCGGGCTACTACACCGCGGACCAGCTGCAGTAAGCTGATCCGATAGGCCCGCCCGCGCCCCAGTCGCGCGGGCGGGTTCCCCTTGGGAGGGGGATCATGACCACACTTCTGGAAATGCGGGAGATCACCAAGGTCTTCCCGGGTGTCAAGGCGCTTGACCGGGTCAGCCTTTCGGTCGAGGCCGGCGAGATTCACGCGATCTGCGGCGAGAACGGTGCCGGAAAATCCACCCTGATGAAAGTGCTGTCGGGTGTCTATCCGCATGGCAGCTATGACGGCGAGATTGTCTACGACGGCCAGCCGCTGCACACGCGCGGCATCCGCGACAGCGAGGCGAAGGGCATCATCATCATCCACCAGGAACTTGCGCTGATCCCGCTTCTGTCGATCGCCGAGAACCTGTTCATGGGCAACGAGGTCGCGTCGAACGGCGTCATCTCCTGGCCGCTGGCCTTCCAGAAGACCAAGGACCTTCTGCGCCGCGTCGGGTTGGACGAACCCCCCGGTGCGGTGGTCGGCAAGCTGGGCGTCGGCAAGCAGCAACTGATCGAGATCGCCAAGGCCCTGTCGAAGAATGTCCGCCTGCTGATCCTGGACGAACCGACCGCCGCCCTGCAGGAAGCCGACGCCGACCGCCTTCTGGACCTGATGCTGGAGCTTAAGGCGCAAGGGGTCACCCAGATCATGATCAGCCACAAGCTGAACGAGATTGCCCGCGTCGCCGACCGGATCACCGTGATCCGCGACGGCACCTCGGTCTCCACGCTCGACAAGGACGAGATCTCGGAAGACCGCATCATCCGCGACATGGTCGGGCGCGACATGGCGCACCGTTACCCGGAGCGCACACCGAATCCCGGCGAAATGCTGTTCGAGGTCGATGGCTGGTCCTGCCTTCATCCCGAACAGGCGGGACGGCAGATGATCAAGGGCGTCTCGCTCAACGTCCGCAAGGGCGAGATCGTCGGCATCGCCGGGCTGATGGGCACCGGCCGCACCGAGCTTGCGATGTCGATCTTCGGCCAGAGCTACGGCAAGGGTCACGCGGGGCAGGTGCGGATGCACGGCAAGCCGGTGGATGTCTCGACGGTCACGAAGGCCATCGACGCCGGGATTTCCTACGTCACCGAGGACCGCAAGGCGCTGGGCCTGATCCTGGACGAGCCGATCCTGAAGAACATCAGCCTGGCGAACCTGATGGGCATCGCCCGCCGCCACGTCCTGGACAAGCGGCGCGAGGCGCAGGTCGCCGAAGGTTACCGCAAGCAGCTTGCGATCCGCACCCCCGGCGTGCAGCAGAAGGTGGTGAACCTTTCGGGCGGCAACCAGCAGAAGGTGGTGCTGTCGAAGTGGCTGTTCACCGACCCCCAGCTTCTGAGGCCGATCAGGAAAAGATCATGGCGCTGATCGTCAAGGACAACGGCAAGGGAAAGGCGGCCTGAATGGCGGACAAGCAAGGCTCACTCGGCGGCCATCTGCGCGAGAACGGGATGCTCTTGGCGCTGGTCGCCATCGTGGCGCTGTTTTCGGTGCTGGTGTCGTTGCAGGGCAAGCCGATGTTCCTGCAGGCCCCGAACATCACCAACATCTTCCTGCAGAACGGCCATGTCATCATCCTGGCTTTGGGCATGCTGCTGATCATCGTGGCGGGCCATATCGACCTTTCGGTCGGCTCGGTCGCCGCCTTCACCGGGGCGGTCGCGGCTTGGCTGACGGTTGACCTGAAGCTGCCGGTCTACGCCGTGATCCCCCTGACCCTGATCGTCGGCGGCCTGATCGGCGCGGCGCAGGGCTATTGGGTGGCCTACTGGCGCATCCCCAGCTTCATCGTGACGCTGGCCGGGATGCTGGTATTCCGGGGGGCCACGCTCTGGCTTCTGGGCGGGCAGAACATCGGGCCGTTCCCCAAGGAATTCCAGGCCATGTCCTCGGGCTTCATCCCCGACCTCACCGGACTGACAAAGCCGCACGGCCTGACGCTGATCATCGCCGCGATCGCGATCGGCGTGGTGATCTGGGTCGGTCTGCGCGCGCGGCGCCGCGACATGGAGTTCGGGATCGTTCCCGAACCCACCGGCCTGTTCTGGGGCCGCTCGCTCCTAATCGCCGCTGCGATGGCTTTCGTGGGCTGGCAGCTTGCCAGCTTCCGCGGGCTGCCGAACGTGCTGGTGGTGCTGGCGGCGCTGATCGTCCTGTACGCCTTCTTCACCGAAAACACCGTGCAGGGTCGGCGCATCTATGCCGTGGGCGGGAACTACAAGGCCGCCAAGCTGTCGGGCATTGGCACCGAGCGGCTGGTTTTCGCCTGTTTCGTCAACATGGGCGTTCTTGCCGCCCTTGCCGGGATGATGGTCACCGCGCGCCTGAACTCGGCCACCCCCAAGGCCGGCACGGGGTTCGAGCTTGACGCCATCGCCGCCGTCTTCATCGGCGGGGCCTCGATGGCGGGCGGGTCGGGCAAGATCATCGGCGTGGTGATCGGCGCGCTGATCATGGGCGTGATGAACATGGGGATGTCCATCCTGGGCATCGGCATCGACTACCAGCAGATGATCAAGGGGCTGGTGCTTCTGGCCGCCGTGATCTTCGACGTCTACAACAAGAACAAGTGAGCCTCGCCATGCACCT
>NCDY01000072.1 GCA_002280405.1 Rhodobacterales bacterium 32-66-9 | reverse complement strand
TGCCCGGCATCACCTCGATCACAACGGCTTCGCCCGTGACATCACCCCTCGGGCCGCGCGCATCCGGGGGCAGCATGGCCCCAGTGGAATTGACAACGGTCCTTCCGGTCACCGCCGACCCGCGCACCTCGCCCTGCGGCGTCTCGATCACCAGCATCAGCCGCTGGTTCCAGCTTGTCGACGAACTGCCGAAACAGCCCTGGAACGCCAGGAACAGCCCCAAGGCAAGCAGGCCAACGATCACCCCAACCCGCATCCCGCCCCACTCACCCCAACCGATACCGCAAGCCTATCACACCGCACCCCAGCCGGTCCCGTCCGGAACCCCTGACATTTCACGTCCCCAAATATCCCCGCCGGAGGCCCTGCCGAGCCGGTTGGCCGCAGGCCAGAGGCGAGACAAAAAGCCTTCGCGCGTCAGAGCTCAATTCAACAACCTCCTCAACCGGTGATACGCCGGACGCAATGCGCCTCCCCTCCCCCTCCGTGGGGAGGGGATGGGGGTGGGGGGCCAGCCGCCTAATCCCTAACGCCCGGTAAACGCCCACAGCCAACCCCTTGAAATCCCTCACCCCAAAAACCTGCCCACGCGTGGGCACCCCAACGCCCCCTACTCCGCCGCCAGCGCCACCCCCGGCGGCTGCACCAGCTCGGCCACCACGCCACCGATCAGCTCCCGGAACCCCTCGAACCCCGCCAAGGGCTCCACCCGGACCTCATCCATATACAGCGCCCGGTCGATCTCGACCTGCACCACATGCACCCCCCGCGACGGCCGCCCGTAGGCCTGCGCCACATAGGCCCCCGCGAAGGGCGCGTTCCGCCCCACCCGTAGCCCCGCGCCCGAAAACGCCGCCTCGACCCGGTCCATCACATCGCGCCCCGCCGTCGCGCCAAAGCGGTCGCCCAGCACCACCTCCGGCCGGGGCTGGCCGGGCCTCGTATGCGCCTCGATCGCCTCGTGCGGCATCGAATGGCAGTCGATCAGCACGGCCTGCCCGAAAGCCGCCCGCGTCTCCTCGACCAGAGCCGCCAGCGCCTGATGATAGGGATGCCAGAACCGCCGCAGCCGCGCCTCGGCCGCGGCCAGCGTCAGCTTCCCGCGATAGATCGACCGTCCCCCCGCCACCACGCGGGGAATCACCCCGAGCCCCGAGGAGATGCGGGGATTGTGCGGGGCTCTCGCGATTCCCTCGATCACGCCCGGATCAAGCTCATCCGCCGCCCGGTTGAGGTCCAGAAACGCCCGCGGTGCCCGGGCTGCCAGAAGCGGAGCCCCAAGCTCCGGCGCCATGTCGAACAGCCGGTCGACGAAGGCATCTTCCGAGGACCGCATTGACCGCCGGTCCAGCACCACTTGCGCAAGGAAGTCCGGGTCGTAGTCGCACCCCGAGTGCGGCGAGGCAAAAATCACCGGCGACAGCCGGCTGGCCGGGCGGGTCAGGACATAGGCCTCGGTCTCGGTCCGCGACAAGAAGCGCACTCCGTCTTGCTCTCCTCGATATAGCCGCAGTTTCGCGAAAGCCAAAACCCCTTGCAGGCCCGGGCGCTTGTCAGTATAGACCCAGCCGACCGACGCGGTTCGCCCCGCGTCCTTTTCGTTTCACCGGAAGGGGCAGGGGCACGCACCGGCCAAGTGGGCGGTTAGCTCAGCGGTAGAGCACTACGTTGACATCGTAGTGGCCACTGGTTCGATCCCAGTACCGCCCACCATTCACCGCTTCCAGCGATGGGGGCACGTTGTTTTCACTGGCGCAGACGCGCCGCGAACAAGGAGAAGATCGATGAAGGTTGCGAACTCGCTCCGCTCGCTGAAGACGCGTCATCGCGATTGCCAGGTCGTGCGCCGCAAGGGCCGCGTCTATGTGATCAACAAGACGCAAAAGCGCTACAAGGCCCGCCAGGGCTGATCCGCGCCGCGAAACGGAATCTTGGGCCGCCACAGGGAAACCTTGGCGGCCTTTCGCTTTTGCCTGATCGTCGAGGACGCACGAGGCGCAGTGACGACAAATCCTTTCGAAAGGATTTGCAAAACCCTTCGAAGGGTTTTGTCCTGCCAGGCCAGAGCGCGCCGAAGGAATCACCGATGCACCCCAACCCCGCCTTCCGTCAGGAACCGCGCGAGCAAAATCTCGCCTTCGCCCGCACCCGGGGCTTCGGCGTTCTCACGGTCAACGGCCCCGATGGGCCCCATGCCTCGCATGTGCCGTTCCTCTTAAGCCACGACGCAAGCTTTGCCGAGTTGCACCTTGCCCGGTCGAACCCGATCAGCCGTGCCCGACTGCCCGCCCCGGCGCTGCTCGTCGTTTCGGGACCGGATGCCTACATCTCTCCGGACTGGTACGGCCCGCACGATCAGGTTCCCGACCAGGTACCGACCTGGAACTATGTCGCCGTCCATCTGCGCGGGACGCTGGAGCCGCTGCCGGGAGACGCGCTGCAGCCGCATGTCGATGCGCTGTCAGCCGAGCATGAAAACCGAATCATGGGCAAACGTCCCTGGACCAGCGAAAAGATGACTGACGGCGCGATGCCCCGGATGATGCGGATGATCCTGCCCTTCCGCTTTGTCGTCACCTCGGTCGAAGGCACCTGGAAGCTGAACCAGAACAAATCGCCCGAAATCCGCGCCCGCGCGGCGGCGGTTCTGGCCCAGGGTGACGCCGGGGCGCAGGCTGTGGCGGCCCTGATGCGCGATGGATTGCAGGCCGAAACAAGATAAAACTCCGCGCCAACGGGCATCCGCAACCCATTGATTTTCCATGGAACAGATGGGTTTACACGGGTGGACCGCCTCTCGCGCCTGTTTACAGAACCCTTCTCTGGCCATACTCTACGCACCTGCATCCGGAGGTCCCCATGCCCGTGCCACTTGCCCCATTGGTTCCCATCGTCCTCCGACTTGGCCTTGTGGCGACGACCAGCTATGCCGTCACCCGCTGGGTCCGCGCCCGGACCCACCCCGGCCGCACCGACCAGCGGGCCGAGGACGCGCTGGATGACCTTGGCGAGGGCGTCGCGATCCACCGCCCCGCCGACCGGGCCGATGACGCCCAGACCAACGCCAGCGCCCGCCTCCGCCGGATGATCCGCTTCCGGGGCACGACCTGGGAGTTGGACGCCGGTCTCATGGCGCGCCTGCGGCTGCGGCAGACCGACGAATGAAGCTTTATCACGCCCCGACCTCGCCCTTCGTCCGCAAGGTCGTGGTCCTTCTGCATGAAGCGGGGGCGCTGGACCAGGTCGCCCTGATTCCCGCCATTGGAACACCGCTTGCACCCGGCACGATGCCGGTCGACCGCAACCCTTTGGGCAAGATCCCGGCACTGGAACGGGACGACGGCCCGACCCTTTACGACAGCCGGGTCATCACCCGCTATCTCGATCACACGCTGCAGGCCGGTCTTTACCCGGCAGCCCCGCGCCTTTGGGACACGCTGGTGATCGAGGCCACTGCCGACGGCATCGCCGAGGCTGCCCTGCTCATGCGGTTCGAAACCGCCCTCCGGTCCGAGCCACAGCGGTCCGCCGACTGGATCGAGGCGCAGTGGGCCAAGGTGGACCGCGCCCTCGCGGCCCTTGAGCAGCGCTGGATCAGCCATCTGTCCGGCCCGCTTGACATGGGTCAGATCGCCGTCGGCTGCGCACTTGGCTACCTTGACCTGCGCCATCCGGATCGGGCCTGGGGTGCCGGCCATCCCGTGCTTGCGGACTGGTGGACGACGTTCCGCGCCCGCCCGGCGATGCAGGCCACCGCCCCGCCAGCCTGAAGTCGCGCCGGGCAAGGCACGCGGCACGGCCCAAGGCACAGAAAATACGGGCCTGCGCGCCTTTGTCCGCTGGACGAGGCCGCAAGGCTTGGCTAGATACGCGGTCAGCGGGGTATGGATTTCCATGGCCCTACAGCCATATGGGTCGGTTTGTCCGACCTGAAAGGGGAGAAGATCTCGTGTCCCACGCAGACGATCATGCAGGCACAGGCCCGGTTTCCGGCGAAGGCACTCGGCGGGACTTCCTGTATTACGCAACGGCAGGTGCCGGGGTCGTGGCCACCGGCGCCGCGGTCTGGCCGCTCGTCAACCAGATGAATCCTTCGGCCGACACGCGCGCCATGGCTTCGATCAGGATAGATGTCTCGACGGTCGAGGTCGGCACGCAGCTGACGGTGAAATGGCTGGGCAAGCCGGTCTTCGTCCGCCGCCGCGGCCCCGAGGAAATCCAGGCTGCGCGTGATACCGCGCTGACAGACCTGCCCGACACCGGTTCGGAGAATGTCAACAAGCCGGGCACCGATGCCTCGGACGCGAACCGCACTCTGGACGAGGCCGGGGAATGGCTGGTGATGGTCGGCGTCTGCACCCATCTGGGCTGCATTCCGCTGGGCAACGGCGCGGGTGACTTCGGTGGCTGGTTCTGTCCCTGCCACGGATCGCACTACGACACCGCCGGCCGCATCCGCAAGGGACCCGCGCCGCGCAACCTGCTGGTGCCGGTGGCGACCTTCCTGGACGCAACCACGATCAAGCTTGGGTGAGGAACAGCACCATGGCCGGAATTCCGCACGATCATTACGAGCCCAAGACCGCAGGTCAGCGCTGGCTGCACAGCCGCCTGCCCATCGTGGGGCTGCTTTACGACACCATCATGATCCCCACGCCGAAGAACCTGAACTGGATGTGGATCTGGGGCATCGTCCTGACCTTCACCCTTGTCCTGCAGATCGTCACCGGCGTGATCCTGGCGATGCACTACACCCCGCAGGTCGACATGGCCTTCGCATCGGTCGAGCATATCATGCGCAACGTGAACGGCGGCTACTTCATCCGCTATCTGCACATGAACGGGGCCTCGCTGTTCTTCTTCGCCGTCTATCTGCACATCTTCCGCGGCCTCTACTACGGCAGCTACAAGGCCCCGCGCGAGATCACCTGGATCATCGGCATGATCATCTATCTCTTGATGATGGGCACGGCCTTCATGGGGTATGTCCTGCCCTGGGGCCAGATGTCCTTCTGGGGCGCGACCGTGATCACCGGCCTGTTCGGCGCAATTCCGGGCGTGGGCGACACGATCCAGACCTGGCTTCTGGGCGGTCCGGCAGTTGGCAACCCCACGCTGAACCGTTTCTTCAGCCTGCACTACCTTCTGCCCTTCGTCATCGCAGGGCTGGTCGCCGTGCACATCTGGGCCTTCCACACCACCGGCAACAACAACCCCACCGGGGTCGAGGTGCGCCGCGGCTCGAAGGAAGAGGCCGAGCGTGACACCCTGCCGTTCTGGCCCTATTTCGTCATCAAGGACCTGTTCGCGCTGGCGGTCATCCTGGCGGTGTTCTTCGCCGTCGTCGGCTTCATGCCGAACTACCTTGGCGCTCCTGAAAACTACATCGAGGCGAACCCGCTGGTGACGCCGACCCATATCGTGCCCGAATGGTATTTCCTGCCGTTCTACGCGATCCTGCGCGCCTTCACGGCGGATGTCTGGGTCGTGATCGCGGCGAACTGGCTGTCCTTCGGGATCATCGACGCCAAGTTCTTCGGCGTTCTGGCGATGTTCGGTGCGATCGCGGTGATGGCGCTGGCGCCGTGGCTGGATACGTCTTCTGTCCGGTCGGGCCGCTATCGGCCGATGTTCAAATGGTGGTTCGCGCTTCTGGTGATCGACTTCATCGTCCTGATGTGGGCGGGTGCCATGCCGGCCGAAGAGCCGTATGCCACGATCAGCCTGATCGCCTCGGCCTACTGGTTCGCCTACTTCCTGGTCATCCTGCCGCTTCTGGGCGTGATCGAAAAGCCGCTGGCCCAGCCGGCGACCATCGAGGAAGATTTCAACGCCCATCACTCGCCGACGACCGGCGGGACCCAGACCATCGCGGCCGAGTAAGAGGAAATGGGAGCCATGTTCCGCAAGATCGCACTCACCACAGCGGCAGCCCTCGTTTCCGGCTTTCCTGCCCTCGCGCAGATGGCCGAGAAGCAGATGATCACCGACGTGCCCTTCGCCTCCGAGGGACCGTTCGGCAAGTTCGACCAGTTCCAGCTGCAGCGCGGGCTACAGGTCTATACCCAGGTCTGCGCGGCCTGCCACGGGCTGAAATACGTCCCGATGCGCACCCTGTCGGACGCAAGCGGCCCCGGTCTGCCGGAAGACCAGGTCCGTGCCTATGCGGCGCAGTTCACGGTGACCGACAAGGAAACCGGCGAGGACCGCGAGGGCCTGCCCACGGACAACTTCCCGGCCAACACCGGCGCGGGCGCGCCCGATCTTTCGCTGATGGCCAAGGCCCGCGCGGGCTTCAAGGGTCCTTATGGCACGGGGATCAACCAGCTGTTCAAGGGCATGGGCGGGCCGGAATACATCTATTCCATCCTCACCGGCTACACCGGCGAGGAGAAGGAAGAGTATGGCTCGTATGTTTACGAGAACATGGCTTTTCCTTCCAGCTGGATCAGGATGCCCGCGCCGCTGGCGGAAGATGCGGTGACCTATGCCGACGGCACTCCGGCGACGGTCGAGAACATGGCCAAGGATGTTTCGGCCTTCCTGACCTGGACGGCCGAACCGAAGCTGATGGACCGCAAGCGGGCGGGCTTCATCAGCGTGCTGTTCCTGCTGCTCTTGTCGACGCTGCTCTACCTGACCAACAAGCGCATCTGGGCCGGGGTCAAGGGCAAGGGGCAGCCTGCCTGACCTTTGCGCCGGTCGGTCGGTTCGGAAGACCCCGCCGCGCGCGGGGTTTTTCATGTCCGGCCAAGGTAGGCCCGGACGGCCGGCGCGGGATGGGCCATAAGCTCTGCCGTCGGGATCGGGGCCTGGACGATTCCCTCGGCGACGAAGGCCGTCATCCCCTGCAAAGACAGCGCGTCCTGCGGGTCGTGCGTGACCATCAGGACCAGCGCCCCGGTCGCCTCCGCCACGTCCCGCACCAGCGCAAGCATCTCTGCCCGAAGCGCGGGGCCAAGCGCGGCGAAGGGTTCGTCCAGAAGGAGGATCGGCCGGGCCCGCAGCAGCGCGCGTGCAAGTGCCGCGCGGCTGGCCTGCCCGCCGGACAATTCCGCCGGGCGTCGCGCCCCCAGGCCTGTCAGGCCGACGCGCGCAAGGGCAACGTCCACCTTGTCACGCTCGGGCGAGGTAAGCCGCAGATCGGGACGCAGGCCCAGCCCCAGATTTTGCGACACGCTCAGGTGCGGGAACAGGTTCTGATCCTGAAACAGGATGGTCAACGGTCGCTCGCCCGGAGAAACCGTCGTCAGGTCCACCCCCATCCAGCGCAGCTTGCCTGCCGACGGGGCCAGAAAACCGGCGATGATCGAAAGCAGGGTGGACTTTCCCGCTCCCGAAGGCCCCATGATCGCGATGCGGCTGCCAGGAGGTGCCGACCAGTCGGCTGTGAGCTGAAACCCTGCCTGCGCATAGGTCAGTCGGTCAAGCTGCAGCATGGCGCCCTCCGGCGTCGAAAACCCAGAACAGGGCAAAGGACAGGGCAACGAGGATCAGCGCGGCCGAGGCGGCTGCCTCCATCCGGTAGGCACCGGCCAACTGGCTGACGACAAGCGGCAGCGTTGCCTGCCTTTCTCCGGCGAAAAGCGCGATCACGCCAAGGTCGCCCATCGAGAGCGCAGCGGCAATTCCGGCACCGAAGCCCAGGGGACGCGCAAGGCGCGGCAGGATCAGCCAGCGCAACCGGGACCAGCCGACAAGCGACAGACTGTCGGCCAGGCGGCCATAACCGGCTTGCAAGGCGCGGGTCTCGGGCAAGAGGATCCGGTAGAGGTAGGGCAGTGACAGCACGACATTGACCAGGATCGTGACCGGCAGCGCCAGGCGCATCGGTGGCGCAAAGGGTTGGACCAGCAGGAAAAGACCGGTCCCAAGCACGAGGCCCGAAGTGGCAAGCGGCAAGGTGGCCGCCACCTCGATCCCGGGGCTTGGGCGGCGGGCAGAGGCCAGCGCCAGCACCAGCGCGGCAGTCGTCGCAAGCAGCGCCGACAGCACGGCGACAAGTATCGACCGGCCGGCGGCGGGCAGGACCGAGTGCGGCAGGTCCGACAGGCCGGGCAGTCCGCGCAGGGCCACCGCGGCGAGCGGCAGGATCATGAACAAGGTGACGGCTGCAAGTGCCCCCGCGTCTCCCCATTGTCGCCAGCCGGGCGGCGCGGCGAACGGCAGGTCCCGATCCAGGCCCGCGCCAAACCCCGCAGGCCGCCCAAGCCTCCAGGCGGCTAGCGCCGCCAGCCCGCCGATCAGCAGCTGCAGCCCCGCCAGTGAGGCAGCCCGGCCGAGGTCGAACTCGAAGCGCACCGCCTGATAGATTGCCAGTTCGATCGTCGTGGCCCGCGGCCCGCCGCCCAGTGTGATCACGACGGCGAAACTGGTCAGGCAGATCACCAGGATCACCGTGGCGACGCCGGGCAGCACGTCGCGCAGCATCGCGGCCTCGAGATGGCGAAAGGTGTCGGACGGACCGAAACCGAGGGATTGCGCCAGCCGAACCCGCTCGGCAGGGATGGAAAGCCAGCCCTGCAGGATCATCCGGGTTGCAAGGGGCAGGTTCAGGAAGACATGCGCCAGAACGACGCCCTGCATGCCGTAGATCGAGATCGGCGGCAGGCCGACAGCGGTGAGGGCGCTGTTCAGAAGACCCGAGCGGCCGAAGACCGCGAGAAGACCAAGGACGGCGACGACGGCGGGCAGCAGGAAGGGCGCTCCCATCAGGGTGATCAGCCCTGCCCGCCCGGGAAAGCGACGGCGGGCAAGGGCACGGGCGACAGGGATGGCAAGAAGAGTGGAAAAGGCCGCGGAAAGAACGGCTTGAGTGACCGAGAACCGCACCGCGGACCAGTCCGCCCGGACAAGCGACAGGTCCGCCCCGCGCCATGCCACGGCGGCCAGGGGCGCCAGCACCAGCGCCAGCAGCAGGACTGCCAGCGCCCGGGCGGCCGGGTTCAGCGGGCGAGCGCGGCTTGCCATTCGGCGAGGGCGGCATCGCGGACGGATTGCGCCGCCCCGGGTGACAGGAGAAGCGATTTCTTCGGGCGGAAGGCGTCAAAACCCTGGGGCAGGCCGGCAGCAGGAGTGACGGCGGGATACATCCAGTTGGTCTGTGGAATGGCCGACTGGAAGGCGTCGGTCAGCATGAAGTCCAGAAACTTGTCCGCAAGCTCCGGCTGGTCGGAGCCGGCGAGCTTCCCGGCAACTTCGATCTGCATGTAGTTGCCTTCGTCGAACAGCGCGGCAGCCTTCGTATCATCGCTTTCGGCAATCAGGTGGTAGGCGGGGCTGGTCGTGTAGGACAGGACCATGTCGGCCTCGCCTTCAAGAAACAGGCCATAGGCCTCGGACCAGCCGGGGGTGACGGTGACGATGTTGTCGGCCAGGGCCGTCCAGATTTCTGAAGCCCGGTCGCCATAGGCGGCCTTGACCCAGAGAAGGAGACCAAGTCCGGGGGTGGAGGACCGGGGATCCTGAATGATGATCCTGAGGTTGGAGGCGGCGAGGGCTGCGAAGGTCTTCGGGGCCTCGGCGAGCCTGGTCTTGTCGTAGACAAAGGCAAACCAGCCCCAGTCGAAGGGCAGGAAGATCGGATCGGCGAAATCGACGGGCAGGTCAAGTTTCGGATTTTTCCCATGAGGGGCGAAGAGTTGCGTTGCAGTCGCCGCAGCGATGAGACTGGTGTCGAGGCCGAGGACCACGTCGGCATCAGAAGCCGATCCTTCCAGCTGGATGCGGGCGAGGAGGGCCGCGCCGTCACCTGCGGGGACGAATTGCAGGTCGCAGGCGCAGGTCGCCTCGAAAGCCTTTTCCACCGCAGGGCCGGGGCCCCATTCCGAGACGAAGCTGTCGTAGGTCAGGACAGTCAGAACGGGAGTTTGAGCCAGCGCAGGGGTTGCGATGGTCAGAAGGCCCGCAGCAAGGAGCTGTTTTAGCATGTCTTTCTCCATGATGCGACGGATTGGTCGGGGATGGAGAAACCCATACACCTTCCCTCCGCCGGTATGATCCGGTTCAGGTTCGACGGGTTCGCTTGCGCATCTCAGCCTTGTGACAGGCACCCCGAGGCAAAGCCAAGCTTAGGCGAATGCGGGCCGGGTGCAAGAGGGGGTGGGCAAGGGCGAGGGCGCACGGTGACAGGGCGGCGGGAGTGGGATTAACCCATTGAACAGGAACAGAAGTCCTGGCCTGATTTCTGTCCGGACCCGGTGTGGAATCCGAATGGCTGTCGTCTGCGCGGGCGCGGGGTTAACCACCTTTGGGAGACAGGCGCGAATCGGTTGTGGAGTGACCTTCGGCAAGCGTCGCCCCCCACCCCATCCCTCCGCCACAGAGGGGGGAGGGAGGCGCCTGTGGCAGCGGTGGTCTGTTGTGCCGGATGGCGGTGCTTCTGGAACGGTTGCGAACATGAGCGCCTGCGGCGCAAGCCTGTTGTCTCGCCTCTGGCGCGGGGCGCCAACCGGCTCGGGCGCATTGCCTCCGGCGGGAGTATTTGGAAAATGGGCAAGGGTCGAAGGGCAGTGGCTATTCGCGACGCAGGTAAAGGGTGCCGTTCGGTTCGCCTTTGCTGTCTTCGGTGAAGCCGATTTCGGCGAGAGCGGGCGTCAGCTTTGTCCGGGCGGCGGTGATTTCCGAGGGGTCGAGGAAGGGGACCAGGATCCGGCGGATGCCGGTCAGGGTGTCCGCCGTGAAGGC